>JBNKDD010000220.1:0-5131 GCA_050288085.1 Anaerolineae bacterium
AGAAGAAAATACCCCTCCCTACTCCCTGACATACTCCTTTTGACAGATTATAATTGCACCCGGTTTTTGTATGATAGCAATGGGAAATGGTATTTCCACTCATTTCTGGGTGTTATAAGGATGGCAGGAGGAGCAAATGAACGACATGCCGATCATAGAGATAGAGGAGTTATCCAAACATTTCAAAGTACTGAACCGCCGGGAAGGGCTGTGGGGCGCAACCCGTGACTTATTCTCCGGCGATTACAACATCGTCAAGGCGGTAGATGAGATTTCGCTCAACATCGAAGCTGGCGAGATCGTCGGCTATATCGGCCCGAACGGGGCGGGCAAATCGACCACCATCAAAATGATGACCGGTATCCTCAGGCCGACCGACGGCACGATCCTGGTCAACGGCAACGTGCCGCATAAAAACCGCCAGCGAAACGCACAGAACATCGGCGTGATCTTCGGACAGCGCACCCAACTCTGGTGGGACGTGCCCGTGATCGAGTCCTTCAAGCTGCTCAAGGAAATCTACCGGGTAAGCCAGGAAGACTACGACCGTCAGATGGGAATGTTCAACGACCTGGTCGATCTCACCCCGCTTTATGCAAAGCCGGTGCGCAACCTGTCGCTCGGACAGCGGATGCTGTGTGACATCGTCGCGGCGTTCCTGCATAACCCGAAGGTTGTTTTCCTGGATGAGCCGACCATCGGCCTGGACGTGTCCGTCAAGAGCAAGATACGCACCCTGATCAAAGAGTTGAACCGGACGCACAACACGACCATCATCCTGACCACCCACGACATCGGTGATGTCGAGGCACTGTGCGAACGGATCATCATCATCGATAAGGGTAAGGTGATCTTCAACGGCGACATCAAGCAGGTGACGCACCTGTTCGGGGCTTACCGGACACTCAGAGCGCGGATTCACCCTTACCAGAAGGACACCATTGACAGGGTGCGGCGGGAATACCAGAAGCAGTTTGACGACAGCGCCAACTTCACCATCCAGAACGGCGATCACGGCTGGGTCAGTGTGACCTTCAGCGAGGAGCAGATCCCCTTGATGGATGTGCTGAATTTCACCATGTCCACCTTCCCGGTCAAGGACGTGCAGATCGCCGAGATCACGATGGAGAACGTGGTCAAGAACATCTACGACGGAGCCGCCTCATGAAACGATACGGCGCTGTTGTCAAGATCGGCATTCTCAACGGCCTCGTCTATCGGGGGCATATATTCTTCACGCTGATCACGAACATGTTCTACATTGTCGTCATCTATTTTTTGTGGAAAAGTATTTACCACCATTCCGACACCCTGAACGGCATGACGTTCAACCAGGTGTTTGTCTACCTGGCACTGACCGGTTCGATCTTCGTGCTGTTCACGACCTATGTCGCCTGGCGGATGTCCCATGAAATCGTCCAGGGCCAGATCATCATGGACCTGAGCAAGCCGCTGGATTACCAGTTGTTGATCTTCGCCCGGTCGATAGGCCCACTGCTGATCCAGTTTGCGTTGAACACCGCCCCCTCACTGATCATGATCGTCCTGGTGTTTGGCGGTGAGATCGTGACCGGCATCAATTTGTTATTCTTCCCGATCAGCCTGCTTTGTGCCTACCTGATCAGCTTCCTGCTTGATTATATGGTCGGCCTGACCGCGTTTTACACCGAGTCGATCTGGGGGATCAACATCACCAAGGATTTGATCGTCCTGTTCCTATCCGGGGCACTGATCCCGATCCGTTTTTTCCCAGAGGGTATCCGGCAGATTTTGTACTACCTGCCGTTCCAGGCGATCTACAACGCGCCGGTGTCGATGCTGGTTGACCCGGAGATGGGTCTCAGCGATTACCTGTCGATGCTGGGGATACAGTTGATCTGGGTGGCGGCCATCTGGCTCACCAGCCGCCTGTTCTTCGGTCGGGCGATCAGGGCTGTGACGGTCAACGGGGGGTAGACGATATGCTGAAAACACTTGGCCGCTATGCCCGGCTGTACTATTTGATCGAGGCTCAGTACATCAAAGCCCGGATGCAGTACCGGGCCGATTTCCTGATCAGTTCGGTGGGCATGATCCTCGCCAGCTTATCGAGCATCGGTGTATTCTGGGTGTTGTTCCAGGCGATCCCCAGCCTGGCCGGGTGGACGTTCACCGAGATTCTGTTCATGTACAGTTTTTACCTGCTGGCGGTTTCACCGGCCCAGGTTTTCTTCGACCACATCTGGCAGCTTCGCTTCCACCTGATCGAAGGTACTTTTATCAAATACTACTTCCGCCCGCTGAATATGATGTTCTACTACATGTCGGAGATGTTCGACCTGAAAGGCTTGAGCCAGATCGCGATTGGCATCTTCGCGCTGGTGTATTCCTCGGCTAAACTGGGGCTGGTGTGGAATGTCTCCCGGATTGCGCTGCTGATCGTGTCGTTGTTTGGTGCGTCGATGGTGATCGCCTCGCTGTTGATCATGGCCGCCTGCACCGCCTTCTGGATATTGAACTCCTACTCCATCCTGCAATTGATCTTCAAACTGCGGGAGTATTCACAATACCCCACCTCGATTTTTAACGGGTTCTTCCGAATTCTGTTCACCTATGTGATCCCGATCAGCTTCGTGGCTTTCTACCCGGCGCAGCTTTTCCTGCATACCGAAGAAGTCTCCTGGCTGGTCTATATTTCTCCGCTGGTGGGGATAGGGTTGTTTGCCCTGGCTTATGGGGTGTGGACGCTGGGCGTGAACAGCTATACCGGGACGGGGTCGTAAAGGGGGAAACGGGTATTGTAACCGGGGGACGCAGCATGCTGCGTCCCTACGACCGGGTTATTTGGCATCATTTTATTTCACCTGTTGGAACCGTTAGTGCCGATGCTGGTCTCGATTGCCCCCCGCCACTGAGTCTGGGGCCACCTATCTAATACTGGGCGGAACGCATCCCACGTGCTTTTACCTGGTAGAGCTGGCAGGTGGACAATAAAAGCATCCTCCTCGTTTAGGGTGTCCCTGGCTCTACGCCCCTTTGTACCAGCCCCTGCTTTGTTACTCCAATATTCTTTTGCTATTGGATCATAGTAAGTATCAAGAGATTCAATAACCGCTTCGGGAATACCGTCAACCATGCCCCAGACGCCGTAAGGACTCACCCCACCAGGATATCCATCAACAGAGGCATTGATATTGATCGTTCCTTGATCACTATAGAAGTACCCCATTTGCTCATCCCATTCATTGCCCCAGGGATAGAGCAGACTTTCGGGACCACGGGCGGCCTTTTCCCATTCCTCAGCTTTTGGTATGCGTCCTCCAATATCCTTACAGATGGCGTTCCTGATTTCTGGTGATGCGCGTTCATACTTCCGTGCACGATAGGTTATCTCTTCTTTTGTAACATAGTGCTGCCTGGTCTTGAACTCAGGCTGTTCAAATATCCCTGGAATGCTGAAGATATCCTGCCCCTTCCGATAAAGTAATGCCTGCTGACTTGTTAGTGCAAATCGAGCTATATAAAAGCGATCAATGAAGATAGTTCGTGCTGGAGCAAAGCGAAGAGGTGTTACAAAATATAAACCAATCAGGTCACTTTGCGTATGAGAAAGGTACTTCCCCTGGTCGATCAAGTCCAATATCTGATCAATTGTCGCCTGCTCGATGGATGACCTTTTGTCATAGAGCAATCTTTCCCTCAAATGCTTCCACAGCATCTGACGTTGCTCTAAACTGATACCTAGCTGGACTTCCCCCGCTGGCACCTTACACCAGTAGTCTGGGTGCATATAAGTTTTCATTACCCTTGTTCCTTCCGGGCACCTTCCTGGCTACATCATCCTGGCCTGTTTCGAACTATCTGTCGCTTTTGTTTGCAGTACTCGATCCACCCTTTTTAATCTGCATAACCATGGGCACTACTTATAGCTGGGATTTCTGCACGTTGGAAAATCAGAGCAAACAAGAACGCAATCCCCATAATGCCAGCGCCAACGAGGAACACCGACTGCGGACTGATGGACTGAAAAGCAAAGCCAGCCCATACTGGTCCTACAATCAGCGCCAGGCTGCGAGAAGATTGGTAAAGCCCAAGCAGCTGCCCGCGCGTTCGCCCGGTCCCAAACCGGGTGACCAGTGATTGCAAACTGGGTTCGCTGACCGCCCGTCCAAAGGCAAAAGGAGCTAATAGAGCGGTGACGATTATGGCACTGGTTGCTGGCACAATTCCCAGGAAAGCAACAATGATTGCCAGTTCACCAACTAACAACAGTCTGCGCTCCCCCAGCCGCCGGATCAGGGGTTTAATCAAACCAATCTGAGAGATCACCTGCATCAAGCCATTGAAGGTAAGCATCAGGCCAATGTAGAGCCGGGTACGCTCAGGATTAGGTGCATTCGCGAACAGAATCTTTTCCGCATACAGGGCAAAAATAGAAGGCAGGGCGGAGAAAGCAAGTGAACCAAAAAAGCCGATGACCAACAGGAGTACTAACCCTCGCATTGCCATGACTTCATTGAGTGGAATACCTGAGTGGTTATCGACCGGCCCGGCTGAACGGCTCTCAGGGGGCAGCGATTCCTTCAATGTGAATGTGGTCAGGAGCAGTGTTCCGGTTGTAATGATCGCGGCTCCGATGAACGGAATAACCGGTCCATAATTGGAAAGTACACCGCCAAAAGCCGGGCCGAAGATAAAGCCAGCGCCGAAAGCAGCTTGCAACAGCCCCAGGGACCGTGTCCGATCCTTATCCGGGCTGATATCACTGACATAGGCCTGGGCAGTTGTGATATTGCCCCCGGTAATGCCATCCAATCCGCGTGCGATAAACAGCATCAGCATCCCGCCGGTCAGCGGCAGCGACAGTTTCAGCCCGTCAATCTTCATGCCGATAGGCCCGGCGAAAATGAACAGGATGAAGGCCAGCACCGTTCCCATCTGGCTGACGATCAGCACCGGTTTGCGGCCATATTTATCCGAAAGGCGGCCCAACCACGGCGCAGCAATGAATTGGGCACCGAAAAATACCGAGGACAGCAGCGTAATCTGTAGTATCGTACCGCCAAACTGGCCCTCAGCATACAAAGGCAGGATGGGTAGGATTGTCCCTGCACCAAGAATGTTGGTAAAGATGATCAACAAGATCGGATAC
>JBNKDD010000220.1:5141-9550 GCA_050288085.1 Anaerolineae bacterium
TCCAGGCCGCCGGGGCTCTTTGTTTCCTGGTCAGTCATTTTATGTTTTACTCGCTTCCCATTCTACTTTGTTCGTTATAAATCTCTCCTTTGTCGTTTTCCCAGAATTAACCGACCGGGAGCGCAAGATTTTCGATCTCACCGCTCAGGGAATCAACAATTAGAAGATCGCTGAATATCTATATATAAGCACGAAGACTGTCCACAATCATATTGTGTTTGTCTTATGGTGGTTATTCGACTTCCCGCACCAGGATACTGACGATCAACTCACCCGGCTCGGCAGCAGCTTGAGGGTCGCGGGGCGGGAACTGCTCGACGATCTCCATCCCCTCGACGACTTCCCCGAAGATCGTAAATGACCCGTCCAGTTCGGGCGTCGGACGAAACGTGATAAAAAACTGGCTGCCCGCTGAATTCGGCTGGTTGGTGTGAGCCATCGATACCAGCGCTGCACGATCAAAGAGCAGGTCACTCTTCCCGAATTCGTCGGGGATGGTGTAACCCGGCCCGCCCATGCCGGATGCAGTCGGGTCACCCCCCTGCGCGACAAATCCCGACACCACGCGGTGGAAGGTCGTATCATCGTAATAACCGGAACAGGCCAGGTACGCGAAGTTATTGACAGTTTCCGGCGCGAGGTTGGCGTACAGGTCGATCACGATCTCGCCCTGCCGGGTGATGATCCAGGCAGAATAATCTTTGTCCGGGGCGATCACCATCGGCGGGTAATCCCGGTAGGTTCGCTTCAACATGGCATCCCACATCAGTGGGGCCAGAACGCTAGAGCTGGCCGGTGGCTGCTGGATGATCCGGTCGTTGATGAACAGGGTCGGGGAAATCATTACGCCCGCTTCCTGGGCTTCAGCTACCCCATCGGTGATCGCCCCGGTGTAGGTCCCGGCCTCCAGGTCATCGAGCAGCGCCCCGGAATCCAGGTCAAGCGAGTCGGCGTAACCGGCTAACACGTCCCGGAAATCCTGGTCGGATAGGCTGCTCCACTCGGCCTGATTGGTATACAGCAGATCGACCATCCCCCAGAAGGCTTCATCCCCACCCTGTGATTGGGCAGCAAGCGTCGCCTCAGCCGCCAGTTGAGATTTGTCATAAACCTCGGTCTGGGGCAGGTAACGGATCACCATCCGCAGCGGGTCGCTGTAAAGTTCCAGCAGCTCTTTCAATACGGGGTAGAGGGCGGCACAGTCGGGGCATTGTAGATCGGTGTACCAGATCAAGGTGATCTCGGCATCCTCCGCCCCGGTGACCGGCTCATCATCCCCAACATGCAGCGGGTCGTCCGCATCCGGGGCAAACGGCTCGGCGACCGGCTCCGGGTATTCATCACAAAAATCGATGGCGTCGTTCTTGCCGATATCGGCCCCGCTGGCCCGATCAGTGTGCGGCAGCCGGGACGGATCGCTGGCAACAGCCGCCCTATCGCCGCTTGAGATCTGGTCGGCGGAAACAGGTTCCCTGGAGGAACTACACGAAACGACCGCCAACAACAGCGATCCGGCCAGCAGCACAATCAAACCTTTTTTCCAAAAACGCATGAGGTTCTCCGTTACTATTTTGGGGCAATCGCATCCATCAGGATGGATAGACCTTACAAACACCCAACAGGGACACGGCATGCCGTGTCCCCTACGAATGAACTACCTGTATTTTGCCACCACCATCACTTATTGGCGGTGGCTTCCCCGTTCCGGTCTCTCCGGCGTGGCACATAGTTGATGGTTGCGTCCATCTCGATCACCTGGCCGTGAATGTGATTGGCCTCATCCGAAGCCAGGAAGATGGTCGCGCCGACGATATCCTCGGCCTCCATCACTTCCTCCTTGTCGGCGGCTGCCGAGCGGAATTCGGTATTGACCTTGCCCGGATTGATGATGTTCACCCGGATGTTATCGATTTTGCCTTCCTCCGCGCAGGACTTGGTCAGACCGACCAGCCCCCATTTGCTGGCACTGTAGGCGGCCATCAGGGCATAAGACCGGGAGCCGGAGGTCGAGCCGATATTGATGATCGAACCGCCGCCGATCTCCTGCATGGTTTTCCACACATGCTTGATGCACAGGAAGGGGCCGCGCAAATTGACGCCCATCAGCCATTCCCAGGTTTTTAACGAGGTGGCATAAACCGGCTTCCACATCCCGCCCCCGGCATTATTCACCAGGATATCGATCCGGCCAAAATGCTCTACAGCCTGATCGACCATATTTTTTACCGACTCTTCATCCGACACATCGGTCGAGATAGCCAGGGCTTCCCGGCCCAGGGCGCGTATCTTCTCCCCGACGGCATCCAACGCCTCAAGGGTGCGGGCTGCCAATACAACGTGCGCCCCTTCACGCGCCAACCCAATGGCAATCGCTTCACCGATTCCCCGGCTGGCCCCCGTGACAATGGCGACTCTATCCTCCAACCGCATATAGGATGCTCCTATTCAACTCGCGATACTCGTTTCTCTCCCCTTCAGGGGAGTTGATAATCAATCAATAAATCCGTGTTTACGCAGCCACTTTTCCAGATCAAAGCTGCTGGGTTCGGTGAGCATACTGCCCCGATCCACACCACGCGGGCTTTCCCCTGATTTGAGCGGGCTGGGCTCCTCATAAGGCAGGTCTTCGCCCGGTTCGGCCAGAATAATGGTTGGCACGGATTGAAACCCCGTCCAATCCAGGACGCGCTGTAAAGCCGTTTGACTCTCGTCAATCATGATTTCACGGTAAGGGATCTCATATTGTTTTAATACACGGCGGGCGGTGGATAGGTAAGGGCAAAAGGTGGTACGGCTGTACATTACAAGCTCTTTATCGGTGGGCATTGCACTCCTCTTGAACCAAAATTGCAAATATCTTGTAGGGATACCCCTACATAGGCTAAAAACATTTCTTAAGGCTGCTCCACGCCAGCAGCAGCATCACTGTTCACATAGCACAGAATCCCGCGTGCTATGCCCAGGGCAACCTGATCAGAATGTTGGGTTAACAGTTCCCGATCCAGATACATAAAACCAATCTCGATGATCGCGCCGGGTGTGCTCGGTGCAATCTCCCAGAAGGTATGATAGTCGGCCATATCATAGGTCACGCTGGGGTGAAAAGAAAGGCCGGTCGCCTCGGTGTAATTATCGATCAGGCAGCGGACAAGCACCTGATCCTGTTCGGCAGTGGCCGACTCGGAAGCAACCAGGCTGGCAACTTTGAAGCCGGTCGCATATTCGTTGACATATTCACACGAATCGGAATGGATCGAGACTAAGGCCAGGGCATCATAATCGGTCAGCCGGGTATCGAACTCATCCAGGAGATCAACCTGGTAGCCCTCCCCCCGTAATAATTCAACAACCTGCGTGGCGACCTTTTCATTGACATCATGCTCGGTCAGGCCATCGGCGCACACTGCCCCCGGATCGGGCTGCCCGGTGGTGCGATGAATACCCCGGTGACCGCTGACAACGCCGATCACGTTTTTTACCGGGGGAACCTCGGTGAATTGCGGTGCTTCAGCGGTTGCGACCGGAACCGACTCGGCTGATTCACCCGTCGGAACCGGGCTGACCGGAAGTCCTTCCACACCAGCCTGGGTCGCTAAGGCAATCGCCAACCGGTCTGCCGACTCCGGCGGTAGGAACGAGTCAGGTGTCCACCAGGTAAACAGGGTCGCCAGGCCGATACCGGTCAGGGTGATCAGGATGAAGGTTTGAAAAACCAACCCCAACTGGACACCGGTCTGGACGGGCGGCGGGTCTTCGACGGCATCAGGATCCGGCTGCGGGCTCCGAATAACCGCCCAGCGCGGCGGGGGCGGCAGCGGTTCGGATTCGGTTTCCTCGTATTCAGGCTCTTCATCAGACCAATCTGGGGACTGTCTCGAATACCGCTCTTCTCCAAAGCCAAGCTCATCCAGGCTGGGCAGGGAATAGGGATCGTCGTCCTCCGGCTCGGCTTCTGGTTCGGCCTGCTCCGGCTCGGCCAGAATTTCATCCAGATCAGGTAATTCGTAATCTGTGTCATCGACATAGGAATCATCGACCAGAAGGTCATCTTCAGATGGCCGGTCGTAAGCAGGGGGCGTTTCAGGTGGTGGGGTATAGGAAGGAGAACTGAAACGAGAAGAGCGCGGCGGCGGCTCTTCTTCGCCATCAGAGTCCGGTGGCCGACCGCGCAGCGACCGATCACCAAAAGGTATTTGACGCTCTTCTTCGCTCCGTTCGCCAAATGGACGGCGAGACGGTCTTGACTCCTCACTCATGGGCTGATCTTAACGTATGCCGGGCGGTTATGCTATTCATCTAACGATAAATGTTTAATTAATCGTCTGCCAGTCCGAGACGATCCACTTTCCATCAATCTTCTCAACGGTGAACAGGGCATCATTTGGCCCCCGGAAACCATACTCGGCTAC
>JBNKDD010000221.1:0-7200 GCA_050288085.1 Anaerolineae bacterium
CTCAACCAATTGGTACCAATATGATCGATCGGGGCGCAGCATGCTGCGCCCTTTCTCCTTCCCTCTAACTACTTCGCTAGAATCCTCAGACTCACATGTGTTGTTTATATATCTCGTTGGTGGCCCGCAGGGCCGGAGGAGGGTGACTGCCGGATCAAGGCCTGCTCGATCAGGTGTAGGTCTTGATCTGGCCGGCACTAAGCAGGAATCCAGCCGGTTCCCTGGCAATCATCGCAATCTATTAGCGGGCCGTCGGCGCGTGGGTCGGTGCCTGAAGCCTGGATATTGCCTGTTCCCTTACAAACGCCGCACGGCTCATCTGTTGCTGCCAAGTGCCCTGTGCCCATACATAAAAAGCAGATGGCGAGCACGCCCAACCCCTGGCAGGCAGGGCACGGAATCCTGTCACCGGTATTGTCGTCAGTTTCCCCTGTCAAATTCACTATGATGTCTCCCGCCGAATCAACGCCTGCTCGATCAGGTGCAGGTCGTGATCGGACTTGATCTGGTAGCGGAGGTGGTTGGGCATCACGACATGCCCGATCCGCTCGCCGTAAGTATCCTCCGGGGTGATGGTGTCCCGCCAGGCGGCCTTGATCGCGCCGTTATCGACGTACAGGGCTTCACGCTCCAGGCGGATGTGCTGGTGCATCCCCCGGTTGATCGGCACCAGGCCGTGCCGGGCGTGGATATAATGCAGCCCATAATCCTCATAGACGCTGAGTACGCTGTCCACCGGGTGGAGCATCAGGGTGTCAATCGCGGTGGTGATGTGATCGGCGGTGCGTAGGGGCGAGTGGACACTCAAGACGGCGACGGCATCGGGATAATAATCGTGGTCGTCTTCGAGCAAATTGACGGTGTAGGCGATCACCTGGCTGAGCCGGGCCCGCGTCCCTGACAGGTCATCCGGTCGGCGCAGGGCCAGCACATCCGGGTAATTTTCCTCAACGTAGCTGACCACCGCATCGTCGTCCGTCGCAACCACCACCCGGTCGATCAACTCGACCTTCAGCGCTTCGTCGAGGGTGTAGTTGATCAGGGGCTGTCCGGCCACCTCACGCAAGACGATGTTGGGCAGGTGCTCGTAGGTGTTCTTGGCCGGGATGATGCCCAGTACACGCGGTTTGGCGTCACCTTGCAGGCTTTCGACGACATCGCGTTTGATGCGCTGGCGGGTGGCAAGTAGCTGGCTGTTGTCGCGGGTCAGGTTGTTGGCGTGCTGGCGATAATAAAACAGCGGCGTGCTGACATTGCCGACCTGATAGCGGTTGGTGAATCGCAGCCATAAATCCCAGCCATCCTGCCGGTCGTAGGTTTCGTTGTAGCCGCCGAGGGCCTTGAGGTTGCGCTTGCGGACCATCGTGCAGGCTCCGTGAGCGGGTAAATCCAGCAGGTCAACTTCCGCCCCGATCCGCTTGCGATCCTCGACGCCCAGCATATCGCCCTCGGCATTGATGTAAAAGTAATTCGGATAGACCAGGCCCACATCAGGGTTGCGGTCGAGGTAGGTCGCCATGACCAGCAGGGCGCTCTCGTCGAAGTAATCGTCGGCGTCCAGCCGGATGATGTAGCGGCCCCGTGCTTCCTTGAGGGCGAGGTTGGCGCAGGCGGTCAGGCCCTTGCCGGGCTGATGCGAAAAGGCCCGCATCCGGTCGGGCTGTTGTGCGGTATAACCCTCCATGATGGCGGTGCTGTTGTCTTCCGAACCATCGTCGATCAGCAGCAGTTCCCAATCATCGTAAAGCTGGTTGATCACGCTCTCGACGGCCTGGGGTAGATAGCGGGCGTAGTTGTGGCTCAGGATATAGACGGTAACGGCTGGCTTGCTCATAGTTGCGGAACCTCAAGAATGTGGGCATTATACGTCAAGCAACAATGTCAAACAAGAAAAGGAGCCTTATTTTGCCTGATCGACCAGCGCGGATCGCCGTCATTGCCACCAAAAATATTCGAGAAAATCCATTTCGCGACGTGAACCTGACCAGGGCTTTCAAAGCCAGGGGCGTGGAGGCGACGCTGGCCTTGCTGGGGCCGCGGTTAAGCGCATTTGGCTACGCTGCTGAAGATGTCAATGCTCCACTCCTGGCCCAGGATCAAGTGACCTGGGTGAACAGCCGGGGCGATTATACTCGCCTGATACAGCAGGTCGATGCGGTGTTGCTCGGATTCTGGAAGAACAATAAACCACTTGTCCGGTTGGCACGGGCTTATGGCAAGCTGGTGATCGAGTACGACTCGGTCAGCGGGATGGATAACCTGACGTTTGGGGGACATGCCTCCCTGTTCAAGGGGCCTTTTCTGCGCCGTCTCACCGAAACCAATTACCGGGAACGCTACCCTGACATGCCCTTTGTGTCAACCGGATCGCCTGCTCACGATCTCCCTGAGGGTACGCCTCCACTGCCTGATCGCGAGGCATTTTGCCAGCGTTACAACCTTGACCCACAGCGCAAGATCGCGGTTTTTTTCCCAAAAGGAATCAAGCTGTTTGAAGAGAAACTCTATATGTGGTTCAAGGACAAGGGTGCTGAACATAATACCTGGTATCTCGACCGGTATGATGCGATCTGTGAGTCAGTTCGCGAGGCCGGGATGAACCTGATTTTGAAGCTGCACCCCTCGGCCTATGCATCCTACCGAACCCATCGTGATCTGGAGTATGAGTTCTGGGAAAAGTATCCCTGGGCCGCGACCCTTGACCCGGATGATACCTATGCCTGCTATGCCCACGCCGATGTAGGGATCAGCATTGTCAGTCACAGCGCATTGGACCTTGGCTATTTTCGCCGCCCGTTTATCTATGTTGATATGGATCAAGCCCCTTTGCCATCCCTGCTGGATGAGAATATGGCGATAGGCCGATGCCCTCTCCCGCCCGGCCCATCTCGCCAATGGGACAGCGGCGAGGTCGAATCATGGCGGCCATACTTTCCAAGCTGGGTGGGGGCTGCCTGCCGTGCGGATCAACTGGCCGACCTGCTGACCAGTGGTGATTACGACGATCCTGACCAAACCCATTATGACCGGTTCATTGAGGAGTTCTGGTACCGGGATGATGGCAAATCGTCAGAGCGGATCGCTGACTATACACTTAATGCATTAGACGGATACCGACCGCGCATGAATTATCGACAGATTGCCCGGTTAATGTGGCAGGGCTGGCGGCAGCAGTCTCAAGAGCCCTGAGCAGAACTCTGCTGCGTCAGCCTTTGAATCCGCAGCTTAATAAATCCCCTGACTCTTTTGAGATACCAGTGCAGCATTTGGGCCAGCCAGACCAATTTATAGGGTAGTTGGCTTTCCTTTAAGACAAAATCGCCAAGCCGATAAACCGGCGGACTTGCTAAGAATCGCAGAAGACGACGGGGTATCCACCTGGTATTTACCATGTCATAGAGCATCTTCAGGTAGGTGCGCATCTCTATCGGATTTTTATACCATGAGCGGTATTGAATGGGGTCGTCCTCGCTGATGAGCCCGTCTTGAATAGCCCGGTCGGAAAGTACACTGCCAGGGAAAAAGGTCAGATGATACTGCCCGATGCTGGCAGGCATCTTGATCCTGGTAAGCCACCGGAATGATTCAAGACTCTCTTCCGGGCTTTCGTAGGGGTTTGAGAGGATAATATCGAAGCCCGGCGGATGTATTTTGTACTCTTGTGATACCTCAATCAGGAGGTTTGCTGCATCAACTACCTTTTGGGGTGGCGTTCTGCGGTTGAAGATTTCGTAGAGTGTGTGTTCACTCAGGCTCTCTATACCCATCCCAAAGCTGAGACAGCCTGCTTCACACAACATGACAATTTTGTCGCGCCGGACATTAAATGGGTGGCCGAGAACCCGGAACGGATATTGACGGCCTACTCGATCAACATATTTTTCGCAGAATTCATTGATCCAGTCCATATTGTGAGTCAGGAACGTATCATCGCTAAAGGAGATAACATCGATCATATCGCCGTGAGCAGCGATGACCTGCTCTAATTCCCTGATTACGTGTTCAACGCTCCGGCTCCTGAAGGGATGGAGTTTCTTATCCTGCGACCCGATAGAGCAGTAGGAACAGGTATACGGACAACCCCTCCCGGAAACTGTTTTATAGGGAACCAGATTACGTGTCTGGCCGTGAGGGTCTGAATATTTGCCTTGTAAGTCTGGGTAGGTTTCCGGGGTGAGTTCGAATACTTTCTCCTGCCCGGCCAGCGCCAGAACGTAGAAATGGTCTTCAAAAGAAAAGTCCAGTGGGGGATAACTGTCCAGGTCGGTGATAGCCGGTCTGAACTCTGTTGAGATGGTTTTTCCATCACGCAGAAACACAATCCCCGGAATGTGATCCCAACTTCCACCACTTTCCAGCGCATTGACAATGTCCAGCAGGGTATCTTCCCCATCGCCAATGCACACCAGATCGGCGTGTTCAAGGCAGGATTGAGGTGACATGGTGGCGTGTATGCCACCCCAAATGACCGGCTTGCCAAGCTTGTTTCTGATATGGGCAGAGACTTCCGTTAATGGCTCATGGAATTGAGCCAGGGTAGAGAAGCCAACCAGATCGCTATCACTAACCAGATCTCCGATAAGCCCGTTGAGTTTATCGGAAGCCTCAAAGCGAGCATTGCGGGCATATTGGACTCTGCCCTTGATCGGGATCATATTGGGGACGAATATCAGGCGTGTCTCGTGGCCTTTGGAACGTAGATACGATGATAAGACACGGGCTCCGACTGAGGCCGATTCGGTTGGAACGATCAGACTTATCTTCACTGTTGGCACTCCACAAAACTTTGTTGTTCTATAATGCTTCGATATCTTCTGCCGCGATTTGAAGCGGCCCAGTTGGGAATACGGCTACCGACGCCTCGCTGCCGTGTTTAGCCTTGAGCCAGTCGAGCAGCGGCAGCCAATCATGGAACAGCCTGACGCTGGGCGGGTAGATGCCAATCATATTTGGCTGGTAGAGGTTCGGGGAGTAGAAGGCCACATCTCGACCGTTCAGAATATCGGCGAACAGGCCGTGCTTATCCCGCCGGACAAACAGCGGCGCACCCGGTCCAAACAGGCCATGTGTCCCCACCCCATGCGACGACTCGGTGACGAATACCACTGTTCCCCCCGGTTTGACGATCAGGCGCTCCGGGTTCTGGCTGGTCCAGACATTGAGCGAGTTAAGGGCCTGGATCAGTTCGGTATCCTTCGGGAAAGCGTTAAAGATCGCGATGTCGTTCTGGTAAGCTACCTCGGTGCGATAAACCTGCTGGGCGACTTCCGCTGCTGCCAGAAAGACGGCTTCCGGTTCCCCGGCGAAGACAGCCGATGTTTCGGCCTTTGAATTTGAAACGGTGTTGACCAGCCAATCCAGCCCGGCGATCCGGGCGGCTTCTTCGATCTCGTCCCGGCGGGTGTTGCCTTTGACCTGGCCCGTCCGCCCGACTAAGCCACTGATCACCGGTTTGTGGTTGCGGTGGACGGTCTCAATTCCGGCCAGCCCCGGCATAATGATCTTGCCGCCGCCGCTGTACCCGGCAAAGGCGTGTGGGCTAAGCATCCCGACCGCGATCTTGAGATCGGCCTCGGCGTAGTCCTTGTTGATCTCAACCGGCGTACCATGCGAGGTTTCGCCGACGGTGACGACGTTTTGATAGGCAGAGTGATTGTAGACCCTCACCCGCTCCAATACGGCCTCGCCCAGCTTCTTGATCAAATCTTCGCGGATCAGGGGGCGATGGGTTCCCAGGCTGATAACGATGTAGACCTGCTCATCGGCGATGCCTGCCGCGTTCAGATCGTCGAGTAGGGTGGGGACGATCTGCCAGGTTTCGGTGGGACGTTCCAGGTCATCGACGGCAATACAGACTTTGAGATCGCTGCCGTGTTCGGCGGCTTTGCTTCGGGCCAGTTCAACCAGGGTCGGCCCGGCGACCGGTTCCCGCAGCGCCTTAACGATGGCTTCCCTGCCAATGGAGGGGGCATCGTCCATGCCGCACATTTTCACATCCCAGGTTGGGGGGATTGCCAGGTGTTCGATACGGCTGCCATGCCACATCCCCATCCGCAGGCTGACGGCGTGCTTAGGCCGGACATGGGACAGATCACGCTGGCTCAGGTAGTGCGCTGCATTAAGCAGGTCAAGCTCGGTATCGACGTTGGCGCTGCGCTCCAGGGGCATGATGTGCGGGCGGCTGTCGGGTGAACCAAAGCGCACCCCGTGAATCATCAGCATGTCGCGGCGCATGGCGTAGATCGAGCCGTTGCGGATGTAAGCATAGGGCTCAATCATCTGGCGGGGGAGGTGTGGTTCCTCGACGCAGAAATCAACGATCCGGTCATCAACGATCTGTTTGGCGCGGGACGGGTGGTGATCTTCTAACCGGCTGACTCCGATGACCGATTCAGCATTGGTTTCGATCAGCTTGTCGAGCACCGCGTCAATATCCTCAACTGTCTTGAGCGGGTTAGTTACCATCAACTCGATGATGTAATCGTATTCCCGGCCTTCATCTTCTTCAGCCCAGGCGGCGGCGTGACGCACCGCACCGGCGCTCAGGGCCGTATCTTTAGCTAACTCGGCAGGCCGCCGGAATGGGGCTTCTGCGCCGTAAAGCTCGGCAATGGCACGAATCTCATCATCTTCTGTGGAGACAATCAGCCGGGAGATGCGGTCACTTTTCAGGGCTTCACAAATGGTGTAAGCTATCAAAGGGTGACCCATCACAGGCCGAATGTTCTTACGTGGCACGCCTTTTGAGCCTCCCCGTGCTAAGATCACACCCAGGATACGTGGTGATGTAGGTTTCAAATTTGTCACAATAGCTCTTTCACTTAGGCTGAGTTTATATATCAGGCTATAATTTTAGAATAACGCCATTATATCAATGTCTTTCGGTGATGCGAAAACTAAAGGGGCGCTTTGAAATGATCATTTCTGGCGCTTTATGAGGATTCAAGTACAGCTTATTTCGAATACCATAATCATGTTCAGGAGTAAATACCTCCGTGAATAAATACATCTTACTTGTGGATGACGAGGAAATCTTTCTCAAGCTAGTGTCACATTATCTGGATAACCGGGATATCCCGTCGCTGTGTGCCACCAGTGGCCCGGCAGCGCTTGAGCTTCTGCGTGAGCATCAAGACGAGGTTTGTGCCGTTATCCTGGACATTTCCATGCCGCATATGGATGGCTATGAGGTCAGCCGGA
>JBNKDD010000221.1:7208-9457 GCA_050288085.1 Anaerolineae bacterium
CGTGAGCATCAAGACGAGGTTTGTGCCGTTATCCTGGACATTTCCATGCCGCATATGGATGGCTATGAGGTCAGCCGGATCATCCGTGAGGAGATGGGCTTAACCGACTTGCCGATCCTCGCCTTAACGGCGTTGGCGGGAGTCGAAACCGGGCAGCGCGTCAGGGAAGCCGGGATGAATGCTATGCTGCCCAAACCCTTCAGAGGGCCGCGCTTGATGGATATGCTTACTAATTTCGGCATACTGGATTCCGAAGAGATCGTCTGAGATCTTTCCTTCCTTCAATGACGTACTACATTATCTTCTGAGACGGCTCTACAGACGGTTTTTTGCGTATCGGGAGTTGACTCATCAATGAAAAAACATGTTTTAATTATCGATGACGAAAGAATGTTATTGGAACTGGTAACCCATTTCCTGGATGGACGGGATGTACCGGTGATCACTGCTGCCAGCGGCCAGGAAGGATTGAATATTCTTCGTGAGCGGTTTGCCGAGATCGGCCTGGTCTTGGTGGATATCGCTATGCCTGTTATGAACGGGTATGAGGTCAGCCGGGCTATCCGTGATGATCTGGTCTTAACCGATTTGCCCGTTCTCGCCTTAACGGCGTTGGCCGGTGTTGAAACTGAACACCTGGTACTGGAAGCCGGGATGAACGGTATGGTTGCCAAGCCATTTGAAGGCCCCAAGCTGCTCGACGTGCTGGCCGAGTATGGGCTTTATCGGCCCGGCTAATGAATGTAAATGATCCCCAGACGATAGAGCGGGCAAGGGAAAATTCAATCCTATTGACCCAGCGCTGGGGTGGCTATCGGTGTTGGGGTGGGCCATTCGAGTAGATCGTCATCCCCGGTCAGTTGTACCGCATAGGCTGCGTCGATGTAGTTGTCATTGTTGGCAACCGGCCAGGTACGCAGGTTGCGAAAGTACACGGTCGCGGTGCTGCCTCCGGCCATGAAGCGACAGCTAATCTCCACCCAATTGTCGTAAAACTGAATATCCGGTGTGCTCTGAAAGTTGCAGGTCACCAGGGATGGGTCAAAGGCGTTGTCCACCCCGCTGTCTGAATCGGTGTCGATAGCAATTGTCCAGATTGATCCCAGCCAATCGTCAGCAGAAACCAGATCGCTGGGGCCGTCGTTGTCGTAGTTGTACCATGACCTGACCATCGCACCGACTTCGTATAGTTCACCTTTGTTAGTGGCGAAGGTCTGGAATACACCGGCCTCGCAGGTGCGCCAGAAACAAAACCAGGTTTGACTGTGTTCGCCTTCCCATACCTGTTCCGGGTAGTTGTAGACATCCATCGATTTGAACTCTGGCCGTCCCATCAACAGGTCGATCGGGTTGCCTGCTCCCTGGCGGGGGGCCGGGCATTTTTCGTCCATGTACGGCTCGTCACAATAGAAGGGTTCCCACTCCGAGGCGACATTGACCTCGCCAAAGATCACCGGGCGATAGCTGCCTTCAAAGCCTGGATTTGCCAGCCGGTTGGGGAGATCATGCGGATCGGGCGGAGGGGGATCAGTTGGTGTGGTGGTGGCGGTTGGGGTGTGGCTAGTGGTGGCGGTCGCGGTGGCCGTTATGGTCGGCTCCGATGTTTCTGTGATCGCCGGGGTGCTGCTTGCTCCGGTCGGCTGACAGGCGGTCGAGGATGGAGCGAGTCCAGCCAATCCGGCCAGAAGCAGGGCGTCCAGAAACAGGGAGGCGAAGATCAGGACGCCTAAGAAGATCGCAAGCTGGTTCAGTTTTTGAATCTGTTCGACGGTCATTTCTTTTCCTTTGGCAGACGCTGTATAGACCTCACCCCCTAACCCCCTCTCCAATTTGGAGAGGGGGAACAAGACAAGGTTTTCATTGATGCGGGCCTTAAATTAACGCGAGTGCCCCCAGCCCCACCCGATCTGCTTCGCAGTTTTGGGAGAGGAGAGTCAGATTTGATGGTAATTACCGATTTAAATTCTTAAGCTTGATAGGCGGCAGTTCGGTGGCGATTGAACATCAGCCCCAATAAAAAGCGCCTCAGTTCGAAAGCGATTTCGAACCGAGGCACCAATCTCTCGTTTTGCCCCCACAGTAGATATTTTGGGGCGGTAGACATTATTAGAATTTATGTTCTGATAGGATCGTAATCGATCTGATGTGGCCTGTCAAGTGATCATCCGATCAGTGACCGTTCCAAAAACGGGGAAAACCTGGAGGAGAGGCACACCACCCCTTTTCCCCAGAGGGAATTAGGCAATGAG
>JBNKDD010000222.1:0-9438 GCA_050288085.1 Anaerolineae bacterium
GCCGCCGAATTCATTAGGTCTTATTGCATTTTTACATCTTGCAGCGCTTCTGGCTTCCATATACTTTTTACTCAGGAGGGCAAGGATTAATCCTCACCCTGATCCTGCTCCTTCTCCACCTGCTTCAACAGATTGAGTGCGTTGATCGCCGTCGTAAAGTCAGTATTGGGCAAGCGATGGGCTGAATGGCCTGGGTTTTAAAGATGAACCGGTTAGCGCTCTGCCAGTCCTCAAAAATGATCAATAAACACGCACTCTTTGCCGTACCACATACTTGACCGGGCGAAATCAATGAACTTCCTTTCGTCCTCAACTGCCAGTTCCCAGCCTCTGTTCACCTCCGGTGCGCTGCCGTTGCCGTTTCGGTCAAACCAGACCTCAGCATGACCGGTGTACGGTTCCACCAGCGTTCCTCGTTGTTTACACATGTCTCGCTCCAGCTCTTCCTCATAGCGATGAACTTGAAGATAGCGCTTGATTAGCCCGCCAGTTGCAATTCGCCGGAGGAGAGGGCCGTGACAGGTACGCCAATATAATTGAGCCTGTTCAAGTGAAAGCCGGGGCAGGTGGCGAAGGGCATAGTAAGACTTTATCAGTGTGCTGAACTCAGTTGCTACGATGTTCTCTGGATAAGGATTGACCTGTGGGTACTCATAGTTAAACCACAGCGGCGAGTTAGGAAGGTCAATAAATTGTTTCTCATCTTCAAGAATCGTTTGTGCCGCTGTATTGCCACCGGCGAAATGCCCATCAACCAGGTCTTCACGGTTAGCCCACCAGATCTCGGCAGCTCCGTCATAGGGCTTTTCTATCTTCCCTCTTACACCTGCAAGTTGCTCATTCTGTTCGTCATCCAGAATAGTATGGACCTGCACATAGCGCAGTATATTGAATGTACTGCCAAAGCCTGCTATAAGTGGGCCATGTACATCCCGCCAATACTCCTGAAACTCTATACGTGACATACCGGGTTTACGGCGAAGCAGATAAGTTAGACGAATCATTGTATCCTCTCTATTTCGTGTTTGCTCAGGAGTCCTTCATGCAGGGCAAGGATTAATCCTCACCCTGATCGTGTTCCTTCTCCACCTGCTTCAACAAATTGAGCGCGTTGATCGCCGTTGGGAAGCCGCCATAGGGCACGGTCTGAATAATGACCTCTTCGATTTCCTCGGCAGTCATCCCGACGTTCAAGGATGCGTTGAGATGAACCCGTAACTGCGGCTCGCGCCCACCCATGACGGCCAGCATCGCGACGGTTGCGATCTCGCGTTCGCGCAGACTCAACCCATCACGGCTGTAAATGTCGCCGAACGCAAACTCAACGATGTACCGGCCCAGATCACCCAGAGGGGCAACCACTTCTTCTCCTGCTTTTCCATCTACCTCCGCGAGTTTCTGCAACCCGCGCTCAAAACGTGTCTTCTCGTTCGGCAAGACGTTCCTCCTCCAATTGACGATATATTTCGATTTTCGATTCAATGAACTCAAGAAGCTGCTGATATTCGAGGACATGAGCCTCAACCTCGTGCCGCCTTGCTTCGAGCATCAGCCGCCGCTCGGTCAGGGTCGAATCACCCTGCCGCCGCAGGTCGGTGTAGTGCTGCATCTGCTGGATAGACATCCCTGTCGCCCGCAGGCGTTTCAGAAACTTGACCCAGGTAACATCCTGCTGTGTGTACCGTCGATGTCCGTTGGGCGCACGCTCAACCGATTCGATCAGGCCGATCTTCTCATAGTAGCGCAGGGTGTCCCGGCTCAACCCGGTGATCCGGGCCATATCCTGAATAGTGAATTTCTCGTTCATCATCCCCATTCTACAACTTAGAGTGTGCTCTAAGTCAAGTCTTCAAGCACTTTGTTGGTCAATTCAACAAACTGGGGTTTACACGCCTTAAACGGTGCTGTATAGTGGTAGTGTTCAAGGGATTGGGTAACACGAGAGTGCAGAGGGTTTTAGAGGGATAGGCTGAAACACTCATTGACGAAACTACTATAGGCGCTTGTCTGAAGGGGTTCAACGGGCGCTAGATTTCCCCTGCCTTTTCGTGTTGACCCAGAAATACAGCAATGTATATTTTCATGGAGGCAGGCTGTTGGGGGGTTATACCTTAGAAAAGCTGCCAGGTGAACCCATTGTGGTTTTCCAGGCGGCGAAGACTTACGATCTGGAGACAGATACGCCGGTTGCATTGGATGAATTGAACGCGATTGCCGATTCATCTGATGTTGATTTGATCTATATCACCGATATCAGAAACATCCACTTTGAGCTGTCAGATATGGCTTATCTGTCTAATCTGGCCGCACGCGGTCAGGGTGCTGTTTTTCATCACCCCAGGTTGAAGGAAATCGTCGCGGTGACGACCAGCAAATTGGTAGAGCTGACCTTCAGGGGGATGGGCAGCGAGGTCTATGGCCGGGTCAGGGTGGCGGTATTTCCTACTTTGGAGGAGGCTCTCGAATATGCCCGCTCCAGGCTATGAGCTGTCTATAGTTACAGGTGCTCCGGCGGCGCACTCACTAATTCTATAAGCTAATCCAATGCTGTGATAATCCCCAGCACGATTGTTATTCCCGGTGAGGGCCAACGGTTCTGACGTGCCAGCCGGGAAGTGTCAAAGTTTCTGCAACCCTTTTTCCATTATCGGGTATTCGCCCGGCAGGAATCCGAATGGACATACGAATCCGAAAATCAGAATTGTCAGATGCCCCTGCAATTAGCGAGATATTGAGATCGCTGGGCATCTTCGCCCGTATCAACGTGGAAGACCCTCAATCTACTCAAAAGCGCATTCTCAACCATCTCACCCTGTGCATGGCGGATGACAGTCACCTGATTCTGGTCGCCGAAGCACCCGGTGGTCAAATCGCAGGCTATTGTGCCGTTCACTGGCTCCCCTATCTGATCTTAGCCGGGCCGGAAGGATACGTATCAGAGTTGTTTATCAGCGAGGAATTTCGTGAACGGGGCATCGGCGGACAGCTGTTGAATATGATCAAGGCAGAAGCGCAAAAACGAGGGTGTTCTCGTCTGATGCTGCTTAATATGCGCAACCGCGAATCCTATCAGCGGCAGTTCTATGCAAAACAAGGTTGGGAAGAACGCCCGGATGCAGCCAACTTTGTTCTTCAACTGAATGACAATACCTGACGGGTAATCGACAGGATACGGTGGATTTTAACCCAGGCTCGTATCAGTTCTTGAGGGTGTTATGAGCGTGGGGCGATATCCCGTAGTGTCTCTACTCTACAAAATCTTTGATGAATGCCCGGATAAAGTTCTCAGGCTCATAACGTCCGTGGATGACGTCCCACAGCCCTTTGGCCTTAATGGATTATTGAGATTTATTACGCTCGAGCCACTGGTAAGAAAAATCAATCCATTCCTGATACCATTCCATGAAACTCATTGGGGTACCATCTTCATTTTTCCTATAGATTGCGCCTGGCATAACGTTGTGAATATCATCCCATAGCTCGCCGCGTGTTGGACCATTCACGACTACAAATGTCATATGAGCACATCCATGTTGGCACAGAGGAAGCACACCATCCAGGAATCTGGAGTCAGCAATAGGTGCAAGTATACGTTCTACTCGATTACGATGTTGTAATGAGCCATGATCCACCAGCTGGTAATACATACCCGGCTGCGTAATATCGATCCCGGTGTATGATTCCAATTCGTGAAAAATATCCATGAGTTCATCATGTCTGAAAGGTTTAGCCAGTTGTTCAAGGCTATTCTCAGAAATTTCAAGTTCTTGTAATGCTTCTTGCAGTGAGAATAGACCATATCCCGGCCCTGCTCCCCCGTTACCGATATGAAGTAAAAACTGCCGGTAGTAGACTGGCAGCTCGAAACCATATTGGGCTTCAATATCATGGACAGCATCTTCCGACAGTGGTGGATTGAGGTGATACCCATGACCAGAAGGTTTACCTGCTCCAAATGCCTCGTGTTTTTTGTCCGCGTTCTTGAGCTGCTCGATATTTTGCCGAAGTGCTTCTAATTCTGCTATGACCTCTTGATTATCTATGATTCGCTCTCCCGATTGAAGACTGGATGTCTGTCCTATTCGACAAAATCTTTGATAAATGCCCGGATAAAGTTCTCAGGCTCATAACGTCCGTGAATGACATCCCACAACCCTTTAGCCAGGGGGATGGCGATTCGGCGTTTTTCCGCGATGTACAACGTATTCTTCAGCGTATTGTACCCTTCCGGCAATACGCCCATCTTTTCCCGGATTTCCTCCAGCGATACGCCTTGCGCCAGGTATTCTCCCATCTGGCGGTTGTGACTGTGACCGCTGAGGGCCGTTGCCAGTAGATCGCCCATACCCGCTACATAGAGAAACGTCTCTACTTTAGCGCCCAGCCCCACGCCAATCCGGGACATCTCTTCCAGCGCAATCGTCAGGTAAACCGCCCGGAAATTGATACTGCGAATATCCAGTCCATCGAACATCCCTAACCCAATCGCGTAAATATTCTTCAGGATGCCGCCTAACTCCACGCCCACTTCGTCGTGAGAGAAGCGCACCCGGAAATGATCGTTATCCAGCAGGCGGGCAACGGTCAACAGCCTGCAATGATCGTTGCAAGCGAGGATAACGACTGTCGGCATCCCCTGGGCAAACTCATTGGCGATCGATGGACCAGAGAGGGCCGCCGAAGGATTGTCAGGGAACAGGGTTTGAAGCGTCTGGAAAGCCGTCAACCCGGTTTCGGGATCGATGCCTTTGGCGAGATTCACGAGGATCGTGTGGCGATCCAGCGCGGCGCGGATCGGTTCCAGCGTAGACCGGATGAAGATGGTCGGGATGGCAACGAAGACGACAGCGGCGTTATCAAACACATCCGGGAGATTGTTTGTCGCTGTCAGGCGCGGGTCTAAAATATGCCCGGAAAGATAGGTCTCGTTCCGGTGGTGGGTGTTAACGTCCTCAACAACTGCCTCGTCATGCTCCCAGGCGATGACATCGTGCCCGTTTTTGGCGATCAGATTTGCCAGGGCGGTGCCAAAATTGCCCAGCCCAACCATTCCAACCTGCATGTCAGACCCCTTTCTCGATACGAGGGCGCGCCGTGATTGCATCATGTGATGTTCCTATTATATACAATTTCGGCGAGCTACAGATTCAGGCCGCAGGGGTTGAGGTAAAAGATAAATTACCGAATTAAGAGTTGCGTAGTTTGACCCCCTGACACCGCTTCCCGGTGTCTGCCCCCCTTGCAAGGGGGGTGAATCGCAGCGAACATGCCTGCATGTGAGCGACGACCGAAGGTCGGGCGATGGGGGGTGAACCTGCTCCTACGAATGTATCACCAGGGCGGGCCGCACAGGTCGATTTCTCCTGTCGGCCAGGGATCGCCGTTATGCCGGTAGACCATCATTGAGGTGTAATAAACGAAGGCTTGCTTCTGGCCCGCCCGGTCATAATAAGCCGGGGCCTTGACCGGTTCCCAGTCCAGCGCTGCATAGAACGGGTTGAGCTTTGGCAGGCAGATCAACAGGCTAAAAGGAACGCCTCGCTCATCTCCCAGGAACTGCACTGCCCGCTGCATGGAGGCGGTTGCGTAGCCGTGTCCGCGTTGATCGGGTGGAGTCATCACCCCGGCCACACCGCCGACCTGCACCGGCTGCCCGCCAACCTGGATCGTCCGCTCGACCATCTGTAAGACGCTGACCCACTGATCCCCTTCCCAGACGACCAGCCGCCAATCTGGATCGGCCCAGCGGTCGGCTGCCTCGGCAGAACCGGCGAAGATTTGCCTGTCCCAGTGTTCGATGTCCTCTGTCAGCGATTGAGGGTATTGATCCAGCGGTTTGATCGTGATGTGCATTGGGCTGCTTCCTTTCTGTATAGCGGAGCATATTGTACGCTCGATGCTCGTATCCGCAAATAAGATTGTGCAGCCCCTCACAAATTAGGATGTCGGGGGCAGAAAAGGGGGGTAAACTGTGCCTTTAACTAAAGTTGGGCCAAACAACTAAATTTCAATCAGAATGGCTCATAAATTTATCTGTCTCTACTTAATACCTATGGGGGGAAGATGTACAAGATTACGTTACCGACCAAACGAGGGTTCAATTGGAAGGCGCTGTGGGTGCTGCTCGCCATGCTGGTAGTGGCAACACCGATAGTGATCCCTTTTTCGCTGACTCTGACCGGCAATCAGCTTGAGCAGCAGCTGGCAGAAGCCGGAATGTCAATGCCGGTTTGGGTAGCGCTCACCATCAACACGTCTGTGAGCGTTGCGATCACCGCGGTGTTGGGGGCGCTTGGCCTGCTGATGGCTTCCCGGATTGGCCTGGGGATGCCCTTCATCGAAGGCTGGACGAACAAACAGCCGATCTGGAACCGTCTGCCTAGAGCGTTGGCGATTGCCATTATCGCCGGTCTGATCGCGAGCCTGGTCATCGCCGGGTTGGATGTCTGGGTTTTCGGGCCGGGGATGAAGGCCCTCATTTCCAGTGATAGCGTTGAGATTACAGGGTCACTCAAACCACCTGCCTGGCAGGGTTTCCTGGCGGCGGTCAATGCCGGGATCACCGAGGAAACGATGTTCCGCCTGTTCGGGCTGACGCTGCTGGCCTGGATCAGTCACTGGATCAGCTGTGATGAAGATGGCCGCCCGACCTTAGCTGCACTATGGATTGCCAACATTGTCTTTGCGGTGGCCTTTGGATTGGCCCACCTTCCGGCGACACAGGCGGCTGGCTTGCCGATCACCCCGCTGATCATTGCGCGGGCTATCACCTTGAACGGCATGGGCGGACTGATTTTCGGCTGGTTGTACTGGCGGTTTGGATTGGAGACCGCAATGGTCGCACACTTTTCGACGGATGTTGTGCTCCACGTGATCCTGTCGCTGGTGGCTAATAACGCCGACAATCCCGTCCTATCGAACGTTTACCTGTTCGGTGGACTGCTGATCATGGTGGCGATTGCTGCCGCGCTGTGGTGGTTCGGCCCGAAGTGGACGGAGCCTGAAGTTGCATCCGAAGCGGTGCCTGCTTCATAACATTTATGAACCTATGTCCCCCGCAACATGCTTGCGGGGGATTGTTTCTCAGGAAGAAACCATGCCAATTGTTTGGTTAATCCGACACGCTGAGAGCGAGGCAAACGCCGGACTTCCTACCTTCGGCCCGGCGCAGATTCCTTTGACGACACGAGGGTTCGAGCAGGCCAGACACGTCGCCGCTCGATTTGATCGGGCTCCGTCGCTGATCGTTGTCTCGCCCTACCTTCGGACTCAACAGACGGCCCAGCCAACCATTGAACGATTCCCGACAGCCGAATCCCAGGTCTGGCCCATTCAAGAATTCACCTATCTGTCGCCGGGGCGCTGTCAAAACACGACGGTCAAGGAACGCCGTCCTATGGTAGAAGCCTACTGGGAGCGCGCCGATCCGACCTACGTTGATGGCGAAGGAGCCGAGTCTTTTTCTTCGCTGCTGGATCGGGCAAGTGGACTGGTAGAGCGACTGCGGCATTACGACGATGACTTTATCGCGGTCTTTACGCATGGGCAGTTTATCCGTGCACTGGTGTGGATTCTGCTCACCGGTTCGACCGTACAGGCTGCCAGGACGATGCATCAATTCTACGCCTTTGCCTCAGCCTTCCCAATCCCCAACGCATCGATGCTGAGGATGAAGCTGGATGAGACGATCTGGCTGAGTCCGGTCGATGTTGATCACATCCCCGCCGAACTCCGAAGCTCATAAACGGGGCAAGGCTCGAAGCCCTGCCCCGTTGGTTCTACTTACAGCCTGGAAACTTTTTCCTGGGCATGGGCCAGTGCTGCTTCCAGCGTAGGGAACACCTCGACATCGACGTAGCCAAACACCGGGCTGTTCAACCCGTTGGCAGCCAGGTTCACCAGCTTGCTGGTCGTGACAAAGATCACCTGCTGCACATTGGGGTGATGGAATAAAGCTCCTATCCCCCGGCTGGCAAAGTTTGTACCTGAGACAAGCGTGTTGAGGTTAAGGTTTGCGTCGAGCATATTTGCAATGAAGATAATTGGCTCATGATGGCTTTCGATCAACGCTATTGCCTCAGCGTATATTTCCAGGTTTTCCTTCGCGAACTCAAAATCTTCATAGATGGTTATAACGACAATTGGTTCATCCGGTAACTTTTCTACAGTATGAGACATGATTTCATCCCTATATGATTCTTTGAGAGTGCATTGACTGGCTATCGAGCATTTATCTGGGATCGTGCATAGGCCAGGGCCTCCTCTGTTGTATCAAATAGCTCAATATGAACGTTGCCGAACAGGTGGCTGTTCATCCCTTTTGCGCCCATTCTTACCATCGGATTGGTGACGACAAAGATGATCTGCTTGATTTTGGGATTCCGAAACAGGGCCATTTCACCCTGCACAGAATAGTTTGCCCCCGCGATCATATTGTCAAGACTGATCTTTACGGCAAGCATGTTAGTGATAAAAAAGACCGGTTCAGGTTGAGCTTCTAGAATTCTTGTGGCTTGCTGCGCTACGGCAGCCAGGTTAGTTGAGAAGTTGAAGTCCTCAAACCAGGTCTGAAACAATATAGGTTCACCGGGTAGCATTTCCATGGAAAAACCCAAGGACATGGCAATACCCTCCAGGTACATTATTCAGATAATGTACGGTACTCATAACTACGTGGCTCAACTGTAGAAAGAGTGATAGATAAGCCGCCGCGAAGTTTATTCGCGGGAGAGGCCATCAAAAAAATGCGCTTTCACTCTTTTTACCCATGAGCTAACTACGCTAGCATGGTTTCCCAATCAATATTTTGGGTCACTCCTGGTTTAACCTCCTCTAGATACTCAAGCGCCTCGTCCAATGATCCGGTAATCTGCCCGGTGCGTGATTTATCCCGCGATAGGTTGACGAACAACCCGACAAATATCTTCTTAACCGGCTGGTTGATCTCGCCGGAGGCAAAGGATGTCCCGGCCCCCCAGTTTTTGTGGGAGGCCAGCCGGGAGAGTTCCTGGATAGTGCGGGTATCACTGAGGTGCCCGCGCCTGAGATCGGATATAAAGTAGAGTGGATGTTGGGCGTGATCCAGCAGATCCCTCAATTCGGCAATGTAACGGACATTGTCCTCTTTTGAAGGCATCCGATCCCACCGGATATAGACCAGTTCATCAGACAGGCGGATAAATTCGTATGCCCTTAACTCTGATTCCATCTTATTTCAACACCGCTT
This sequence comes from Anaerolineae bacterium, assembly GCA_050288085.1. Classification (GTDB taxonomy): domain Bacteria; phylum Chloroflexota; class Anaerolineae; order Aggregatilineales; family UBA3940; genus JBNKDD01. The sequence continues at coordinate 9,227 of JBNKDD010000222.1, forward strand.
CCCAATCGATGTTTTTGGTTACCCCTGGTTTAGCCGTTTCCAGGTAATCAAGTGCTTCGTTCAGCGAACCGGCGATCTGTCCAACGCGTGACTTATTCCCCGATAGGTTGACGAACAATCCCACAAATATTCCCTTGAGTGATTGGTCGGCTATGCCGGAAGCAAAGGCCGTGCCTGCCCCCAGGTTCTTATGGGTTGCCAGCCGCGAAAGC
>JBNKDD010000223.1:0-9426 GCA_050288085.1 Anaerolineae bacterium
GGGGGGTATCCCGCCAGGAACGATAATCTGACGAATAGACGGACATCCGCCGCCTGAAAGCATGGCAAATTCCATTGGGCACAAGGAAACCACAATACGGATCCATCCGCACCGTATTGACCCACAGAGATAGTTGGGCAGCACTGGCTTTGGTAAAACGCAGCGCGATATCGGCTTCCAGTTGATACGGCTCACCGGTCTCATCTGATCGGCATTCCAATGCGCGTTTAACGCTGATCATCTGGCCGATCACCGGGGCATCATGCGGCAGAGCAGCCAGGTAATCGCTCATGCCGTGATCAGAAAACATCACGACCTCGGTCGGCGGCGATTGGCGTTCATCACGTAGCGTGATCGTTGTGCCATAGACGAGATGGGCTAACTCGTTCAGATGAGCTTCCAGCTTCTCGACATCAAAAACAGTTGAGTGAAAGAATGCCGGGTCGGGCTTGAGGGTAATGGTGGTACCGGTCGGGGCATCAGGCGGAAGCGATCCGATAGTGATCAGATCAGTGGTAGGTTGACCCTGCTCAAACGATTGCCGGACATGCTGTCCATCGCGCCGGGTTTCTACCATCAATCGTTCGCTTAGCGCATTAATGGCTGTCAGCCCCACCCCATGTAACCCGCCAAAAATCTCCAACGCCGGTGACAAATCCGCGAGCATATCATCTTCGGGATATTTCCTCATCGTGAAGATCACATCGAATGAGGTGAGGTTGCGTTCCTCATCGTAGATGATGGGGATGCCGGAGCCATCATCCTCAATGGTGACCATGTCATCTGGCTGCAAGGTAACGGTGATACTTTTGCATTGACCGGCAAGGGCCTGTTCAAGCGCGTTATCCAGCACCTCGTAGATCATGTGGTGCAAGGCGTTGATATCTGTGCCGCCAATGTACATGCCGGGGCGTTTGCGGATGGCATCAACGGGGTCGATCTGTTGAATATCCTTATTCTGTGACATGATGATTCCCCCTAATCAAATTCATGCTCAGAAGTGGACAGCGTTCAAGCCGTTTGTAATTGATCTTCCTTACGCGGATAAAGCCCCCGGTAGGCGATGATCGCAATCGCGACGTAGGCCATTGTCTTGGGGATCATCAGCATCCCGATGATCGGCATCTGCTGAACCCAAAAGATCACCGGGATGTAACAGGCATAGGATACCAGGATCATCAACCCGATCCAGGTGAAGGTGCTATCCTCAGCGGCGCGGGCATCCCGAAGGATCAGGTAAGCGACTCCCAATCCCTGGAGCATCAAGGGCAGATTTCGATAGAGTGACCAGGGCTGCGGTGGAACGACGCTGCCCCATTGATTCTGCGGAAAGACCATGATCACCAACCGGGCAATCGCGGCGGCGAACAAGATATAACCGAAAATGCCATAGGGTTTCTGGAAGCGGGCCTGCCACATGACCAGCACCAGCACATAGAAAAAGGTGACGGTGATGGCGGTCGCCAGCGCTCCCAATCCGACCAGGGTAGATTGTGCTTCAAGTGCCCCGGTCTGCATCCCACCGATTGCATAGGCCACTACACGAAATCCGACGTGGCCGGTATCGCCCAGGGCAAGCAAGGCAAACATGGCAATCACCAGCCCGGCCACCCGGCGATCCTTCGGGGCGACCGTCTCCCGGCGGCGATACATGACAATCACCAACCCATAAACAACTACTAAATAGGCAAGGCTGAACGTGGTCTCTACCCACATTCTCATGATTTCTGACACGATGTTAGCTCTTTTGAGTGGCCGATTGGCTCTTTTTGCGTTCGGAAATTTCTTGCAGAACGGTCACAAAGCCTTCCTCGTAAGTCGGGTAATGGGGGACAAAGCCCATCCACTGCCGGGCTTTCTGATTGCTCATCCGCACCGAAAAACGCAGGGCAGGCAAGCTGACGTTGCCCATGTAGGGGCTGAGTTCGCTTGTGCCCCGTGACGATGGCTTGGGTGCACCGATCCAATTAGCCAGCCGTTCGTATAGAAGCCCTTGCTGGACCGGGTCGTTATCGCAGATGTTGAAGGTATCACCGGAAGGCGCTTGCTCAACAGCCAGCCGGAGGGCCTGAGCAGCATCGGCAGCGTGGAGCATCGGCCAATAGCGGCGTCCGCGCCCCATCACCGGGGCCTGACCACGACTAAGCCCATAAACCAGGCCGCGAGTATGGGGGGCATCTGCTGTATAGATCAACCCCATACGCAGGATTACGCCCCTGATCGCCCGCTTACTGGTCGCTTCGGCCAGGATTTCTTCCGCCGTCACAAAATATTCGGAAAATGAATCGGGTTTGATTGAGGTATCTTCGGTAACCCAATCATCGCCATGGTGGCCGTAGACACCATAGAAGCTCGGAAAGACGAGCGTTTGCGCCCGGCGGTTGAGCTGGCAGGCTTCGATCAGGTTTCGCAGCATGCCGAGCACGATCCGCGAACTGGGCCGCCAATCATCTTCATCCGCCGATTCGCTGGTGGGGAAAGTAGAGGCCAGGTGGATAATCCCCTGTGTCTCTTTCAATATCTCCGCCAACTGTTCGATATCCGTCCCCTGCCCGGTAACCGGCACGGCATGTAAAGCTCGCAGCATGGCCTGGCTGGCATCGTTCCGTGCCAGGCCGACCACCTCATGCCCGTGTTCGAGTAATTCGCTGATGACAGATCGACCTAAATACCCTGTTGCCCCTGTGACAAATACACGCATATCTCAATTCCTGTTTCCTGGGTACATCCCTTGCCCGTCCCCCTGGAACGAGCCGTTACTTCTCAAGGGAGCCACCTGGCTATGAACGGCCAAACACGCTCGAAGAGAGGCGGCCCCAGGATCAATAACCCGATGACCACCGATGTCCCTGCGCCGACCAATACGGCGGCAGCAGCTACATCCTTCCCAACTTTCGCTAATGGGTGAATGTCAGGGCTGGCTAAGTCTACGACGGCTTCCAATGCCGTATTAACAAACTCGGTCGTCCATACAAGCCCCATTGCCAGAACAATAATTGCCCACTCAACAGTACTCAAATGCAGCCACAATCCAACCACCAATACCGCAGCGCTAAAAGCGGCATGAATCCAGGCGTTTTCCTGTGTCCGCAGCATATACCAACACCCGGCAAAAGCGTGCCGGAAACTATCGACCCGGTTGTGACTGCGCTGCTTCGATGGCGTCATCATTTAGATACGCGTTGTGCGCACCATATCCATCGCCAGCGATTGCAGCGCCCACATTTCGGCCTGCCGATCCGGGGTATCATGGTCATAACCCAGCAGATGCAGCGTACCATGTACAGCCAACAGTTGCAATTCGGCGATCACCGGGTGACCGCCCTGCCCCGCCTGCTGTTCTGCGAATGGGTAGGCGATAATCACATCTCCATAATAAGGCGGCTCGCCAGGTTCAACCGCATACGGGCTGTCCTCCTGGCCGAAGGACAACACATCGGTTACCTCGTCTTTATCGGCAAACTGCCTGTTCAGTTCACGAATACGTTCGTTAGAGGTGATCGTTACCGCGAGCGCCACCGGCGAATCCATTCCTGCCGCTTTAAGAGCCTCCTCTGATGCCGCCCGTAGTAACGCTTCGTCTACCTCGTAATCTCCCTCGACAACCACATGTATAGTGAAATCGTCGCTCATAACGTTTCCTTCTGTTCGTTCACTTCCTCTACAATCACCGCCTCGACCGGGGCTATCCCTGGCCGTGTGTCTTCCGGTAAAGCCGTTCCCGCTGCTGCACCAGCCGGGAGCGTTGAAGGCTGTTGCTTTTCAGGATACTGCACGCGAGGATGGTACATCCCTTTCAGGGTTCGGATGAGCCGTTCTCTAATCGCTTTAATGTTGCCCAGTGTCAACCCGGAGTCGTCAAGCTGATTATAATCCAGGCGCTGCTGGATGATCTTGGTCACGATTTTCTCGATCTCGTCACCTGATGTGGGACGGGCAGCCCGGACGGCGCTCTCGCAGCTATCGGACAGCATCAAAATAGCTGCCTCGCGGCTCTGAGGGATCGGCCCATCATAATGGAAATCCGTCTCAACAATCGTTGTGCCGGATTGCTCTGCCTCTTCCTGGGCAGCGTTCAGAAAAAACAAGATCGGCATTGTGCCATGATGCTCGATGATGAAGTCGATCACGCGGGCCGGGATACGATGCTTGCGGGCCAACTCGACTCCATCCGGGACATGGGCCTTGATGATCCGGGCACTGGCAAGTGGGGTGAGTTTATCATGCGGATTGGTCCCCCCTTCGATCCGGTTTTCGATAAAGAATCCGGGATTACTTAACTTGCCAACGTCATGATAGAGCGCCCCAACACGGGCCAGCAAACTATCCGCGCCAATGCATTCACAGGCAGCTTCAACCAGATTGACTACAGATACGGTATGTTGGTAGGTTCCAAGTGCCTGCTGCTGGAGTTTTTTCTGGAGTGGGTGATCGGACCGGTCCAGGTCGTTCAATTGTAAGCCGGTCACCCAGCCGGTGATAATGCTCACCACAAATAAGATCACCAGCGCGATCCCTGCCGAAAGCAGCCCACTTAACACCGCCGCAAACATCAATTCCAGCAGGCGCAGCATGTCGATCTCACCGGGCAGCCGGAAGACCAGCAGCACAGTGATCCCGGCCAGGGCAGCAACGATCCCCGACCGGAAGAAGGAATACAGGCGGTTGCTATGCTGCAAGCTGCCACCGGCCAACAGCCCGCTTAATCCGATCAGAGTCATGATTTCCAATGAGTTGGTAGACAGGTAACCGATCAACATTGCCAGTACAACGGTGACGATTGCGGCAAATTCAAACCCTATCAGGGCGGTCAGTGACATCGACAAAGCTGCCGCCGGGAACAGGACGGCAATCCCTTCCCGACCGGGGACCATGATCTGGCCGACAAACAAGAACAACAAAATCAGGATGGTGATGACCAGCAAATAGCCTGGATCATCCGCCCAGGATTTATTGAACGCGAACAAATAAACGGCCAGCAAGACGACACTCAACAGGTTGAGCAGCACGACACTGGTCACCCCCTGGAAGGTCAATTGCTCCGGTTCAAGGCCGAGCGCGTTCAGGGCTTCCAGATCACGTTCGTCAACCCGGTCACCGGCCCGGATGACAATCTCGCCGGGGCGGTAAGAGTTCGTCACATCGCGTACCGACTGTAAAGCCTGCGCCCTTGCGGCCTCAGTTTCGCTGACGTTGAGGGTGCTGTTCGGGACGATCAACCCGCGAGAGATCGCCAACACCACCGGGATCAGGTCTTCGGGCAGATCGCTGCTGACTTTGAGCTCGAGCTGGCTGCGAACGTTCTCGACCAAACCTTCCTTGACCGGGCCGCTCATCGACTCCTCGATCAGGCTGACCACCTCCCGCTCAACCAGGGCAAACTGGCTCTCCGGGACAGACAGCAGCTTGTCTATTGTCTCATCCGAGAGTTCGGTCGTTGTCACCTGCCCCAGATATTGACCACGCAGGACATTATCAGCAAAAGGATCGGCCCGCACATCCTCGATGAAGGTCATCATCTGGCGGGCTTTGGAGACCTGCTGGCGGCCCAGACGCGGGTTCGGAGGATCATAAATATCCTGGACACTGCTGACCGCGATATCTTGGGCAGCCTGTGTATCGATCTCGCTGACGTAGCTCACATCATGCGGGGCACGGATATCCTCCGGGGCAATGTCGCCCAGGTTCAAATCAATGGTGCTGGTTTCCGTTGAAATCGGAAAAAGCATGATGAGCGACGACCCGGCAACAAACAACAGCCCGATCAGAATCAGGCGAAATACCTGCCAGAAGGTCAGGTTCTCAGTTGAATAGTTTCTTCGCCTGTTCATGGTTTACCCCTAATACCCAGTTTAGTCAGCCAACAGAGATCGCACAACTTCGCTGACCAGCTTGCCATCTGCCTTGCCTTGCAACTTGCCCATCAACGGCCCCATCACCTTGCCCATATCACGCGGACCGCTTGCGCCAACCTGATCGATCAGGGCGCGAACTTCCACTTCGATTTCCTCGCGGGACATTTGTTTTGGCAGATAAGCCTGGAGAATCTCGGCCTTTTGTTTTTCGTCTTCGACCGTGTCCGCACGCCCGGCTTTTTCAGCATCGGCCTGGGCTTCCTGATACTGCTTGACCAACCGTTGGATCAGGGCCAGGGCTTCTGTCTCATCCAGGGCAATATTCTCATCGACCTTTTCAGCTTCGACCGCTGCATCAACTTCCTGGCTGTAAGCAGCCATCACCTTGTCATAATCCGGGTCATTGGAGCGCACGGTCGGGCGGGTAACGTTGTGCTTCTTGAGAGCCTGCTTAACCAGTTCCTCCCGCTTTTGCTGCTCGCTTTCCTTGAAAGCTGCCATCGCGCCTCGGATGACCATCTTACGCATATTATCACCGCTTTTCATCGCGTCCTTGAGATCGGCGGTGAGCTGCTCTTTGGGGTGCATGTTGTGTCCTTTTGTTTTAGTGTTTCTGTGGACCATCCGGCCCAACCCTATTAACCCTTGTACCAACAAGTATAGCGGATTGGAGCCTTAAACGAAAAACAAGGCCGGACCACCCAGCGGCCCGGCCTTTGTCCCTGATCAGAGAGAATTAGCCGCCGAATTCGAGCAGTTGATCACCGCCAGAGGCACGGAATTCCACAATAGATGTACCAGGGATATCGGCCAGCAAACTGCGGAGTTTATCCTCGTCTGAGCCTTCTTCCTTGAAACTGAGTACACCGTGATCCGGGTCATCCGTCTGGAAGGGAACCATCGATTTGATATCGCCACCGGCATCGGTGAATGCCTGGGCGACCTTCGCCAGGACTCCGGGAGCATCAGGCACCCGTAGATCGACCCGGCAGCCGGGTTCACCACCGGCCAGAATCTCAACAAAAGTCTTGAAGATATCACTCTTGGTGATGATCCCGATCAGTTTATCCCCTCGGACGACCGGTAGACTACCCAGATCTTTTTCAATCATGAAACGGGCTGCTGCCGCCAGGCTGGTTTCTTCCTCAACGGCGTAGACTGGCTTAGCCATGATCTGCTTGACTTTCAGCTTATCGAGCAGGGTGTAAATCTCATAGACGCTTAATGACGTTGCCGATGAGGGTGAGGAACTCAGCAGGTCCGCCATCGATATGATACCGATCAGCCTGCCCTTTTTATCCAACACCGGCAGTTGTTCGATGTTCTTTTCTCGCATGATCTGCAATGCTTCGGAGTGGGAGACATCTGGAGTAGTGGTGATGGGATCAGAGGTCATGCGACTTTTGACGTTCATATTACAGGTCCTTTCTTAATATAGAAAGTGTAATGGACAGATGCGACTTACCGATCACTTCTCCCCTTATCCTATCACTATACGGCCCTGATATTCAATATGAGTCTCAATAGAAAAGGCGAAGCAACTGTTTGCTCCGCCTTTTGAGTTAATCCTTTACTCAAGATTTCGTACCCGGCTCCCTGACCATCGACCAGTGCAGGACATCCATGCCCGGCAGGGTACTTTCTGAACAGACCATATAGCCAAAATGCTGGTACATCTGGACATTCCGTTCTAGCGAGGTATACAGGTAAAGCGGCGTCTGCTCGGCATCAGCCCGGTTGTTCATTGCCTGGAGCAAAGTGCTGGCATGCCCCTGCCCCTGATAGTCAGGATCGACGCCCAGCGGGTCGAGGAACCAGTGAGGGAAAGGCGCATCGCGTTCAAGCACCCCGTGAATATAATCCTCAATCGGGAGCTGTTTCCTGAGCGTCTCCCACCCGACCCCCATCAGCGTGGATAGGCCGCCCGCCCGCAGAACTCGGATCATCGTCCGGTGCTTGTCCGATGGAATCCAGGCTGCGATCCCTTCCAACTGGGGTGAAGGAGCATAAACTTCGCCGTTCTGAACGCCGTAGCACACCGCAAACCTGAAGGTATGCGTGAGCTTTTTCCGGCGCTCCTCGCTGTCTGGAAAGTACAACACGGCCTGTGGATCGTCATAAAAAGCGCGCGCGAGCATATCCCCGGCAGGGTTAACATCGGCTATGGTCAGGCGGTACAGGTCGGATAGTTGGCACATGGGTTATCCTGGCGGCCAACTCATCTTCCGCCCGCCCAGCAGGTGGAAGTGGACATGAAACACCGACTGCCCCGCCCTGGCTCCCGTATTGACCACCAGACGGAAACCGTCCGCCGTTTCTTCCTGCTCGGCGATCAGTTTAGCCGCCAGCAAGATCTCACCCATCAGGGCGGCGTCTTCCTCTTCAAGATGACCCAGGCCGGTGATATGCTTCCTGGGAATGATCAGGATGTGGGTTGGCGCGGCGGGATGGATATCCCGAAAGGCCATGATCGTATCGGTCTCGTAGATGATTTTGGCGGGAGCTTCCCCCGCAGCGATCTTACAGAATACGCAGCTATCGGCCATAATGATTCCAATTCGGTAATGATAGTTAACACCCCCTGTGCAGCCTTACGGCTGCATCCGCCCCCCTTGCAAGGGGGGCAAAATCCGAGCAACAGCGAGGATTTGGGGGTAAAAAATTACGGACCGGTCAGGATTTGTACCCGATCATCCGCAGAAAATCCTTCCGCCTGGCGATGTCCTCATCACCCTCGATTCCCTTGGGACTGAATCCATCGACCACGCCTATGATACCACAACCCTGATCGGTCTCTGCGACGATCACCTCGGTTGGGTTGGCGGTGGCACAGAAAATCCGGCAGACCTCCTGCACGCCCTTGACGACTCCCAGCACGTTGATCGGGAAGAAACCATCGCCTAAAAACAGGATGAAGCTGTGCCCCGCGCCGATGGCTTCGGCGTTCTTCTGAGCGAGTTCGATCATGGCATCATCGGTGCCCGACCAGCGGATCAGGCAGGGGCCGGACGCCTCGCAGAACGCCAACCCGAACTTGATCCCTGGTACGGCGGTGACGAGTGCCTCGTGCATATCCTCCACCGTCTTAATGAAGTGACTCTGCCCCAGGACAAAGTTAGTTTCTTCCGGCTTTTCGATGGTGACAGTTTTGAGTTCCATTTCTTCTTCCTCCCTCTTTCTCAGTTCGTTTGATTATTCAATATCATCGTCTGATGCAACTGCGTCCCGATTTTGCAGATACCACAGCGCCCGCTGTTTTTGCCAGTTTAGTTCGGCTTCTTCAGCTTCCTGGCTGTTTTCAGCATAGAAACTTTTCAGACGAACTGCGTGTCCGGCGACCACCATTGCAGCTAGTTCACTGACATCCCCAGAAAACCAAAAATTCATCATAAGCCCAGGTCTGTAATCTGCGGTTTCCTTGTAGGTTTGTGCTGTCGTGGCAGCCGCAGCCCGAAAGATAAAACCCAATGGATGACCTCTCTCGGTTCGTTCACCAGCGGTAAACCCGCCAACAGCACGATGTACTTTTCGATGAATATTTGCGAGTTCGCCAGAAGATACTTTTCCTTCT
>JBNKDD010000224.1:0-9385 GCA_050288085.1 Anaerolineae bacterium
GCATCTTTCAACCAGAGACGGTCTTCAAATGGCATCGGGAGTTGGTCCGTCGCAAATGGACTCACCATTGCGCGAACAGGGGAGGGCGACCTCGAACCGACAAAGAGTTGGAAAGACTGGTCGTCAGGCTGACCAGAGAAAACAGCGACTGGGGCAATGGGCGTATTGAAGGTGAATGTCGCAAGCTGGGATACGACATTAGTGACGAGACGGTGGGCAATATCCTGGCGCGGTACGGCATTCCCCCATCTCCAGAACGAGGAAGTTCACCCGGATGGCGACACTTGATGACCCATTACAAAAACCAGATATTGGCCTGTGACTTTTTCACCATTGAGACCCTTTTTCTGAATACAATATATTGTCTATTCTTCATCGAGGTCGGGAGTCGCCGGGTTCATTTTGCTGGCTGTACCCGGCATCCTAACGCGGGTTGGGTCAACCAACAGGCACGTCAGATGGCGTGGAAGCTGGAAGAACAAGGGAGCAGGATTCCTTTCCTCTTGCACGATAATGACGCGAAGTTCACTAAGATGTTCGATACCATCTTCCGGTCAATGAGGATCAAAGTGATTCATCTACCTTACCGAGCACCCAACGCCAATGCCTTTGCCGAACGCTGGGTTCGAACGGTTCGAGAAGAGTGTCTTGATAAGGTACTGATTATCAATGAGAGACATCTCCGTCAAGTGATGAAGGATTACATCGCACACTACAATCAACACCGTCCTCATCAGGGCATTGATCAGCGGTCACCCATTCCTTTCGCCAGACCTGATAGATATGGTGAAGTTCGTCGGCGAGATGTGTTGGGAGGGATCATTCACGAGTACTATCAGGAGGCTGCGTAAGCCCAAAACTCGTGCGGACGAGGTTTTTTGGGGTTACGGGGGGCGACCCCATCCCCTAGGTTAACCTCAAATGTGCGAATGAGGCTTTTTCCCGGATCAGATACTCGACCTTGTAACAGCCCGCACCAAGCGTCAATTCCACGCCGTCACCGATCTGCTCTCCGCCGGATAACGACTCACCGTTGATCGATACCTCACCCAGCCGCGCATCAGGCAGCACGACCCTGGCCGACGCGTTGAACGGGATAGAGATTTCGATAGTGATCTGCCCCGCCTCGTCGAAGCGCCAACCGCTTTCATATAACCCGGCTGCCGAGCGGTAGCGTGCCCTGGCCCACTGGAGCGATTGATCCGGCTTAGGCGCGATCAAAGCATGCCGGAAGCCGGTAACCTGATCCTCGCCCGAAGATGGATTCAGCCCGCACATATCGCGGTACATCCACTCGACGATTGAACCATATGCATAATGGTTGAACGAGTTCATACCCGTCGAGCTGACCGAGCCATCGGGGTTGAGCGAGTTCCACCGCTCCCAGATCGTCGTTGCGCCCAGGTTGATAGCATACAACCATGATGGGAAATCCTCATTGAGCAGCAATGTGTAAGCCAGATCATTGGCCCCGATATTCGACAGCACCCGGCACAGATAAGGCGTACCAACAAACCCCGTCCGCAGATGTTTTTGATCCTTATTGAGCCTCTCGATCAGATCATTTTCCACCCGCTCGCGGAACTCATCCGGTACTAAATCCATGAACAATGCCAGCACATAGCCCGTCTGAGTCGGGACGGCCAATCGTCCTGTTGTGGTGAAGAATTCCTGTTGAATCGCCGCCTTGACTTCTTCAGACAGCCGCCCATAAGTTTCGGCCTGTTCCGCCTTGCCGAGCAGGTTGGCGGCCCTCGCCACCAGCCCCGCCGAATAACAATAAAACGCCGACGCAATGAAGTCGTGTGCTGTCCCGCCCCGCCGTGGATCAGGGTGAACCGAACCATCTAATGACAGCCAATCCCCGAAGTGGACACCTTCCGTCCACAACCGCTTCCCTCCGGTTGATTCATCAATCGCCTTGATATAGTCAACCCACGCGCGCATACTCTCAAACTGCTGTTCCAGAATGTCGATATCCCCGTAGAACTCGTACAGATTCCACGGCAGGATAGTCGCCACGTCCGCCCAGGCAGCAGATCCGCCTTTGTCCAGGTTCACCATCGGCACGATATGAGGCACCATCCCACCGGTTTTGGTTTGTTCTTTTGCCAGATCATAGGCGTATTTGGAAAGGAACGCTGCCGTATCCATATTGAAGCAGGCCGTACCGGAAAAAACCTGTAGATCGCCCGTCCACCCCAACCGCTCGTCACGCTGCGGGCAGTCGGTTGGAATGTCGAGGAAGTTGCCTTTCTGACTCCACATCGCATTCTTGATAAGCTGGTTGACCTTCGCGTTCGATGTCTCGATCTCGCCGATGGTGTCCATCTGCGAATAGACAACACAGCCGGTGAAATCGTCAAGGCTGAGATCGCCCACCCAGCCTGAAACTTTGACATACCTGAAGCCGAAAAAAGTGAAATACGGCTCGACAACCGCCTCACTGCCGTCGGCGATGTAAGTGCATTCCGCTTTGGCTGTGCGCAAGTTATCCCGGAAAAAGTTGCCTTCTTGCAGCACCTCGCCAAATTGAAAGTGGAGCCGGGTACCCGCCGGTGCCCTCGTTCTGAACCGAACCCAACCGGTCATATTCTGTCCCATATCCAGCACCGTCTCACCAGCGGGTGTATGGATCACCGCCACCGGCTTGATCTCTTCGTTGATGCAAACCGGCAGTGATCGTTTGGCCTCCAACCGCTCCTTGCCGATCCCGATCGGTTTCACACCGAAGCTGTCCGGTGATGGTATGGCCCTCTCGATCCGGGCATCGACCATCTCACCGTCAAATATATCGCTCTCGATGACCGGGGAAGGCTGGGCTTTCCACACGGAATCGGTGGCGACGATCAACTCGTCCCCATTTTCCAACGTGATATGCAACTCGCCGATCAGCGCAAACCGATCCCCGTAGAACCCAACGACTCCCAGATCAGCGCCATAACGCCCCTTGTACCAACCGTTGCCCAGTATAATGGAGACCAGATTCGAGCCAACCATAAGCTGATCGGTGATGTCAAACGTCTGATATTGAATCCATTGATCATAGGCATTGCAGTAGGGCGTAAAGTACTCGTCTCCGACCTTCTCCCCATTCAACTCTAAGTGATACAAACCCAACCCGCAAATATAAGCCCGTGCGCTGACAGGCTGTGAGGGGAGATCGAAGTGCTGGTACAAAATCGGGTGGAGCCGGTTATCTCCACAGTCCGGCGTAATCCACTCTGCCTGCCAGTCCTCGTCCATTTTCGCCGTCTCGAACCAGGCCGTGTCGCTTTCAGCGTCTTCGCTTTCCCCCCAAACCCTGACCTTCCAAAAATAGCGGGTGCGCGGTTCGAGCGAGATCGGTGGACGATAGGCCAGGCTGTCGATGCTAGGGCCATCAACCTTACCGCTGTCGAAGATGACCTGCTCGAAGTCACTATCATGACTGACCAGGATTTGAGCAGCAGTTTGTACCTGATCGCCGGTATCCTCAACGATCCACGAAAAGGCCGGTTTTTCTATGGCAAATCCAAGGGGATTTACAATGTGGTTGGTCTTGAGATGGGTTATTTTCATGATTCACCTCACAGGTATAAGCCATCTGGCACAAGCAGTCTTCCTGGACTAAAATCTGCTTTAATCAACCCCTCTTTCAAAGTCTATTCTTCACTAAAACCCTATCCGTAAATCACCGTGAAGGCGCGGTGATGAATATACCGCTGCGAAGCGACCCTGCACAATGCCTTTCGTTTGGATAGATACTTACTAAATTCCTCATTCCTCAATCACAGCTAAATATTTTCGGAGAAACCCGGTAAAGATGAAGTCAGACATTTATTGGATTCCTGAAACACGCACCGGTCGATTAGCCATTATGCCAAGACCGCGTGCCGGTGACTGGCTCGAAGATGAAATAAGATCATGGCGAGCATCAGGTATCGATATAGTAGTTTCACTCTTGACATCCATCGAGATAAGCGAATGGGGGTTACAGGACGAACTCGAAGTATGTCGAGCGAATTCGATAACGTACATCTCTTATCCGATCGGCGACCGGCAAGTCCCAGCCTCACCAACAAACACGATTGCACTCGTTAAGGAAATCCATACCTGGCTGGAACAAGACAAAGGTGTGGCCATTCATTGTCGGATGGGCGTTGGCCGTTCAGTGCTTATCGCTGCCTGCGTGCTGGTCAGCCAGAATATGGAAACTGACGACGCTTTCGAAGCAATCGGAAGGGCACGAGGTATAAGCGTTCCCGACACGGATGAGCAAAGAATATGGGTCGCACACCTGGTGAGATATTAGATATACTCGTCTCATCCATCACTTCCTGGAGCGAACTATGTTAAAGAACACCGATATCAACATCCGCGACCCATTCGTGCTGCCGGTCATGGCGGAGAAAAAATATTACCTGTACGGCACCATCGGCTCGCAGACCTGGACAAATTCCGCAACGGGCATCGATCACTACACCAGTTCTGATCTGCGAAACTGGGAAGGCCCTTTCCCAACCTTCCGGCCTCCAACCAACTTTTGGGCCGACCGCAACTTCTGGGCACCCGAAGTGCACGTTTACGGCGGGCGCTGTTACCTGTTCGCCAGCTTCAAGGCCGAAGGCGTCTGCCGGGGGACGCAAATCCTGGCAGCCAATGGGCCACAGGGCCCCTTCCTGCCGATCAGCGAGGAGCCGGTTACTCCCCGCGATTGGGAATGCCTAGATGGCACGCTGTTCGTGGATGCTGATGACCAACCCTGGATGGTCTTCTGCCATGAGTGGGTGCAGGTCGGTGATGGTGAGATCTGCGCCCTGCGTCTGAGCGATGATCTGAAAACAGCCATAGAGCAGCCACTCCTGTTGTTCCGAGCGTCCGAGGCTCCCTGGAACCAGGAGATAAACTCAAAGGGCAGAAAAGGCTATGTGACCGATGGCCCCTCGATGCATCGCCTGGCAAACGGTGAACTGATCATGTTGTGGTCCAGTTTTAGCACGGGCGGTTATACCGTCGGGGTAGCGAGGTCAGCATCCGGCGACATTCAAGGTCCGTGGCAGCAGCAGCCTGAGCCGCTGTATGCCGGAGATGGCGGTCACTGCATGGTATTCCGTGACTTCGATCAACAGCTCTGGCTGGCCCTGCATCGCCCCAATCAAACGCCCGACGAACGTCCGCACTTTATCCCGCTGCAGGAGAGCGGGACATCGGTGGAAATTGCCTGACAGATAACCTACGGGGCAGGGGCAAGGTGCGCCTTGCCCCTACATTACATTTTGTTTTGGTGTGTCCATAAGATCAGGTAGGCCCAACCTCAGTGTTTTTTCGGAAGACGAAAGAGATCATCAATCCGCACCGGTTGGTTGATCTCCATCGCCCGGTTCGCGGCGATGCCTAGCATAATCGATGCTGCCCCATCAATGTGAGAGGCTGCCCGGTTGAACGGATCAGGGGGCGGCTCTGGCGCAAATAAGTGCTCTAGCAAGATCGGGTCCGCGCCGCCGTGTCCACCTCCCTCAATGGAAGGAATCTCGACATCGTAACTTTCCCCAAACATCGGGTGCACCCGAATCGCTGCATATTTGAACGGCCCCTTGCTGGCCTGGAGATTGTGCGATTTTCCCAGGCCCGATAGCCCACTTACATTTTCGACCACATTCAGTTCAACGCGCCCCTTTGTCCCCGTGATGGCGACATTTAACCCTTCCCACGGGCTGTAAGCGAGCAGACAATAAGACAGGATCACGCCGCTGCGATAGCGGGCCGTTACCGCCATCGTATCTTCAATCGTGATCGGCTCGCCAAAAACATTGCGATCCCGGATATAGCCGTTATCTGCTTCTGCTTCGAGGTACAGCCCCCGCAGTGAGTCGTCCCGGTCAAGGAACAACGCAAAGGGATCTTCATGTGCCTCCGGTATACCGGTATAGCGCTCATAAGGATAAGCTTCACCGCGTTCAGCAGCGTTTTTCTTGCCGTAAAACAACAGATCGCCGAACGCAAAGACCTCGGCAGGATAGGAGTCGATCCACCAGTTGACCAGATCAAAATGGTGTGTGGCTTTGTGAACTAACAAGCCGCCGGAATTCTGTTTTTCACGATGCCAGCGCCGGAAGTAATCCGCGCCATGATAAGTATCGAGCAGCCAGGAAAAATCCACGCTTAGCGGACGGCCCACTACCCCTTGCATCAGCAGTTCTCGGAGCTTGGTAAAGGCCGGGGCATAACGATAGTTAAAGGTTACCCTTAGTTTTTTCCCGGTGCGCTCGATAGTATCGAAGATTGAGCGGGCCTTTTCTGCGTCGGTTGTCATCGGCTTTTCGGTGATGACATTACACCCAAGTTCCATCGCCCGGTTGATATACTGATGGTGGGTTGCGTCTATCGTCGCGACAATCACCGTATCGGGGTGGGTGTCGGCGATCATTTTCTCAAATTGATCAGCCTGATAGGTCGGCACAGGAGCAGCGTCAGCCTGATTTTTGATCTGCTGATTGTACCAGTCCATCCGGGTTTGGCTCAGATCACAGAGGGCGACCAACTCGCAAGAATCGCGATAAGTGGCCGTAATCGCCTGGATAAACATTTCTGCGCGTCCACCTGTACCAACCACTGCAAAGCGTTTTGTTTCGTTCACAAATACTCCTTCTTGACCTGATGGTACTACCCAGGCGGCTGAACACTCTGACGTATCACCAGATCAGGCATCAAGATATGTTGGTGGTGTTTGTAGTCTGGGTCATTAATCTGTTCGATCAGAAACTGAGATGCCAATTTGTTCTGCATGTCGAAGTCGAAATAGACGGTTGTCAGTGGGGGGATGAGATAAGAAGCAATCGCGTCATCATCAAAACTGACGATGGATACATCTTCCGGGACGCGTAACCCATGCTCGTGCAAAGCGGATAACGCACCCATTGCCGCATGGTCGTTCACCGTCATAATCGCCGTAAACGATTCTCCCCGCGCCAGAAATTCATAAACGCCCTCATATCCCGTCTTCATGGCTTTAGCAAAAGTGGAATAATCGCCGGTATAACTGGGCCCAGGCTCCAGGCCCTGCGAGGTTAATATGTTGAGCCAGGTATCATGGCGCAGACGGGGATTGATAAAACCTAACGATCCGGTAATCTCTGCGATCTGCTCATGTCCCTGATCGATTAGATGCTGCACCGCTAAACGGGTAGCATGTTCCTGGTTATAGCCTACCCAGGTCAGTTTCGAATCCAACACATAGTCACGCCGCACGATAGGAATACCATGACTCATCGCCAGGAGTTCATTATCAGGTATCTGTAATTTGGGGGCATAAAGAATAATGCCATCGACGAGCCGCGCCGCCGCCTTATCCAGGGTGATAGCAAAGTTATCCAGTGTACATTCTGAATAGAGCGTGGAATAGCCCGCTGCATTGATGAACTGCCCCATTTTGGGCAGGACGATTCCAAAATGCACGTCCATCACAATAATTTCGATGATATTTGACTGGTGGGTCGTGAGCATCCGCGCACCGAGGTTTTGCTGATATCCCATTCTCTCCATAACGCGCTGCACGCGCGCGCGCGTATCAGCCGCAACCTCTGGATGACTATTGATCACACGTGATACGGTGCCATACGATACTCCGGCTTCGCGAGCAACATCCCGGATCGTTGGACGCCTGTCTTTGTTCTTGGGCATAAATTCACTCCGTCCGTATTATTTGCTCCAAGTCTACCATTCCTCGCCATATATCACAGTGGAAATCCCGTAACCAGTCACGACCACTATAGCATTAATTTAGAATTTTGTCGATACACCTCGACCAATTCTGCTTGACAATGAGGGAAACCTCCTATAATATGAGGCTGTAACCAGTCACGGAAATCCTAAATAATTACCAGCAGAAGAAAGCGGGAGCACCGCAATTCGGCTGCATCTCAGGCACATCAAAGTACTAATCTTCAGCAAATAATGACAGCCGGGACACATTAGCCGTAGGAGAGTCTGCATCACAAACATGGCAAATGAGCAGCAGTATCAGGAACTCAAAGAGGGTTTTTGAATGCCTGCAAAACAAAACAAAGGAAGTCTCTTAATGCAAAAAAACTCCGGTATTGTCAATTTTCTCAGACGCAACGCCGCTGGCTATGTATTTCTTGCACCGTGGCTCCTGGGTTTCCTCATCCTTACACTTTATCCAATGATCTACTCATTGTGGCTTGGCTTTACGGATTATGACTTTACACAGCCCGATTCGACCCAATGGATCGGGATCGGCAATTATGTAAAAATGTTTGGGCCGGTGTTTGGGATAGAAGAGTTCACCGCCCCCACAGGCGAGGTCATGCGCGTCGACCCATACTACATGAAGTCGCTGTCTGTGACATTTACCTACGTGCTCGTATCCGTGCCGCTGAAGTTGATCGTTGCCCTTGCCGTTGCCATGCTGATGAACCAGAAGCTGCGGGGGGTGGCGTTTTACCGGGCAGTCTATTATATTCCGACCCTCCTCGGCGGCTCGGTGGCTATCGCGGTATTGTGGAGAAAGCTGTTCGAGAAAACCGGCCTGGTGAACGATATACTGGGGCTCATAGGCTTCACCGATCTCCCCGGCTGGATCACCAACCCCAAATATGCACTCTGGACGCTTGTCTTGCTGACGGTTTGGCAGTTTGGCTCCTCAATGATTATCTTTCTCGCAGGGCTGAAGCAAATCCCACAGGAATATTATGAAGCAGCAAGCGTAGATGGGGCGAACAAGACACGGCAGTTCTTCTCCATAACTATCCCCCTACTCTCTCCGGTGATTCTTTTCAACCTGGTCATGCAGATAATCTACGCATTCCAGACCTTCACTCAGGCTTATATTATCGGCGGCGGCAGCGGCGGTGTACTTAACTCTACCCTGTTCTATACCCTCCACCTGTATATCCAGGGCTGGACATACCACGAGTTGGGATACGCATCAGCTATGGCATGGGTGCTGCTGCTCATTATCGGGTTACTCACGGCGCTTGTCTTCAGAACGTCGAGCTGGTGGGTCTCATACGGGACAGGGGAATAACATGAAAACCAAGACCAAGACAGCGATAAAGCATACTCTTACACATCTGTTCATAATTGCCCTGGGGCTGATTATGATCTATCCCATTGTCTGGATGATTGTCAGCTCATTCAAGCCCAACAATATGATCTTCAGCGACCCTGGGCTTATACCAAAAACTATAACCTTTGAAAACTACTTCAGTGGCTGGAAGGGCTACGCGGGCACGACCTTCGGGAGATTCTTCGCCAACGCACTCTTACTGTGTCTGGCCGCCATTATCGGGAATCTGATCTCCTGCACCATGGCAGCCTACGCATTTGCACGGCTCAAATTCGTGGGTAAGAACTTCCTCTTCGCAATGATGATGATAACGCT
>JBNKDD010000225.1:0-9298 GCA_050288085.1 Anaerolineae bacterium
AAGACCTATTAAAATAAGCAATCCATAAGAGTCACATTCTATCCCATCAGGAGAAGCTTTCTCCGCTCCTATGATTCACATTTGCAAGTTACCCCCCATCCTCGCTGACGCGAGGATTTTGCCCCCCTTGCAAAGGGGGCGGATGATGCGAACACCGCAGGTGGATCATCACGGGGGGTGAAATTCCCCAACAGGGGGGACAGACGCCGCTCCCCGGCGTCAGGGGGTATCCCGGAGGTACACATGCCGCCAAAACCCGGCTGGTCAGGCAAACGCCCTGATGACCATAAACTGAATCAACAGCTTCGCCAGCGCGCTAAAGAGATGCGGGCTAATCCAACATCGGCGGAAAGCTGGTTGTGGCATCATCTCAAGGGTAAACAACTGGGTTACAAGTTTCGCCGCCAACATGTGATCGACCGTTTTATTGTCGATTTTTATTGCGCCAAAGCCCAGTTGGTGATCGAAGTAGACGGGGAAGTCCACCGCTACACCGGGGATCACGATATAGCCCGGCAGGAGTTTCTAGAAGCGCTTGAACTGCGTTTCCTCCGGTTCACCAACGACGACGTGATGCACAATCTTGAAGGTGTGATAGCTGCCATCAAACGGGCATTGCCCCCAGGTGATCAATAGAAGCTATATTCAAGAAGTTACTATACCCCCCATCCTCGCTGGCGCTCGGATTCGCCCCCCTTGCAAGGGGGGCAGACGCCGGGGAGCGGCGTCAGAGGGTAACCCCCGCCCGAAAAACCGCTATAATCCTATAGACGCACCGCCGCGTGCGTCCTGATTTTGAATCCGATCAATAAACCTATCCCCTTCCCCAGGAGGTAACCCATCATGACCGTACTCGGATTGACAGTCCACGAGTGGATCAGCCTCGGCATTTCGTTCGCCATCATCGCCGTGGCGGTGGTGGTCGGGCGCTGGCTGGTCACCCTGATCCTCGACCGGATCATCGGGCGGCTGGTCGGCAAGACGGCCACCAATCTTGACAACCTGATCCTGGAGGCGGTGCGCCAACCGGTCTACTGGCTGGTAGTTGCCATCGTGGTCGATGCCGCCATCAACCGGCTGGATTTTCTGCCCATATCGTGGAACAGGCCCGTCGGCGATATACTGTTCGTGGCCTATATGGTGGTAGGGTTGACCTTCGTAACCCGGCTGTTCTCCAGGTTATTTGACTGGTACAGCCAGGGCCTCGCCCACCGGACAAACACCGACATCGACAAAACGATCCTGCCATTCCTGCGGCGGGTGGCGGTCGTCATTATCGCCGCCATCGGCATTATCTCCGTGTTGAGCCACTTCGAGGTGGATGTCAGCGCCCTGGTTGCCACGCTGGGAGTCGGGTCACTGGCGATTGCGCTGGCTGCCCAGGCCGCGCTGGACGATACGATCAGCGGCTTTATCATCGTCACCGACCGCCCCTACCGGATCGGCGACCGGATCGAAATCCTCGACCTGGGGACCTGGGGCGATGTGGTCGATATCGGCCTGCGCAGCACCCGGATCGTATCTGACGATAACCGGATGGTGGTTATCCCCAACTCGGTGATCGGCAAAAGCCTGGTCGTGAACCACTCCTTTCCCGACACCCAGATTCGGATCACGGTGCCGGTTGGGGTGGCCTATGGAACTGACCTGGAATATGCCCGCCGGGTGATCATCGAAGCCGTGACGGGGATCGAAGGGGTAGTGCCCGGTAAGCCGGTCGAGGCGCTGTTCCACGAGTTCGCCGATTCGGCACTGGTATTCAAGGTCCGCTGGTGGATCGAGTACGCCGTCCAGCGCCCGCAGATGTTCGACCGGGTCAACACCGCGATCTACAAGGCGCTCAACGAGGCGGGGATCGAAATCCCCTTCCCACAGCGCGACGTAAACCACAAGATCGACCCGGCCTATGCCGCCGAGATCGCCCGCGCCATCCGGGAGAGTGGGAACTAAGCCTGACAGATTTTAACCGCCGATGCTGGCCTGATAGTTCCGGATCAACAGCTTATTGACCGCCGGTCTTAACGCGCCCAATTCCTGATCGACTTTTTCATAGAGCGAATCGGGCAGCGTCAAAGATGGCTCATCCACCGGGTTAGCTTTCAGCAGTTTGATCCGGTAGGTGCTGGGCGGGTGTGTCACATCTAATCGGCGCAGCGTGAGTTCCTGTACCCGCCGCCTGCGTTCCAATTCACGCGCTGGCAGGGCAGCAATGTTCTGTTGGAAAACTTCAATGGCATCCCGCTCTTTGGTGGGGTTCAATGCGACTGACGCCAATGCCGGGACAAATGAATCGCCTAAGTGCATTTTATCCAACATCGATACCGCGGTTGGGGTTCCGCTGATTTTGGCGGATAGCTGATCGGCCAGATATTCGGCACGCCGTGTCTCATACCACAACAGATTGCTGAGAAGATAGACCCCCACCCAGGGGATAATCGACAGGATCAAAGTGATCAGGTTAACGGCCCACGTCGTTATAACCTCAAAAAAGGATCGTACTCTGATCGTCCGGGTGCGGGGTTGTGACCGTAAGAGGTTATACCATTCAGCCAGCGCTTGAATAGCCGTCCCGACAAAAATACTCCGCGTCGGATCGCCGTTGACACAGTGAGCGAGTTCATGGCCGATCAAGGCCGCCCGCTCCTGGTGATTCAGAATGGTCCACAGCGGCAGGCCGATAAACAAGATACGCTTCTGCTTCAAGCCACACACGGCATAACTTGCATTGAATCCGCCGGTAATGACAATCCCATCCACCGGTGGTGCATCAAGGGCCTGTGCAATGTTATCCACCAATTCAAAGAGTGCGGGCAGCTTTTCACGCGAGGTGGTCGCTTCGGGCACTTTTCCAAAACGCGGGCGAAGCATCCAGGCGATCAGCAACAGGACAACCCCGCCGAAAATCGCAAAGAAATTGAACTTCGCCCAGATCGGCAAAGCGATCCCGACCACGACAAAGGCCAATGTTACGAGGTGAACCAGGGTGGCGATCAGATAGGCCAGCAGCTTGGAGGCCGTCAACTGCGGCTTGAGTGACTCGGCTTTGAGCAGGCGCTCCATAAGGGCCCGGCCCTGCTTCTGGCCCAACCGGGTATAGATTTTCGCAATAAGTTGTTTGGGAGGCTCCTGCTTTTGCTGGCGCGGATTGACATTATAGTTGCATTGATCGCACCAGGTCACGTATCCAAGTTGGACGGGCATGTCCGCGCCACATTCAGGACAGGTCTCAATAGTCAGATTGTCGGGCTGCATGAGTATAGATTCCCTCTCCGGCTCAAGAAGATAATGGGGGCAATCATAGCCGAAGTCCAGGAAATACGAAAGACAAATCAGTTATTCCCGTTTGCTCCTGAGTGCCCTAAGCTGGTTGGGGCAAGTAGCAGCAAAGTGCTTGTACTCTTCAGAGTCAACCGCATACAGAGCGATCTTCCCATCGTGGTCGTAATGTGCTCCCCAACCATACTTTTTAGTCAGGGCAGAGGCACGCAGGCAGGGATGCCCCTTCTGGAAAAACTTGGCCCTGATTTGGTCGCCGTGTTCCTCCAACTCCTCATCTGATATTCCCTGCCGGATGACATATACCGCAAACGCCAGATCATCGTGATTATAGTAGTACGGCTTTTGCGATAGGAGTTCATATTGGATAATGTGAGTGGGTTTTGGAGTCCGGTTAGACTCAGGGATAACACCTGCCGCAGCCTCCGAGTCCGGTGCAATTTGTATAAAGGTTTCTGTATAGGTCAACTTCTTCATTCCCTGCTTACCCCATCGTTGGTTTAATTGTAGCAAATATGTTCTACCGCATCAAGAGAGTCAATATTGTCTTTGGCTGTGCCGCAATGGGATCACCTTGTGACAATCGACACTGGCGATCAACCGTCATTCCGCCTATCCTGATACCAACGCATCAGCATGTCGTGGAGAGAGAAGAATGATCGGGTGGATCGCCCTGGGCGTGTTCGGCCCGCTGCTGGCCGGGTTATTGGGCCTGTGGATCGTGGGGGAGCGCGGCAGGTTACTGCTGCCTTCGACACGGGAGTGGATCAGGCGGACCGACCGTAAAACGCTGTGGAGCGGCAGGTTTTTGCACGGATATGTCTACTTCCGCTGGACGAAGCCATACTTCCGCATGGCGTTCAACTACCACTTCCCAATGCTCGATCCAGACGACGGCAAACCTCACTGGGCGACTCACTATCACGGCAAGGTCGTCCCGACCGAACTGGCAAAAGCGCTGATCACCATCGATCAGCCGATCTGCCGCGAGGAATCCGAGCAGGTGATCCCGTTCGAGACCGCGCGGACGCTGGTGCTCGATGGCCCACCCGATGTGGCAGTTTACGACTGCCCCTGCCGTGAAGCCCGCGGCGAGGATCACTGCAAGCCGGTTGATGTGTGTATGGTGGTCGGCCAGCCCTTTGTCGATGTGCTCCTCGAACATCACCCCGAAAAGAGCCGCCGGGTGACTCAAGAGGAAGCGGTCGCCATCCTCGAAGCGGAACACGACCGGGGGCACATCCACGCGGCCTACTTCAAAGACCTGATGCTCAACCGCTTCTACGCGATCTGCAACTGCTGTTCATGCTGCTGCGGCGGGCTTGAGTCGATGCGGCGCGGCGTGCCGATGGTCATTTCGTCGGGCTACATAGCCCAGATCGACCCGGATGAGTGCTTCGGCTGCGGGGAGTGTGAATCAGCCTGCCCCTTCGAAGCAATTGAGATGGGGCGTGAAGTAGCCGAAGTCACCTGGGAAAAGTGCATGGGCTGCGGGGTGTGTGTCGATCAGTGCCAGAACGGCGTGATCGAGTTGGTGCTTGACGAGCGTAAGGGCCTCCCCTTAGATGTACGGATCAAGGAACAAAGCCCGGTTTAAGCTATTTAGCCAGCCACAAAATTCACGCGGCTGGCTCTAATTCATTCTACGTATTAATGGTCGCGTTGTTCAACAACACGTACCAACTGTTGGAGTTCTTCGCGGTAAATCTTGCGCGTAACCGGTGGGTTGATCAACTTCTCGACCACCCCGCGAACACCGGCAGCCGTCCTGGTAACCGTGCGGATCGTGACCCGTGTTTGTGATCCGGCTGCAACCGGCTCAAGCGTAAAGGTGGTCTGCACCCCGGCAGCCTGATCTTCCTCCATCAGAACATGGCCCGGATCAGGTTCGGTGACCTGCATATCATATTCAAAACTGGCCCCGAAGACTTCCATTCTGACCGTTGCACGCGTCCCTGAACCAAAGCCCCCTTCCCTGACAACCATCTCTTTGAAATAGGGCTGGGGCAGGATAGAGGGATGCCCCGCCTTATAATCCGCGATGATGGCATAAACCCGCTCCGGTTGAGCGTCTACCACTTCACTTACTTCTACTTGATACTCACTCATCATTATTGTCCATATCAACTCGTAAAGTCCGAGATTATCCGGCTGACAACCCGTTCCAGGGGGTAATCAGCCGGGGATAACAGGTATTGCTGGATAGTGCCTTCGATCAGGCTGTAGAGCAGCAGCGCGTCCAGTTCAGGCTCCGGTCGTCCGCTGGCTTCAAGCTCACGGGTGAACAGCGCCCGCAGCCGCCCGGTATAATCGCGGAAGCCATCACCGAGCAGTTCCATAACGGCGGGTTGAGTCCTCAGCATATAGAACAAAGTCCAGAAATCAGGCTCGGCTTCCAGCATATCAAAGATGGTGGACAGGATGCGGGCAATGCGATCCTCCGGCCCGGAGCCTGATTCATAGGCTGCGGTAAAAGCCTCACTCAGACGCTGCATAGTGTCATCAAAGACGGCCTGAAGCAAGCTTTCTTTGCCATCAAAGTAGTGATACATAAGCCCCGTCGAGATGCCCGCATGGGCAGCTATCTGCCGAATGCTGGTATGGGCATACCCGGATCGGGAAAAGAGCACAATCCCGCTTCGCAGGATCTCGGCGCGGGTGGCTTCCCTGATTTTTTCGTTGGCGGCTTTACTACGTGGCATATCGATTTTTTTGATTGAACGTGCGTTCAATAGAAAATATCGAAAACGTGAGCCTATGTCAAGGGCATGCCGCCGATCATCCCCCTGTTGCCTCCTAAATCTCAACAGACTACAATGAGTAGTACGAAACGCCAACAAAACAGGATGGGGTAATGGCAGAATCCGAATCCACCGAAATGTACCTGAAAACAATCTTCGAGCTTTACGACAACGACGAGCCGGTCGCCATCTCGCAGGTTGCCGAGCGATTGGGCGTCTCCGCCGTTTCCGCCACCGAGATGATCAAACGGCTCGAAGAACGGAATATGGTAGCACATACCCCCTATAAAGGTGTCAAGCTGACCGAGTCAGGGCGGCTGCGGGCTTTGAGTGTGGTCCGCCGCCAACGGCTGTGGGGCCGGTTCCTGACCGACCACCTGGGCATCCCCTGGGAGCGTACTTACGAATTATCCTGCCGGTTGGAACATGCCACCGACGACGCCGTGACCGAAGCCCTGGCCGAATTCCTGGATCACCCGGCGACCTGCCCGCACGGGCATGGCATCCCGGCAGCGGACGGCAGCCTCATCGAAGAACCGGCTGTCCCGCTCAACGAGCTGCGGGTGGGTCAGGCCGGGCAGGTCGCCCGGATCAACCGCCCGGAGACCCCCCTGCTTGAATACCTGGCCGAGCGCGGTGTGATGCCCGGCGCACCGGTCAGCGTAGAAGATATTGCCCCGTATAACGGCCCATTCACCGTTATGGTCAACAACCGGGAGATCGCGATCGGGCGGGAGATCGCAGCGCGGATTCTGGTAACAATCATGTCATAGAAGTCTACAACACCGACAGCCTCGGTTTCACAAAAGGACATAAAAATGACCGGTGAAAACAGTGAACAATCCCTGGATGATAAATTGCAGGACATGGGGAAGCATGTCGAACAGTTACAAGAGGATCTGGAAGTTCAGCGGCGGATTGCTCTTGCCGCCGGATTGTTCCAGGGGAATACGACCGTTCACACACTGTTGGAGTCGCTGGCCGAAGGCTGTGTGATTGTTGATCCGCAGGGCTACATTGTTCAGATCAACCGGCGGGCGAGAGAGATGTTTGGGTATACCAAACAGGAATTACTCGGATATCCCCTGAACCGGCTGCTGCCAGAACGATTCACAGAACCTCACAAACAACACATAATAGAGTATTTCGATCATCCATATACCCGGCCAATGGGAATTATGTCTGACCTGTTTGCAAGGCGAAAAGATGGTACCGAGTTTCCGGTGGAAGTCAGTCTCAGCCACCTGGAAACCGAAGCAGGCGGCCTGGGGTTGGCATTCATTACCGACATCAGCCGTCGCAAACAAGCCGAATGGGAATTGAAACTACGCAATGAAGAACTGGACAGCTTTGCTCACACCGTTGCCCACGACATGAAATCATCGGTGAGCATTCTGGTTGGCTTTGCCGAGTATCTGGCCGAGATTCGCGGATCAATCACCCAGGAGCAGCTAGAGCAGTACCTGAAACAGATGGCAATCGACGGGCGCAAGCTGGTCAACATCATTGATGGACTGCTATTGTTTGCCAGTATCCGCAAAGAAGATGTCAAGCACGAGGCATTGGATATGGGCAGAATCGTCAGTGAGGCACTGAGGCGCTTACGATACCAGATTCAAGACTCACAGGCAGAGGTTGTTGTTCCAGACAAATACCCCGTCGTGCTTGGCTATCCACAATGGGTGGAGGAAATCTGGTTCAATTATTTGAGCAATGGATTGAAATATGGTGGATCGCCGCCACGACTGGAAATTGGCTGGGCAGTTCAGGAAAATAACCATGTCAAATTCTGGGTTAAGGACAACGGCAAAGGACTGACCGAGAAGGAGCAGCAGGTCCTCTTCAAAACCTTCACGAGGGTAGGCGACCTGAAAATAGCGGGGTACGGGTTGGGACTCTCAATTGTCCAGCGCATCGTCGAAAAACTGAACGGGCAGGTCGCAGTCGAAAGTACGCCGGGCGAGGGCAGCGCCTTCAGTTTTACCCTGCCCTGTGCGGATACAGAAAATATCTAAAAAGTCTGCAAGCCCACCTCATTGAACCAGTTGCAACTGACTGTTTATCCAACTATCCAGCACCACGGCGACACTGTCATAGTTAGACAGGATCACCAATGTGTATCCGCCATTGGGATACATGGCAAACCGAGAACTGATGCCAGGGGCACCGCCGCTGTGCCCGATCCGGACGACATCCCCGCTGCTGGTGCTGACACCGATGGTAAATCCTAAACCATACTCAGCGGTCATCCCATAAAGAACAACACCCGTTGACACGGCAGGCGTAAACATCTCCTCGGTGAACTCAGGGCCGATCAGGGTATTGTCTTGCAGGGCAGTGGCGAAACGCAGCATATCCTCCGCTGTGGTGTAGAAGTCACCCGCTGGCCCCGGTCTGGCAGGCAGGGCGCTGACATTGCTGCCCCGCACCCCCAGGCTCTGATAGACCAATCCATAAGCCGTGTTATCCGGCAGATCATCGGGCGAGAATGCGCCGGTGCTCTCCATACCGGCTGGCTGGAAAATATGCTCGTCCAGATAATCCCAGTATGTTTGCCCGCTGGCCTGCTCAATGACCCCACCCAGCAGCAAAAAGCCCCCATTGCTGTAACGGAAGGCAGAACCCGGCGCAAAGGCCGGTGGTTCAATCGGCACAAGAAGCATCTCATCAATTGTGGTCAGGGACATGGCATCGTCATAGTTGTAACTGCCCAACCCCGATGTATGAGTCAGCAGGTGCCGGATCGTCACCCCCTGGATCATCGACTCAGGGTAATCCGGCAGATACTCACTCACCGGGTCATCCAGGCTGATCGCCCCCTGATCTGCCAGTTGTACCACCGCCGCTGCCGTGAACAACTTACTGGTCGAGGCGAGCGCAATGCGGGTATCGGTATTGTTCGGATCGCCGTCCTCGTTCATCGGCCCCATGGCCCGCAGCAATAGGATTTCTCCCTCCTGTGCGATCAGCACCACCCCGGAAAACAAATCCTGCTCTTCCAACCCATCAAGATGAGTGTCTACCAGCGCGGCGAATTCCTCAGCAGTGAGCGGATCAGCGGGCCCCTCTGGCCCTTCATCAGGGGTCATATTCAACTGCACGATCTGCGATTGTTCCCCCGCTCCCTCAACGGTGAGTATGGTCAGAAACCAGAACTCGGTTGCCTCCGCCTGAACCCATGCCGCTACGCTGTTATCGGATTCCTGCACCACCTCGCGCACGACCAGCCGCCCATGCTCGGTGTAGATCCGGCCCAGCACCAGCCGGATTGATTCCATTCC
>JBNKDD010000226.1:0-9235 GCA_050288085.1 Anaerolineae bacterium
AGGTTGAAACAGGAAACATGAAGCAACACCGCCATAAGTCAATAGAGCAGATCCGATCTGCCACGCTTCTGATTCAAGCGATTCATGTCGAATGGGGCAGGCTCTCACGTGGGGCACCTCAGGCTGTTGCGCGGAACGGTATTCCAGAAGCCGTTTCTTTTCCTATACCGGCGGCTCCGATAAAAGACCCTCATTATCACATCCATCACTTGTTCTATTCAGAGGCTAACAAATTCCAGCAGCCGCATTTTGAGACAGTTGAAACAAAGGCAAAAAACAAACATCTAAACTATGACTGTGTTCGCCGTCGCCCGTGGGCCCTGGTGGTTATCATGCCTCATACCACCGTGAAAATACTAGAGCCGGGCGATGAGACAGTACGATATGACCGTGTCAGCATCTCGTGGCTAACGAACACGAACGGCCTGAATGTTACCTATATGCACACTTCTGGCGTGCCACACACCCCGCCAGCATCCTTCACGCTTGAATCTGAGCAATGGATGAGAATCCGGTATAACGCACGCGACGTGGTTCAAGCCGGATGGGTATACGATAAGTGGGTCTTCAATATTGGGGTCTTAGACAATCCGTCCCCTGATGTCTTCTTGTCAACCAGGCCATCATATATCCATTCTCAAATGTCAAAACTATGGTGAATACGTACTTTCCGATGTATTCACAGATATAGAGCACCTCTCTACGTTTTTTTTATTTCCCACCCATGACAGATGTCATTTAAAATCCATGCAAGTAACCACTTGCTTGCAAAACTTGGCGCATAGATAATACATGCAAGCAAGCACTTACATACAAAGGAGAACTTCATGACCGGCCAATCGGACACCGATACCACCCGCCAGCACATCATTGAGACAGCATTCAGGCTGTTTAGCACCAATGGCTTTACCCGCACCTCAACCCGTGCGCTGGCCGCCGAAGCCGGAATCAACGAGGTGACAATCTTCCGGCACTTCGGCAGCAAACAAAACCTGCTGAAAGCGGTGATCGAAAACTTTAATCAGGCGGCTTTTCCCGCCACCTTTGAGAAACTGCTGACCGGTGACTACACCGTCGATATCCCCGTCATGGCAAAGGCGCTGGCCGAAGCGATGGTGGAAGGATACGCACCGATCCGCCTGCTGATGTGTGAAGCGCAGGAGGTCCCTACCCTGCTGGAAATGATGTCTGAAGGCTCCGGCAGCAACCAGGCATTAGTCGCCGACTACTTCCGACGGCAGATCGACGCAGGAGTGGTGCGGGATGATCTCGATCCAGAGGCGCTGGTATTGGCCTTCGATGCGCTGTTTTCAACCCCGGTCATTAACTCGGCCATGTTTGACCCGGATCATACCCCCAAAGTACCGGGTGACGACACCCTGAACCAGCTTGCCGGGATTTTCATACGCGGCACGATCCGCTAACGATAAATAACTATGGAGAACAAGATGTTAGCTCAAAAACCCTTACCCAAATACACGCTTCCCCTGTCTATTCTGGTAGGGATACTGGTCTTAATCGCCTGCCTGACCGCCCTGATCTGGGACGGCCTGTACGCCGATGAAGCTACCTCAGGCACAGCACAGGCCCTCGGCCAGGACTGGGTCACCACCGTCTGGGTGATCCCCCTGTACGCAGTTGTGCTGTATTACCTGCAACGTGGATCGCTCCGGGCGCGGCTGGCCTGGATCGGCCTGCTGGTCTACTTTCTCTACACCTATCTTGCTTATGCCGTGCTGATGGTTTACAACGAGATGTTCCTGGTTTATGTCGCGGCTTACTCACTCTCGCTCGTACTGCTGATCACCGGCATCAGTTCGCTTAACCTGGAAGCACTGCCGGAGCAATTCAGCGATAAGACTCCCCGGCGCGGCGTCGGGATTTTCGGATTGGTAGCCGCTGCCTTCCTGGCCTTCCTATGGCTGGGCGACATTATCCCATCGCTGATCAGCGGGCAGCCCCCGGCGCGGATCAACGACACCGTGACCGATTCACTGGTGATTCAGGCGATGGACCTGGGCCTGATCGTCCCGATAGCCGTCATTGGTGGGATCGCCCTGCTGCGGGGGAAACCGCTGGGCTACCTGCTTAGTGGCATCATCCTGATGAAAGTGGTCTCGCTCGGAACGGCATTGATCGCGATGGTCATCTTTATGTACGCGGCAGGGACTCCGCCCCAATCGGTGATAGAAGCGGCCTTCCCCTTCGTGCTGATCGTCCCCGGCGTTTACTTCGCCGTTCGCTACTTTGGCAGTATCAAACCAACTGGCGAACCGAAAGCAGCGCTCGTGCATGCTGCCGGTTAGATAAACAGCCTGCTAACTCCTACGCCCCTGGGCATCAATGGCCGGGGGCTTTTTTATAACCCCATCTCCTGGCATAATTAATCCCTGCTTCCCCTTTAAATTGGGCCTCCACTTCACGCAAAAGGAGAGATAGGGATATGTCAGAAGAGGGCGAAAAAGCATTCCCGCTTTATCATCGCATAGGGAGCGCGATCAGGCCGCTGATCAACTCAAAATACTGGCTGTGGATCGTAATCGGTGTGGCGATCTTATTATATCTTCCGATGATGTTCTCCGGATTCTACGCCGATGACCTGGGCCACCGCGTCAGCTACAACCCCGACGCCGCAGCGAAAATCGGCTGGTCGCAGGAGATGACCCCGGCCTGGTGGAACCTCTACGGGTTTTCATCTCATGCCGTAGGCTATTTCGATACGCTGAAAGACCAGGGATTTATTTATCCCTGGTGGGCAACCGACACGATCCAGGTGAACTTCTTCCGGCCCCTGGCATCGGGTACACTGGCGCTTGATTTCAGCCTGTGGCCGAACTCGCCGCTGCCGATCCATCTACATAGTTTGTTGTGGTTCATCCTGCTAATCGTCCTGGTCTTCTGGCTGTACAAAGACCTGACCAGGAGCCTCACGGTGGCCGGACTCGCTATCTTGCTGCTTATCTTGGATGATGTGTTCGCCGGCCCGGTCGGCTGGATCAGCAACCGGCACGCCCTGATCGCAATGGTATTCGGGGTGCTGTGCCTGATCCTGTACAATCGCGGAGTCGAGCAGAAAAACTGGGGTCTGCTCGGTGGTTCTTATGCACTGTTGACGGTCGCCTTGTTCACTTCCGAAATGGGGCTGGTGACCTTCGCCTACCTGTTTGCCCATGTCGTAGTGCTGGATCAGGATAAGTTGATTACCCGTATCTTGCGGTTCGCGCCCTTCGTCCTGATCATCGTCATCTGGCGCGTGATCTATTCATCATTGGGATACGGGGTGCACGGCAGCAGCCTCTACGTTGACCCAATTTCAAGCCCGGTTCAATTCATCACCAGTATGGCCATCCGCCTGCCAATCAACCTGTTTACCGTGGTCGGTCTACCCGTCGCCGATCTGACCATAGCAGCAGCCCCACAAATCATGCCGAACATCGCCGTCGTCTGCCTGATCGCTGTTGTGCTCTTCGCCGTGATCGTCTTCCCGGTATTGAAACCCCATCGCCTCTCTGCCTTCTGGCTGATCGGGATACTCTGCGCATTGATCCCGCTTTCCTCCGGGATACCGGGGAATCGAAACCTGGGATTTGTCAGCCTCGGCCTGATGGGCCTGGTGAGCCAACTTTTTGTTGATGTCGCTAAGATGGAGAAATCCGATCTGGCCGGTTTCTGGCGAGTCTTGCTGAAAGTTCACGTGCCCGTGCTGGTGATCCTGTATATGGTGATCTCCCCAATCGACCTGCTGACCCAACCCGCAATGTGGAAAACTTCCACCGAGACGCAGCGGCAGTCCTTTGATTTCGGAGACGACCCGGCATTAGCCAACCAGCATGTGTACATCGTCAACCCGCCCGGTGCGTCAATCTATACCGTCGGGGCATTCTGGAGAGCATTCTCCGATGAGCCGGTTCCGAAGTCACTCAATTACCTGTCACCGGGATTCGCGCCGGTAGCGATTCAACGGGTGGACGACCGCACAATCCGCGTTATACCGGAAGGGGGATACACACCGCCGCCGGGCATAACGATAGACCAAACCACCGGGCAATCGAATCCCTTCGATTTGAATAATGTATACAAGGCGATTGACACCTCGTTCTTCTATGACCCGAATTACCTGACTGAAGCAGGACAAACAGTAACGCTAAGCGAGTTTACCGTTGAGGTCGCCGCCATGACAGACGACGGGCGGATAGCCGAAGCGATCTTTACTTTTGCCGAACCGCTGGAGAGCGACCGGTACGTGTGGCTGCTATACAATGCGGATTCACATTCGTATACGTGGGTTGAGATGCCGCCTATCGGGGAAACAAGGATTTATCCGTAACTTGATCCGCCCCCCTTGTTGAGCTTCTTATTGGGTAGGGGCACAGCATGCTGTGCCCAGCGCATAAACCTACATACAAAACAGAGAAACCAGAGGGCAGCAAGATCAGTCCTCTGGTTGAGTTATAGATTCCTTTTTCTCTTCTTTTTCCTTTTGGGATTCCTCTGCTTCTGCCTCTTCCGCTTCTACTTTCTCTCTCTCTTCTACCCCTACCAGTTCTTCCTCTTCCTCATCGAGCACCAACGGCAGGGTGACGGTAAAGACGCTCCCCTCCCCCACAGTGCTCTTGACCTCGATCTCGCCGTTCATCATCTGCACCATCTGCCGGGCTATCGTCAATCCTAACCCGGTGCCGCCATACTGCCGGGTGATCGAGCTGTCGGCCTGCCAGAACGGCTCGTAAATATGTTCCAGCACCTCCGGCTCCATCCCGACCCCCGTATCACTGACGCAAATCTTCCAGCTCTCCTTCTCCCCGTCAACACCAGCCTGCAAATGAACCTGCCCCTTCTCCGTAAACTTAAAAGCATTCGACAGCAGGCTGTTAACCACCCGGCGGATCAACTGCTTATCGCCAATCAGCGTTGAAGGAAGATCAGCCGCCAGGGTCAATTCAAATGCCAGGGACTTTTCTTCCGCCCGGCGGCTTAACTGCCGGTGCAGGCTGACCAGGAGTTCCTGGGGAGAAAAAGGCTGTTTGAGAGTCTGGAATTCTTCCGACCCCGTGAAGGATAAATCCAGGATATCATTGACAATCGTGACCAGGCTCTCGCTGTTGACATAGATTCGTTCAACAAAGTGGGTAGCCTGTTCATCCATCGTCCCGGCGATATCCTCCAGCAGCAGTTGACAATACCCGGATATAGCATGCAGCGGCGTGCGCAGTTCATGAGAGACATTCGCAATAAAATCAGTCTTGATCTGCTCGGCCTCTCGTGCCGCCTTCATCGCTTTATACATGCCATCCGCGTGCTCCTGTAGCATCGCGTTGCGCACCTGCGCTTCTCGGATATTGGCTTCCAGGGTCATCACCTGCCGGAGCTGCTCCTCGCGCTCCTCCTCCAATATTTCCCGGTGACGCTTGGCGATCAGGATCAAGGCCGTCATCAACGCCAGGAAGATCAGCGCCCCCAGCAGTGATCCCATACTCAACTGTGGTGAAAAGATGACCACCACCACCATCACGACAATCACCACTATTGAGATATACAACGTGGACAGCACCGACCGGAACATGCTGTACACCATAATAAATGGCAGGATCGAGATGATCGCCAGTGTCGGCTCAATATATTCCGGGTTGAGCAGGGCGCTAACGACAATCGCTACAAAGCCAACGCTCAAAGAAATGTACCCCCCCCATTGATAAGCCTTTGTCCGGCTGAGGATATAGGCCACCAGCATCAACAAACTGGCAGCCAGGTTGGTATAGAAAAACGGTTCCAGTAAGACAGAACTTCCGCGCAGGTTAACCAGATAAAAGATACCGGCCACTGACGCGATGGTATACAGAGGGCCGATCACAAACAGGATCGACGCCAATATTTTAATCTGGGAGCGAACCGCCGGGTCTTGAATGCTGGGGGAGGGATCGGTTAGGTAGTTCCAGATATGCTTAAAAGGTATTTTCGACTCAACCTCATGGGATGGCATTTGCAAGAATCCTTGTTCACCGACAGGAGAGAATACGCCCGACCGGTCAGTGTTCCTCAAACAAAGAAGTAACTATCATTTGCAATTTCGAGATGCTAAAATCCGATTTTCTGATCACCGCCATAACGCCGCTGATCTTCACCAGTTCTAACGGATCGCCCAACGCGGTCAGGACAATCACGGGAATGTCCCTGTTCAGAGGGTCTTCTTGCAAAAAGTCCAGGATTTCAAAGCCGCTAATATCTGGCAGCATCAGGTCGAGCATAATGAGAGCAGGAGCTTGCTGCTTGATCAGGTTCAAAGCTTCCTGCCCTCGCATCGCGACCTCAGTAGCGCAACCAAAATGTTTAAATGAGAGGCTTAATATTTTACATACGTCAGGATCATCATCAACGATCAATACGTAGCTGTCACTACCATCTGAACAACCAGGCATCTCTACTCCTGTACTAGCGCCAGGAATCGAACACTCACACAGATAAAGATAACGCAGTGCCCTCACAAAGAGGGCAGCCAGGAAAAGATAAGGTTTTAGGCGTCCTAAAAATAAATCAATGTCCCGATGTGTAACTGAAACCCCACTTATTCCCCAGATTATAGCATAAAGAGACTTCTGGCGATTATAAAATATCTATATAGAGCACCGACTGTAATTCCATATCAACCTATAACACAGAGAGCTGTATAATTGAACACAAACGCCAAACGCCGCCCGGAACGAGTCCCGTTGGCGGCGTTTGGCCCTCATGACGTGAATAAAGTTGAAACGTCGATCAGCGTTTCAGTGCAGGGGCGAGTTTCTGATGCATCCGTGTGGCTGTAGCAATGGGCAGCAAAACGGCAATGATGATACCGCGCAGTCCCAGAGCCAGTATTTTCATCGGTGTACTTACCCCTTGACGGTGGGATAAATCTGTCATGGTACCCTCCCAATAAATTCCCTCTCTATTTCTACTTTAGTATACGCTTAAAGTGCATAAAAGTTGCGTTAGAAATTTTCCACTCACCGGCTTTTTTATTACGCTTGCGCGAAAAACCGCTCCCAATATAATGAACCTACAGTTATGTTTAACAAAAGCTCAACTTGTTTAGATAGACACCCCTGGAGGAAATTTTAATGTTCGGAGTACTCAAAGTGAATCATAGTCATAAGATGATTATTCCATTGGTTGCTGCCATGTTAATCATATCCGCCCTGGCCTGTGGAGGAGGCACTGACCCTGAACCAACCGAACCCCCGGAGGAACCGCCACCGACAGAAGAAGTGGCGGAAGAGCCAACAGCAACAGCGACCGAAGTCCCAACAGAA
Organism: Anaerolineae bacterium; assembly: GCA_050288085.1. Classification (GTDB taxonomy): domain Bacteria; phylum Chloroflexota; class Anaerolineae; order Aggregatilineales; family UBA3940; genus JBNKDD01. The sequence continues at coordinate 7,290 of JBNKDD010000226.1, forward strand.
CCAGCCGGTGGCAACCTTGATGTTGTCAACAAATCGGGAGATGCCATTTGTTTTGTCTATATTTCACCCGCTGGCAGCGGTGATTGGGGCGACGATCAACTAGGAGCCGAGAACGTGATCGAAGCCGGGGGCTCTCACACCATCACCGATATTCCGCCGGGAGTCTACGATATCCGGGTAGACGACTGTAACAATGAGACAATCTATCAGCAAGAAGGCAGCAAATTAGGGGCCACCGACTTCACTCTGTCCGTAACCGGCGGGGGTAAACCCGGCGCAGAGGGAGAAGGAAACAATCTGATCATCGAAAATACGAGCGGTCTCGAACTCTGCTACGTGTACATTGCCCTGCCCGACGACGATACCTGGGGAGATAATCAACTGGATGCAGGCGAGACAGTCCCATCTGGGTTAAATTACACCATCTGGGGCATCCCGTCCGGAACCTATGACTTGCGGGTAGAAACCTGCCAATCAGACCCCAACGACCGCCAGAATGCCGAGCGTACCGGGGTCGATCTAAGCAGAGATTTCACCTGGACGATTGAACCCGGCGAGCCGCCTGAAGCTGAACTGGTTCTGGTGAATAAAAGTGGCATACTGATTTGCGCGCTCTTCATTGCCCTGCCCGAAGATGAAACCTGGGGGCAGAACCAACTCCCAGAGGGAACATTGGTTCGTACCGGCACGACCTTTACGATCACCGGCATTCCTGCTGGAACCTATGACTTGCGGGTGGAGTCCTGCGACGCTACTCCATTATTCGCCGAGAATTTCGGTATCACTCTCGAGGATACCTTTACGTGGACAATTAACTAATCCGTAACTCAGTCTGAAGAGGGATAAAAAGGGCCGGGTGAAATGTGTCCGGCCCTTTTTTCTTTTCCCCCATGGTCAGATGATGTATTATCATAGCCGCGCCGGACGGGGCCTAACTTAATCATCACCCCCAATCTCCGGCTGACACCAAACACCAACAGACAAGGACATCATGGGAAAAATTCACGACGTTGTTATCAAGAAGCTGCTGACCCACGCCGATGACCGGGGCTACCTGCGCGAAGTACTGCGCGACGACGATAACCTGCTGCGTCAGTTCGGGCAGACAACCGTCACCCGGACCTACCCCGGCGTGATCAAAGCCTTCCATTGGCACACCAGGCAAGATGATATCTGGTATGTGGCAGCAGGCATGGCCCGGATCGTACTCTACGACCGCCGCCCTGACTCGCCCACCTTTGAGGAGACTCAAGTTGTGATCGCCGGAGAGGACAATCCGCTCACCGTCCTGATCCCAAAGGGCATCGCTCATGGCTATCAGGTATTGGGTGATAGGCCCGTAATGCTGCTCTATACCACCACCCACAGCTACAACCCGTCAGACCCCGACGAAGAACGGATTCCCTTTGACGACCCGGAAATCGGATTCGACTGGTCAATCCAGAATCGCTAAGTCTAAGTGCGGCACTGTGATTTTTGATGGCACTTGCGGTATCTGCACCGCATCCGCTGATTGGATCAGACGGCAAGATGTCTCCGGGCACTTGACCGTGCTGCCCTATCAAACCGCCGACCTGGAAACCATATCGCCCGGCCTCACCCCCGAAATGACCGGCCAATCAGTCTATTTTATCCGGGCGGATGGCAGGCGTTTCAAAGAAGCACGGGCCGTCTTCGAGATACTAAAACGGCTGCCGGGCATCTGGCGAATCATGGGCCTGACCCTGGCAAACCCGGCAGCCGCGGTATTGTGCGCCCCCGCTTATCGATGGGTGGCCCGCCACCGCAGCCAGCTATCGACCCGGCTGGGCCTGACAGCCTGTGCCGTCTCCGATGCTGTTCAGTCACATACCTCGTGAAATCGGCCCGGAGAATGGGCCTCTAGCGAATCGCGGCAGCGTGAAGGCGATGGGGGTAAGTATCTACCGGTTGGAACTTCTTCATCG
>JBNKDD010000227.1:0-9224 GCA_050288085.1 Anaerolineae bacterium
CTACGATGAGGTAAAGCAGGGCTACAGGCAGAAAGGCCGCTGTGAAGAATGCTGCGAGATCACTGTGACGGATGAGTCTGTTTGCCCACATGTGTTGTATCTCCCAATAATGTTCTTCAAAAGCCGTAATGAGCAGGTCAAAAAGAACGTGTATCCACAGCCTGACCGCTCCGGCCTTTCCGCTCTCGTGCAGCGTATCGCGCAGCTCATCCCGAAATAGCTGAACCATAGGCGGGCCGTACTCCTGGCGAAATCGGGCCGGGTAGACCAGGATCAGCCGCTCATATAACCGGCCTGACAGCCTTAAGAGATTGGATTCTGTTAGCTTCTGCTGCTCCATATTGTCTGATTTCAGCCTGCCTCATATCAGGTGAACGTTCTCACTCTTAGGGTAGATTGACTAGGTATCATCCGCATAGATATAGACAGTCCACAGGTCATCATCTACCTGCGCGATATCCAAAAACAGGTGTGGATGATTCACGTAGTCATCCGGGCAAAAATCACTGGCAATGATTTCCATGCTGTCTCGTTCCCACCATCCAGGTGGCACCTGTCCCGGTGTATAAAGCATCCCTTCTTTCATATTCGTTGGATCGGTTTTAAAACAGACTACCCCGTCTGCCAGCCATGCCTCAACATCCTCTCGCGGCGCATCGAAGCGTGCATAGGCATACCACTCAAAGAAACCGAACGACTCCATGTGGAGATTGGTGGCCTCTTCAGGAATGGTGGTTAGCAGCAGGTCGTTGATCTCTGCCCGTGCTGCCTGATCCTTCCAGCTTTTTTGGGTGAAGATCACCGTTCCGATCAGCGTGATGACACCCAGGGCAGCTACCGTCAGTGGGATGCTTGTCAATGGGCGTTTTGTTGTTTCGCTTGACTCTGTCTGTGGTGTGCGCATTAGCCCATAGGCCAGCACGAAAAATAGAAGACCGATTACCATAAAAGTATAGGTGGCAATGACAAGCGAATAATTAAGAAAGCCTATGCCGCCAAAGCGTATGCCTAACTGCTGCATGATCGGCGAGAACAGCATCAATGCGATGATCCCTGTCAGGCTGCCGCCAACCAGCCAGTTACGTGCTGCCAACGCCTGGATGCCGGTGATGATGATTCCGACGGCAAACGCAATTAAGCCGATAATAATGCCAACCGCTAACCACCCGATGATGTGTACCGAGGATATGAACGCTACGATCGTCAGGGCAATGCCGATCACCGCCACCATCGCCGGTAGGCGAGCCCGCGTTGTTTCGCGAAAGGTGGATGATACCCTGAGCAGTACCAGCGACAGGCTCAACGGCAGAGGAAGCAAAAACAGGCTGATAAATATCGTCCGGAATGTTCTGTCCATCAGGAAATTTTGTTCGCCAAGCAAACTGCCCAGCCCCAACAGGATGAACATGATGCCTATATGGATGGCTGCCGGGCCACCCAGTCGCGTGATCCTGTCTGTCAGCATATGTTGAATCTCCCAGAAATGTTCCTCAAAAGCTGTGACGATCAGGTCAAATAAGGTAAGGGCCCACCAACCGATCAACCCGTCTATCCCGTCATTGTGAAGGACGGCCCGCGCCTCATCTCTGAATACCTGGGCCATCTGCCCGCTGTACTCTCGGCGAAATTGGGCCGGGTAGACCAGGATCAGCAGTTCATACACCCGGCCTGACAGTCTTAAGAGATTGGATTCTGTCGCCTCCTGGCGCTGCATCTGATGTCCCATTACACGTTTTGAACCCCCAGAAGCACAGAGCTGTGATCGGGCAGCAGTTCTTTGGCACGCGCCTGCTGCACCAACTGGTTGAGCCGCGAGACTTCAGCCCGCAGGACGCGCTGCCCAAAGTCGGTCAGCCGGTAGTATCGGCGGCGTTCCTCGTTCAAGTCTGGGTCGGGACGTTCATCCGTTTCAGCGATGATGTCCTTTTCCAACAGGCGTTTGATCGCACCATACAGGGTTCCAGCCCCCAGACGCACCTTCCCGTCGGTACGGTGCTTGACCTCTTGCATGATGCCATAGCCATGCCTTTCTTCGTCAGCCAGCGCCAGCAAGATGTGAAACACGGCTGGCGATAGGGGCAGATGGCTTTCGGGGTCATTGTTTGTCTTACTACTCATTTTTGCTCCATGCATTTATTGTATATCGCGCGACGATATATCGTGTAACGATATAGTACAATATGCTGAGCCAGATGTCAAGCCTTGACCAATCGAAGCATGCCGTGTTTATTTCGTCTATTTCGTTTGTTGCATTTATTTCATTTGTGAGATATTGTTGATGTACCGATCAGATGATTTGAGGAGACCGACCAGTGGTAGCATATAGACAATTACCTCCAACAACAGATGAATCGACCATCGCGCGAACGTCAAGGCAGCAGCTTTCCCGCTATGCACAGGAGAATCAGCCGCTTACACTGCGTGTCATTGATGCCGATCACGATGAGCCAATTGAACTGCCTGCCGGGGCGGTCGCCATGCTCATGGATATCCTCGATGCTATGGCGGCAGGGCAGGGGGTGACACTCATTCCAGAGAGTGCGGAACTCACCACCGTTCAGGCTGCCGAGATTCTCAATGTTTCCCGCCCGTTTCTCATCAAACTGCTTGAAGAAGGCCAGATTCCTTACCGCAAGGTTGGCAAGCATCGCCGTGTTCGGATGGAAGATGTGATGAACTACAAGCTGGCGATTGATCAGGAGCGGGAAGCCGTGCTTGAGCAACTAGTAGCTGATGCTCAAGAGCAAGGGATGGGATACGACGACTGACATGAGTCAATACACAGCGCTGCTTGATGCCAATGTACTCTACCCAGCACCTATTCGAGACATTCTATTGCAACTTGCTGTGGACGATCTCTATCGAGCAAAATGGACGGAAGATATTCACCGCGAATGGATCGAGGCATTACTAACAAATGAACCACATCGGGATCGTGCTGCACTGGAACGTACCCGCAACCTGATGGATCAGGCTACTCGGGATTGCCTTGTCACGGGTTACAATGCGCTTATCCCATCTCTCGACCTCCCCGATCCTGATGATCGTCACGTTTTGGCAGCCGCTATTGTGGGTCGATGCGATGTAATTGTTACTCAAAATTTGAAAGACTTTCCGCAAGTTGTCGTGGCATCCTACGGTATCGAAACCCAGCACCCCGATGATTTTCTTTTAAATCATCTGAACCTTTTTCCAGGGCTGTTCTGTACAGCAGTTCATAAGATACGCGGCAGACTTAAGAATCCGCCTTATAGTGTAGAAGATTACCTTGCCACACTTACCCGGCAAGGTCTCGTAGCAACTGTCTCTGAACTGGAGCAGTTTTCCGAACTGCTTTGATGTACTCCCAGGTTTGTTTTTTCATACCGGAGAAACATATGGTACCCTGGTACGTATAAGGTTATGACAGACCTTTATCTCTTGATCCTTATTTATCATTTACGGCGTAACGAATATGACCACGACGATTGGTCGCTACGAGGTTAAATCTGAATTAGGGCGCGGCGGGATGGCTACCGTCTACCGCGCATATGATCCCCGCTTTGAACGGAACGTTGCGATCAAGGTGCTGCCTAAAGAGTTCCTGCACGATCCCTTATTCCGTGAAAGATTCGAGCGCGAGGCCAAGACCGTCGCCAACCTGGAACACTCGGCGATTGTGCCCGTTTACGATTACGGTGAGCACGACGAGCAGCTCTATCTTGTGATGCGCTACATGACCGGTGGATCGCTCTCCGACCGGATCAAAGAGGGGGCGCTGCCGCTCGACCAGACGGCCAGAATCATCGAGCGGCTGGGATCGGCGCTTGACCTGGCTCACAGCGAGGAGATCGTCCACCGTGACCTGAAGCCCGCCAACATCCTGTTTGACCGGAACGGCGATGCTTATCTATCCGACTTCGGGATCGTCAAGCTGGCCCAGGCCAGCATGTCGCTGACCGGCACGGGAACGGTTGGTACCCCGTCTTACATGAGCCCTGAGCAGGCTCGCGGCGATGCCGATATCGACGGGCGCAGCGACATCTATGCGCTGGGCGTGATCCTGTTTGAGATGGCAACCGGGCAGGCTCCTTACGAGGCCGACACACCGATGGGCGTGGCGATCAAACACATCCTCGACCCGGTGCCCGACATCCTGAGCATCAAGCCCGATCTGCCGGAAGACATGGATACGATCATCAATCTTGCGATGGCGAAAGACCGGCGCGGGCGTTACAAGTTGGCATCCGATCTGGCTGAGTCGGTGACCGCTATTGCACACGGCGAACCCCTGCCGACCCTGGTCACCGAGTCCCCGCTGCTGCCGACCGCCGCCGAAGATAGTGGACAGCATCCGGCAGTCAAAGCGCTGAAGATGCTGGGTGAGCCTACCGCCGAGGTCGAAGCCCCGGACGGTGACTCCATCTTCCCGAAAATAGGCGATCCACTGACTGCTAATCTATCACCGGAGCAGCGCGAAAAGCTCACAACGGCCCTTCCTTTCCTTGAGGATGTCTGGGTTGATCGCCGGTTGGTGATCATTATCGCGGTGGCATTTGCGGCTATCTTCATGCTGAATGCCATTCTGCGGGCTGTTGGGGAATCCCCGGAGATACACCCGACCTTATGCTGGCCGAACTTCATCCTGATACCGGGTGTGGTCATGCTGGGAATCGGTTTGCGGGGGCCCAAGCATGTAGCCGGTATGGCCGTTCCGGGTGCACTTATCACCATGATCGGCATCCTGTTGTTTTACCAGAACCTGTTTGATCACTGGGAAACCTGGGCTTACGCCTGGGCACTGATCCCGGCGTCGGCGGGAATCGGCATCATGCTGTTTGGGACGCGGGTCGATAGCAATTTTCTGCTCAAATCTGGGCGGCGCACGGCCAGCATCGGGTTGATCCTGCTGCTGGTGTTCGGCACTTTCTTCGAATTTATCCTGCGGATCAGCCAGAATCTGCTGTGTTCAACGGTCTGGCCGGTGCTGCTGGTAGCGTTGGGGGCCTACTGGCTGATGAAGTCACGCCGGGATGAATCCGCAGCGGAGATCAAATCCGCCAGGTAAAACGCATGTAGGCGGGACGATATTTAATTGATTCTGGAATGGAATGGGGACACAAAAAAGTGTCCCCATTTTTAATGGATCAACCAGATCGGCTTCGATCATTCCCAGGTCAGATGGATGATCGTGTAATCTCCACCGTGCTCTCTGCGGCGGTGTTGGTCGTCATAATCAAGCGTGAACTGCTCACCGTCGTTTGCAAATCGACAGGCGAATCCATATAAGACCCCATACATCAGGTCGTCAGGAAAAGGTACATCAATAAGCGTGATCGCCAGATGATTCTCCCCGATCTCTTCAACCTGGATTTCGCCCGGATCACCGTTACGATATATCCGCCGGTAGGTGCTTCCATATGTCAGGAAGAAATCACGGAAAGATAGGTATTGGACATCTAAAGGAAGTTTGCTGTTGTCACTGGCTGCCAGTCCGATGCTGATGAAATCTATCATGGCGCTCCGCCGCTCATTGATATCATTGAGCACACTGAGCAGGTTTTGCACCGGGTACCAGGCATCCCGATTGATGTTTGAAAGGCCGTGCTTCTTGAGAATGCCTAAGTAGTGGTTGCTGGTCTCGCTTTCTAATAGAGAATAGGCGGAGTGCCCGCCGATCTCGAGATTCGGATCACATGTGTAAATGGTCATACGGTTTGGTAATTTGTTCCGGTAAAAAACTTCTTGTAACGTGGTACGTCTTCTCATATCCCAGTAAAAAAACTCTTTTGTAAACTGTCACTATCTAAATATGTATACGTTGTTTAAGGGGTTTTTGTTGAGCAGGTTAGATGGTAAATAAGTCCCAAACCGCGTTGAACCGGGTGGCCTGGCACTACTGAATCTTTTGCTGTGCAAATAAAGAGGGGGAGGTGCGAACTGCCTTATTGATTAAGCCGGGAACGAGATTTAGAAGGGGTGTGATCAAAGGCTTTTTCTTACCGCATTGAACGAGGACTACAACCTGCCAAAGGCCGAGTTGTTCATCCCTCTACAACCTGTCTGATAATTCTCCTGAACGAATCTTCCTACATTAAACAACTTAAGAAATTATATACTATCAGATAGGGTGGAGAGATTACAAAAAGTTATCAATGGGGGCCTGGGCAGGTGGTGATGGGGTGGGCTAGAGTGTCCAATCAACCAACCCAGCTTTTTAATCCCACTTTATCGTGCTAAAATGGGTTGAAATAGCGAATTGACGCGGGAAAAAGGTCATGCTATACTCACGTCAACTTGAGTTCCCTTTAAGATTAATTAACTAACCGAATTAGTATCGTCACTACTCCTGGTTGAGTGCATAACCCACGATACGACATTCCACAATGCAATTAACGGGGCCATTGTGCCCAAATACATACGTGTTTCACATCCCCCTTATTGGGCAATCACTTTTTATTCTTCAATATTAACGTGATTTTGACTCGTGAAGAGAGAGCACTTTTATGAGTTCACGAAGAGGCAGTAACGAACTGAATATCGCCGATCTGGAAGAAATAAATCTGACAGAACTGCGAGAAATGGCCCGCAATGCCGAAATTGCCGGGTTCAGCCGGATGAAGAAGAATGACCTGATCCTCAATCTCCTTCGTCATAAAGCCGAGCAGCTTGGCTTTGAGCTGCGCGGTGGCGTTCTCGACATCATTGACGACGGGATCGGCTTCCTACGGGCTGCGAACTATCTGCACAGCTCCGAGGATATTTATGTCAGCCAGACACAGATCAAGCGCTTTGATCTGCGTACCGGTGACATGGTGATCGGCCAGGCCCGTCCGCCGAAAGACAATGAGAAATACTACGGGCTGCTGCGTGTCGAGGCCGTCAACGGGCTTGACCCTGAGCAGGCCAAGCGCCGTCCGTATTTCGAGCACCTGACCCCCATCTTCCCGGAGCGGCGTTTTAACCTCGAAACCAATTCGCGCGTTTTATCAACCCGCGTGTTGAATTTGATCGCGCCGATTGGACGGGGGCAGCGTGGCCTGATTGTCTCGCCGCCCAAGGCCGGTAAAACTACCGTCCTTAAGGACGTCGCCAACGCCATCAGCCGGAACTATCCGGAAGTCCACCTGCTGGTGCTGCTGATCGGTGAGCGCCCGGAAGAGGTCACCGATATGGATCGCTCGGTCGAGGCTGAAGTTGTTGCCTCGACTTTTGACGAAACCTGGCAGAACCAGGTGCGGGTCAGCGAGATGGCCCTGGCACGGGCCAAGCGCCTGGTCGAGAGCGGCAAAGACGTGGTGATCCTGATGGACAGCATCACCCGGCTGGCGCGGGCTTACAACCTGGTCGTGCCGCCGAGTGGACGTACCCTGTCCGGCGGTCTTGATCCGAGCGCCCTGTACCCGCCCAAGGGATTCTTTGGTGCAGCCCGTAACCTTGAGGAAGGCGGCTCCCTGACGATCATCGCCACCTGCCTGGTTGATACCGGCTCCCGGATGGACGACGTGATCTACGAGGAATTCAAAGGTACCGGCAATATGGAACTGCACCTGTCGCGTAAGCTTCAGGAACGCCGTATCTTCCCGGCCTTCGATATCGAGCGGTCAAGCACCCGCCGTGAGGATTTGCTGCTTGGCCCGGATGTCTTGCAGCGAGTCTGGTTGATGCGCCGTATGTTCTCGCAGATGACGGTCGCTCCGCCCAACGGCGCAGGCATGGATCTGTCTTCTGCGACCGAAGCGGTGCTTGAGCGGATGCGCCGGACCGAGAACAATGAAGAATTCCTGTCGATGTTGAGCGACTATTAAGATATCAATCCCTGTAGGGGCGGGGCGCGTCGGAACTTTGGTCTGCGCATGCATGCGCCCAGGACAACTGACCAGTCGCCCCCACTTAAATTGAATGGGAATATACTCTGATAGATGATAGTGATAGGTAGGTGTGGCAGCTTGCCCCCCTGATTCTCACAGCCTTCATGATATTTCCTCAACTTGACAAGCAAACCGGATTCATATACAGTTCACCGGATTAAGTTGGGCCAGACCAGTGATTACAAATTGAATGTGGCCTGACTACACCAGAAACAGGTAATTGAATTTATCTGTTTCTACTTAACTGTAGGCGAAAGATAAGGAACTTCGAATGCGAGAAATTACTGTTGCGACCGTGCAAATGAAGCCGGAACTCGGCGAGGTAGAAGATAATCTCGTCAAGGTTTCGGATTTCATCTCAAAGATTGCCAGCCAGCAAAAAGTCGACCTGATCCTCTTCCCGGAGCTGGTCACCAGCGGCTATGAGTTGGGCGTGAAATTCACCCAGATGGCCCAGCTTGTCCCCGGTCCGACCGTCAACCTGATCTCCCAACGCGCCCAGGAACTCGGCGTATACATCGGTTTCGGTATGGTGACCAAAGAACGAGTCGAGAGTATCCTGCATGATACCGCTATCCTGATCGGCCCGGACGGTGACCTGATCGGCGAGTACCACAAGACTCACCTCCGAGGCGAGGAACGGATGGCTTTCCGAGAGGGCTACCGGCTGCCGGTCTTTGAGACGGAATTCGGCCTGGTCGGGATGCTGCTGGGCTGGGACCTGGCTTTCCCGGAGGTGGCCCGCAGCATGGTGCTGGATGGTGCCGAAATGCTGTGTGTGCTGGGAAGCTGGGAGAAAGACGGCATCGACGAGTGGAAGACCCTGCTCAAGGCTCGTGCCTATGAGAACGCGGCGTTTGTTGCCGGGGCCAACCGCATCGGCGAAGATGTCACCATGGCCTTTGGCGGCGAGTCGATGATCGTCGGGCCACGCGGCAAGATTCATGCCCACCTGAGCGGCAATGAAACTGCCGAGGCCAAGAAGAAGGACGAGAAGAAAGAAGACGCCGACAAGGACAAAGACAAGGATAAGGACAAGGGCAAGGATAAAGAAGAGCAGCTGGAAGGCTACTGCGTTGCCCGCATTGACCTGGACGAAGTCAAGAAGTTCCGCGAGGAATTGCAGAACCTCCAGGCACGGCAGCCACCGGTTTACCGTGCGATTGCCCGGCGTTACTAGCCGGACACCATATGAATACTTGAGAGCCTGGCAGATGTCAGGCTCTTTTTGATTCACTTTCCTTTTTGTCTTCGATAATGGATAGCTGTTATCATTGCCTTGTTGGGAGATTTGATGGCGCTTATCGAACCGCCGCCATCTTATAGGCAATCCTAATCCTCTTCTGAGAACAACATCCTGACAGGCCGGGAGGT
>JBNKDD010000228.1:0-9186 GCA_050288085.1 Anaerolineae bacterium
CATTATTATCACAACGGTGAACAAGGTCCAGGTTGATATCAACGGATTCACAGAGGTAGGGTTCACTCGTACGTTCGAGTTAGGACAGCTTGAACACTCACCTCCTCCGTGCGCCACGCTTCAAGGGGATATCATTCCACAGCGTCAACCTGATACGCACAGCAGCGGACCTTACGCACTTACCCATGCTGCCGGCTACTGGTATCCGCTGGCTTTTAACCCCAAGCGGCTAAACGGCAGGTGGTTAACTGAGCACATTGGCAGCATCACGCTGCTGCCAGAAGCCGCGCCGGACACATGGCCGGACAACCTGATTTGTGCGGCAGGAACCCTGGGGTTTAGCAGTGAGGCACAGGAGTATGCTATAGGAGAAGTGCTTGTAAAACTCAAGCAGTGGATTTTTGCGGGTGTGCCTGTGATTGTCCGAGTTGGGGCTTCGGTGGGAGGTGCCTCAAATGCCGGTTCCCAAATCGAGCATTACAAATTGCTGGTCGGCTATGATGACAATGGGGGTATCTCCGATGGTCAAGAAGGCAGGTTGTATTTCGTCAATTCTGAAGTGAGAGAAGATTTGCCCGCCGATCATATACCCATTGGAAATGACACCGACACCTATGCTGATTTTCTGGAAAAAAGGTGGGCTGAAAACGATTTCTGGTGCCTGCCAATTTATCCAGATCGTTGGGATATCATCAAGTCCTGGGACTTAATTTAGAGAAAGAGCCAGTTTGGTTACCCATCCATAAATGCTATGCCAAATAGTCAATTGACCGATCTCAAATTTTATCCACTATCCTCATAACGCTTTATCCAGTCATACACAGTGCTCTTACTTACTCGATACCACGATACTTGTCTTTGTTCGGTGGTTAGATTTGCTTTGGTTGTATTAACAACATCAAGTACAGCTTGCTCGGTTCTTTTCTCCATATCGATGAGTGGCTGAATTACCAAAAAACGCGCCCAAGGCCCCTGGATTGATACATGGGGATGTAAGGCACGACTTGTGATCTGCGCCAGATATGATATGCTGACAGGCATCATGACAAGCATGATGATCTTGAGACCCATGATTCTGACCTACAAATACCGCCTGAAGCCCACCAAAGCCCAGCGCGGCCAGTTGGCTGAGACACTTGAGCAGTGCCGGTGGGTGTACAACAAGACCCTGGAAACTCGCAAAACGGCCTATGAAGAGCGCCGAAAGAGTAAGACTCTGCACGATACCCAGAAGCTGCTGCCAGACTGGAAGCAGGATCATCCAGCACTCAAGCAGGTGCATTCGCAGGTCTTGCAGGAGGTTCAGGTACGAGTTGACCGGGCCTTTCGGGCCTTCTTCCGGCGGGTGAAAGCGGGAAACAAGCCGGGCTACCCGCGCTTCAAAGGGTGGGGCTGGTACGACAGCTTCACCTATCCCCAATATGGCAACGGCGTCAAATTGGCTGGCAACCGGGTCTACCTGTCGAAAATCGGCTGGGTGCGTTTCAAGCGGCACCGCGAGATCAAAGGCACGATCAAGACCGTCAGCCTGCGCCGTGACCGGTGTGGGAACTGGTACGTGTGCTTCACCTGCGAGGTCGAGCCAGAGCCGCTGCCGGAATCGGACGAAATGGTTGGGATTGACCTGGGGCTGACGGTGTCCGCGATGCTGTCGACCGGGGAAGCGATCCAGCGCCAGCGCTGGATGGAGCGGGACGCGAAGGATATCGCCCGCTTGCAGCGCAAAAAGGAGCGCTGTCCGAAGGGCAGCCCGGAGTGGTACAAGGTCATTAAGGCCCTGAACCATGCCTACCGGCGAGCCACCAACCGGCGCGACAACTTCGCGCACCAGGAAAGCTGGAAGCTGGTCAATCGCTTTGGCAAGATCATCTTTGAAAACCTGGATATTCAGGCCATGCAAGCCAATGGATACCGGACCATCAACCGGGGGATTGCCGATGTGGCCTGGGGACGATTCGTCCAATACACCACGTACAAGGCTGAGAGAGCCGGTCGGGGTGTGGTACGTGTCAACCCCAGAGGAACCACTCAGAAGTGCTCTGATTGTAGTGCGGTTGTTCCCAAAGACCTGTCGGTTCGCGTGCATGATTGTCCTTATTGCGGTCTCCGAATAGATCGAGACCTGAACGCTGCTTTGAACATTCTGGGACGTGGACTAGCGTCCCTGGGCGAAACTGCCCTGGAAGCCCCTGGCTTTAGCCATGGGGAGTAGTCACAGATAATTTAGCGAGCGGCCTTGCAGCCGCTCGTTTGTGAACCAAGGTAAATATGAGTCAACCTGGCACTGCACATAAATCAGGGTATTTGCTCACCAGATTGTTAGGTGTAGGAATTCTGGCACTGCTCGCAGTAGTTGGATGCCAGACGTCACAAGCTGCCCTAACACAGCCCTCCGGCGTAATTGTAAGTGGGAAGATACAGGTCGACAATCAACTAAACGCCCAAATACATCAACTGGAAATTGCTGATGATGGAACCATCTGGGCTGTCAGCAATGACGATATCTTTAGATTTGATAGCACAACAGAGCAGTGGATATCATTCAGCTTGACTCAAAGCGATATCCAGGTTGACGAGGGTACTCAAATTGTAATCGAGACAGATGGTACGCTCTGGTTACTTACCGATAATCAATTGAGTAGTTATGATGGCCTTGACTGGCATACCTGTGCGATGCCAGCCAGTATCCTGGATAGAGTAGATAAGCGGCTGTACCTATCTCCCCAAGACGAAATCTGGCTTTCTCACTACGGTGTAAATCCAGATGGCTACGATTTGATGTTGAGTCGATTTGATGGGCAGAAATGGTATCATATTACTCCAAATGCGTCACAGCATAAATTTCCCACTCCCAATAATGTATTTCATCTCTATCTCAATGGTGTGGATGCCGACAATATTCCCTGGGTTTCATATGGCTATCCGACCGGCCCAGTCACTTACTATCTGGAAGGTGAAGATTTAGTCAGATCCCCTGACAGCATTTATCGGGCAATCTTTGAGGCGGATGGTTCTCGTTGGACGATGCTTCCTGGGAGTCGCCTTTATGCTGCTCGTACAACACAACGCACCTATGGCCTGGTGGGAATTTGCTACCAGTTAGCCGGTGAAACTCAGAGATGCTATCTCACGGCATCGCCCTATGATCAAGATTGCCATTCCCCATGGGAAAGTGATTGTGAGCAGCGTGTGATTCAGGTAAATGCCAATGTCAGTGGTAATACAGAGTTTTCCGAATCGCAGGCTTTATTTGGGCATAGGATCGCAGACTTTGCTGTTGCCCCAGACCATACCATTTGGGTCCTATCGATTGCTGATTACAACTATATGGATGATCCAACTCTCCATCCAGACCCACCTGAAGAATGGTTGAGCCTGACCCATATCGATGGAGAAAATTGGAAAACATACGATCTCGCCCACCAACAGGTCTCTACCTATGACCTGTCTACGATCTGGAATATAGAAATCGCACCAGATGGCTCTGTATGGGTCGTTATGGATGATATGGTAGGGAAGCTAAAGTTGTCTGAATTACGATAGCAGCACCTTGACTGTTACATACGCAAGGATGTAACCGCAATGCTCCAACAAGGAATGAGGGAGTCAGTGAATCCGGTGGGAGTAGATGTTAGCCAACGAGCAGAGATCTTGAAGGTATAGTATATATTTGTAGTGGCTGCTCGATTGTTCTCTTTCTGCATTATGGATGGTTTATTGACATGAAAACACTCTCTCGCATTGCCAGCCTGTTATCCACTTTACTGGGGATCACACTTCTGCTCCGCCCACGCTCAGAAACCGCTTACGAACTATCCGGTGCCCGCGTGATGGCCGGGGCGATCTCGCCGCTCCTGGGGATCAGCGGCCTGATCAATACGCTGCTGGGTATAAAGCGCCGCGACTCCACCACCGCCTTATTGGGAACCCTAAGCACCATTGTCGCCGGACGGTATATTATCCAGGCTACCCGGCCTCATTCCGAATTTGACCAGGCGTTCGGGCCGGGGTGGGAACAGCGCATCCCGCCGACTGTTCGCAGCCGCATGCTGGACCAGCGTTACGCATCAATCGTGACCCCGCTCCCGGAAGTGCCCTGGCAGCAAGACCTGGTCTATGCCACCCATATCGAGACAGGCGATCCGCTGCTGTGTGACCTGTGGCAGCCCCCGGACGGCGTTCCGCCCACCGGTTTAGGGGTCATCTATCTGCACGGTGGCGGCTGGCATCATTTCGATAAGGATTCGCAAACGCGGCCTTTCTTCCGTCACCTGGCCGGGCAGGGCCATGTGATTATGGATGTGGCCTATACCCTCGCGCCGAAGGCCACCCTGTTCCCCATGGTAGCGGATGTGAAACGGGCTATTGCCTGGATGAAAACTCAGGGTCCAGATTACGGCGTTGACCCGGAACGTATCGTCTTGATGGGTGGATCGGCTGGAGCGCATCTGGCCTTACTAAACGCCTACACCGCTAACGATCCGCAGTTTCAGCCAGATGATGTAAAGGTTGACACCTCTGTATGTGCTGTCGTGTCTTATTATGGAACCGCCGATTTACGATCAGGGTTTGCGCATATCCCGGCAGTCTTTGGACGGCCTGACGGCCCGAAGGGATCACTGGCAAAACAAATGTGGGACGACATCGAAGAGTCCTTACGGGAAGCTCGGATTATTCCACCTTATGGCAAGTACACGCATCCCTATAATTTCTATCCGGGGTTGTTGGGTGGCACGATTGACGAAGTGCCGGAGATGTACCGGATCGCCTCGCCGATTGTCCACGTCAAGCCAACCAGCCCACCCACCCTGTTGATCCAGGCTGATAACGATGTATTCTTCTCCCCGGAGCAGGATGCCAGTTTGCACAAGGCACTATGCGAGGTTGGGGTTACGGCGGTCCATCTTGTTTATCAGAATACCGATCACGGTTTTGATCTGGTATCTCCCCGGCTGTCACCGCCTGCCCGGTCTGTTACCTATGACGTAGAACGTTTTCTGGCGCTGATGATTTAACAGTAAGAACCCGCAGGGACACGGCATGCCGTGTCCCTTTGAAAATATCACTACCTCGCCCTCTATCAGTAAGCCTCGTAGATAAAAGACTCCATCTTCGGGAACAGCACGTCGATCAGGAGCTTTGCCCCGCCCTCAGCCCATACGTCGGGATACATCGCCGCCAGCTCCTGCCGGTTCCAATAGCCCAATACCAGCGGGGCGAACTGCATCGGTGGGACATTGATCTGATTTTCAATCAGCCCTTCAGTTCCTTCTACTGAAATGAGTTTTCCCCCTTCAAAGCGCAATTCGACTGCTTCGCGGAACAGGTTGATCAGAACAGTCTGGGTCAGTCCGGCAAATGGGCTGACCGCGACCCGGCGTTCAAGCACCGGCGACAGTTTGCGCAACAGGCGAGGTATATCTGGAAGATGAATCTGCCAGGCATAAGTGTCCAGCTTGTGCGCGTTGCAGGTGATCGCCGTCTGCATCAACGTGCTCTTGGCCGGGATGTTCAGCCGGACATAGGGCTTGTTCCGCTCCTGGGCCAACCGTTTGAACTGGCGCAGCGCAGCCATTGATGCGTCGTAGCTCAGCTGCGAGGTTTCACACACGTTCAGGCCCTCGGTAAAACCGAACAACTCAATACCCACACTGCCGACCGTTTGCCCCGCCTGATTGACCACCAGCCAGTACTCGCGGGCGGTGTCACCTTCTGGCCCGTAACGCAGAATATACCGCCATACTTCCTCTGTCCGGATCGCACTGATCCCCAGGTCGCAGGCGGCTTCATCGTGAAGGCGTATCAACTCCTGTAGATCATCCGAAGTCGCCAGCCGGAAGCCGAACGATTCATCCTCCACCGGTTGAACCTGATGCAGCTCGACGCGCCATCCCCATTGGAGCGGAATCGCATACTCGTATCCAAACTGCCGGTAGAAGTAGGCGATACCCTGGATGTGGCTCAGATCATATTCCCCTTCGCGGAGCATTTCCTTGAAGCGTTTGACCAGTTCCCGGATCAGGCCGCGTCCCCGATATTCGGGCAGCGTCCCGACGAATCCCATCTCGCCCGCTCGCAGTTCGACATCCTCGTAACGCCAGCGCCAGGGAATCAGGCATAGGGACGAAACGATCTGCCCGCTGCTCTGATCCTCGATGTACAGCCAGTGATCCGGGCGGGTGAGGGGATGATGCCGGATCAGGTTGGCCGTTAGCCCGGTATCCTCCAGGCCGTGAATGATGGCATTGAATTGATCCAGCCGGTCGATCTCGTCTTCACGGCTGACGGACTTTAAGACTAAATTATCACCTAATGATTTCTCATAGGGTATAGTTGACGTGAACATAATAGATCATCTACCTTTCCAAAGCGTTGTGGTAAACGACAGATTCAACTGTATCCACAAAATTAACTATTTAATTGAACGGGTTATAACAGGAAATAACGTGTACCCTGTTGGGTCACGTTGAACAGATGAGGGCCGGGATGTAGGCTCCGGCTAGGCCACTTGGGCCAGTTGTGTGGTGAGAGTTGTCATACGGGCCAGATGATACGCAGTTTTAAGGGAGTTGTCAATTAGAGATCAGGCATCCAGCATAGATAAGTAGAGGGCGGTCGGATGATCGCCCTCTGCTAAAGCAAGTCATGTCATCTTATTCGGTCGGAATGTCAAATGTCTAGCAATCGGCAGGTGGCGTTATGTTGACCGGTTGATTAACGTTCATCAATTCCCAGGACATATCGAACTGCCCGGCACCGAGTTCGTTATCCTGACCAACACCCTCCATGATCATCCGCGTCATGTAGCCACCGTCGTTGGCTATCCACACGTCGATTACCCCGCTTTCTACCGAGTTGATATTGATATTCTCAGCCCGATAATGAGTCGACGAAACACCGTTTATATCCTCGTCGTCGGAGATCAACATAAATTCTGGCTGGGAATCGAATTTGGAGAACGCATCCGGATCGAGATCGTAATAACTGTAGCTATTAGCTTCTAATTCAGCCTGATCGCCCGGCACCGCAAAGCAGTTACGCCCCCCCATTTCGGGCGAGTCCGTCTCGGTATAGCTTATGCCATCCAGAAAGACAAACCACGAAGAAAAATTGTTGACCCGCCCGGACTCATCGTCCAACCCTTCGGTCTTAACATCCGTCCGTATACTGTTGGCAAAGGGCTCGGCCTGGTGAATAACGTGTACCTCCATATGTGTGTGTACAGGCTGCCCATCGGTACCCGTTACTTCGAAATCAACGATCTGAAGATATTCGTAGCTGGATAGGCTCTCAAGGCCGGTCTCACCCAGCACAAAATCGCTGGGAACGCCTTCCTGATTGTTAGCGGGCGGCTCTTCTTGCTCTGGGGCCTCTTCGACCTCCGCCTCACCCTGCTCCTCTACTGGCTCCTCGGTCTCGATCTCCATCGCCTCGACCGTCTCACTGGCTTCCTGAAGCGCTTCATCGACGGCCTCTTCCGCGGCCTGCTCGGCAGCGCTGGTTATATTACTCAATGGGCCGCAAGTACAGGCCACAGCAGCCAAAACAAGTACAACCAACATCACATAAGGTTTACGTGTATTCAATTTCCTTCTCCCTTTTTCTAATTCTAATGAGTGTATCATTGTATAATCGGTCAATTTCTAGCGCTATAGTTCCCCCGCCTGACCAATTACGCACTCTCGGATATAATGGTCAACAGCATAAACCCATGAAAGTATTTAAGAACTGCCTGTCATCAGATCGCTTTAGAATCACCACCCTGACTTTATTTGTCAGCCGCCTGCTGGCCGAGCTTGGCGTAGAGATTGGCTGGCCGCTGTGGTCGATCCTCGGTGCGGTGGTGGGATTGATGGCCGGGTATGGGATTGGCCTGCTGTTGATCCGCCGAACCCATCACGATCAGACCTGGCCGATCTTCATCCTATGGGCCTACATTCTATATCCGGCCTATAACCTGAACGCCGCTCTGCTGGTCGGATTGGCTGCTAGTTTCGCCTGGCTGATCGTCCACTTCCCCCGTCCAAAGCCTCAACTGCTGGACGGTGCGGTATTCGCCATCGCCCTAACAGTTTACTGGCTGACGCTTGCCAGAGGATTGCTGCCCGCCGATGCCGGGGAATTCCAACTAGTAGCCGCCCGGTTGGGAGTGGCCCATCCACCCGGCTACCCACTCTATACCATGCTAGGGAAGTTATTCACCCTGCTGATACCTCACAATCCGCTGCGCGGCCTGAACCTATTCTCAGCTATCACTGCCGCCCTGACCGTAACAATCACCGGGCGAGCAGCTCGCAAATTGAGCGGAAGTAGTTGGAGCGGGCTGGCAGCATCACTGGTATTGGCTTTTGCGGCGAGTTTCTGGTCAACGGCAGCGCAGGCCAGCATCCGACCTTTGACGGCCTTCTTCACAGCGCTGTGCGTGGAGCGGTTGGTTACCTATAAGGATAGCACCACCCAATCCAACCAAACCTTAGCCGGTTTTGGATTGGCCTTTGCGCTGGGCCTGACCCATCACCCATCCCTGGCGTTTCCGGGGATATTCTTCGCCATTTACCTGCTGCTGATCGACTTCAATCTGATCCGGCAGCCACGCCGCTGGCCGGTGCTGATCGGTGCATTTGCGCTTGGTTTTCTGCCCTGGCTGTATTTCCCCATCCGCGGGTCGATGGGTGCAATCCTGGCCCCGGATGGACTCGCTACCTGGCAGGGCTTCTGGAATCACGTATTGGCGAGAGGTTTTTCCGGCGACCTGTTCGTCTTTAATACTCCCGCCGAACTGTGGGACCGGCTCTTGATCTGGCTGAACATCCTGAGCCTACAATGGAACCCGGTGATCCTGATCGCGGCGGCGGTGGGGGCGGTGATTTTAGCATGGTGTGATTGGAAAGCCTTTGTGCTGCTGGGTGGTGGATTCCTGCTGCACAGCCTGATCACGATGACCTACCGCGCTCCCCAGACGGTCGAATACCTGATCCCGGCTTATGTGCTGCTGGCGATCATGTTGGGGGCGGGATTGTCCTGGATAGGAGCGGGGCAATCCAGAGATTTGTTCCAGTCATCCTGGGCGAGATCTATCTTGCCCCTACTGGCGATTATGGTTGTCGCCATCACGCTGACCGCATCTCTGGCCCAATTCGCCCAACAGTGGCCGAGTTTCGCCGTATTAGCACAAGACGATTCAAC
>JBNKDD010000229.1:0-9140 GCA_050288085.1 Anaerolineae bacterium
GATTTCATAGCTGTCATCACCTTCACGCTGCGAATGGAATACTAAGTGCAGCCCGTCTGGTGTCCAGTAAGGCGCAAGATTGTCATAGTCATTCTGCGTGATTCGGGTTTCGCTGCTCCCATTAGCATGCATAATGTAGACTTCGTAGATGCCATCACGGTTGCTTTCGAACGATATTCTCCCGTCTGGCAAGTAGGTAGGATTCTTATCTTTGGCATCATTGAAGGTAAGTTGTTCTGCTTCTGATGAATCCCCCTCTACTGCCACCCGAAATATCTCCGGGTTCCCGCTAATGGTTGCATGGAATACAATGTATTGACCACCAGGTGACCAGGAGAGATGTTCCTCTGCTAATTGGTTCCAGGTGATCCGCCTGACTTCACTATCCCCCCCACTTTGCAATGCTTTCTCGACATTAATAATATAGATTTCTTTTTTACCGGAGCGATCGGATACAAAAGCGATTTGGTCTCCATCAGGTGACCATGTCGGATATTCATCCTTGCCGGGATCGTTGACTAGCAAGGTCTGGTCCATACCAATCAAATTTGTAAGATAAATCTCGTAATTCCCACCTCGATTTGAACTGAAGGCGATGAGATCACCATTTGGTGATATGGATGGTTGGTAATCGTTGTAATTACTTGCGGTAAGATTTCTCAGTTCGTTGTTATTCACATTGAATGTGAATAGATCATAGTGATAAATATTTTTAGACACGTACAGGATGCTGGTCGGGGCTTCATATGTTGGATTGAGTGTGACGACTATCTCCTGTGTTGGTGTGGCCGTGTCTGGCGCGATGATTACCGGTACTGTCGTCGGTACCGCCGCCGTTGCTGTTGCAGTATCCCTCGGTGTATCGGTAGGCGTGGCGGTGATTCCAGCCGTTGGGGGCGGAGAGCTGCCCCCTAACCAGATCGTCAGGCCAATGATCCCCACAATGGCAGCCAGGCCAGACACCAACTTCCAGTTTGGGAAGGTCAAGGTGCGCTTTGTCTCTTCGCTTGTCAACTCTGGCTCTGGTTCATCAGGCTCCATGGATTCTATTGGTCTGTACATTTCGGGCCAGGGCGTGATATCCAGTGCCTCTTCCACCTGGCGGCGAGCCTCTTCTGCTTCAGCCTGCCTGTGTCTAATTTCGGCCAATTCCTTTTCAAGCTGCTCTTTGCGTATGCTGCCTTCCTCAGCCCGTTGGCGGGTTTCTAATTCACGAAAATAGCTTTGAGCCGCGCCCTGGACTCGTTCGTCGGGGTCGGCAGCGGCCATCTCTTTCAGATGCCTAACGGCGATCTCGGCGAGCTGATCCTCATCCCGGGCAAGGTCGATTAAGGAGGCAACCGCTCCCCAGCGGATGTGATTGTCCTTGGAGCGACGGGCCATCTCAAGGTCGTAGGATAGGCGTGGGCCAGTATCCACCAGAAAGACATATTCCCCACCATTACTGCCGTCCAGATAACCCAGCACAGGTCGTTGTACGCGCCTCTGGTGTTCCATCTGGCGGCGCACATGGTCTGCCACCTGGCGCAGCGTAAAGAGCCCGGTTCCGGGGTCAACCTGCCCGATCTTCAATATTTCCAGGATATATTCGGTCATTGAGCGGGTATCATCAACCTCCGCTTCCCCTGCGGTCAGAGCCTGGTAAACACGGCTGATCAGATATTGTTCGGCGGTGGCATTATCGCGTGGAGCAATCAGACCCAGAGCAGCCGCACTGTAGCACGAGTCGAAAATGAAGCTGATATGTTTGGCTGGGGACAACCGGGTGAGTTCAGTTATTTCGTCCAGGCGGATGGCAGTATATCGCTGGTCGGGGGTGGTATCGTGGGCGGCAAGAAAGCCGGTCGGGTAGCCGTAGCGATCATAGAGTGTATAACCATGCCCTGCAAAGTAAAACAGAATCCGTGAGTTAATATCTGTTTCTTCTAGCATAGCTAATTGGGCGAGAATGGCATTCCGGGAGGCATCTTCCCCGAATAGGGTTTCCACCGTGAAGTTGTATGGCTCTTGACTCAGGATTGAGGCTAGCCGTCTGGCATTTCCCTCTGCCTCACCCAGTGGTCTTAAGCCGCACCTGTAATCGTTGATCCCAATTACTAATGCATGTGAATAAGTATAGATGGATTGATACTCGCTCATTATTCACTTCTTAACCCTTGTTGATAACTTCAACTATCTTACCTATTATAAGAGCAATGACGAAAAACCTCAATAATGAATTGACTTGATTAATCTGTCCTGAGAGATAATGGGTGTAGATAGGATCGCAGCATAAGACCGCCCATGAGGTAGGGGCGAGATAAACAAACCTTCAGTTTTCCTCGCTATCTTGCTTTACCGCCTGCTGTATAATGGGATCAGTTCTTGTACCCGGAGTATAAAAGAGGGCTTTTAATGCTGGTGAGGTACCAATCGGCAGGCTTGACGAAGGCCGCTTCATCCCTCGCCCTGCCAGTCTCAAACCCTACGATCCCCAGCAGCTAAGTCTATTCGATGGTTCCGCCAACGATCTCGTAGGGGCGATTGGCCAATCGCCCTGGGGTATGTTGCTGATTGCAAATCAGATTAAGGTGACATACTCGCTGGTACCCAAATCGGATATTGATCGTTCACAAAATCTGTCGTGAGGCGGCGAACTTCCTCGTCCCCTGAAACATAAAAGGGTTGCCGGAGATCAATGATATAAATCTCATCACTATTGTCAGTACCCCATTGTGAATAGAATACCAAATGAAGCCCATCGGATGTCCAATGGGGTGCATGTTCATCATAATCGTTCCGAGTGATCCGGGTTTGACTACTTCCATTAGCATTCATGATGTAGATTTCATAGTTGCCATCACGGTTAGTTTCAAACGATAGTTTCCCATTTGATAGGTAGGTGGGATTTTTATCCTCAGCATCATTAATTGTTAGTTGATCTTCTTCTGAATTTCTCTTTGCCACCACCCGAAAGATTTCTGTGCTCCCATCAGATGCGAATGCGTGGAATACAATATAATATTTACCTTCATTATCAGGTAGCCTGGACCAGGAGAGATGCTGCTCAGTTAAACTATTTTGGGTGACCTGTACAACTTCGATATCTTCCCTATCTTGCAAGATATCTTGCACATTTATGATATAAATCTCTGGCCTACCTGAGCGATTAGATACAAAGGCAATCTCTTGCCCGTCTGGTGACCAAGTTGGGAAGGTATCATCCCCCGAATCGTTCACTAGCAGAGTCTGGTTTGCACCAGCCAGATCTGTGAGGTAAATCTCGTAATTTCCATCCCGATTTGAGCTAAATGCAATTAAATCGCCATTTGGTGATATCGCCGGTTGAATATCATTCCATACGCTCCGAATAAGATTAACTTCTCCGAAGCCATCACTCCCAACTTGGTAGATATCGAAATTTCCAGTTCTTGGAGACACAAAAATAATTTGTCCTGGTGCTTCAGGATTTAACGTGGCAAATGTAGCAGGCGGAGTTGTAGGTATAGGCATTACAATTTCTTCTGTTACATCTGAGGTTGGGGTGTAGTATGGTTCATCAGTGGAAGTTGGAATACTGGTTGGTTGATTTGTTGGCGTATCTTCCGTTTCCACAGTCTCAATTTGCTGGGGGGATGCACTGGTAGCAGTTGGCGCAGGGGTAGGCTTGGGAATCAATCCAAAGACTCCAGTGATAAGCGCCGCGATAATAGTACCCACTAAACCCAGACCGGCAGCAATTACAGTGGCACGCTCTGGTGTTAGCCAGCGTGTGTGAGCCGGGCGCTGCGGTTCTTGCCCCCCAGTAATAATCACATCACCTTCAACATCCTGTTGACCAATGGCTACAACATGCCCTTCTACATGTCCACGAATATTAATTATTTGGATAACAGGGATTTGCTCTGTGCCGGGTTCAAATTGAAAGTCGGGTATGTCCAGGTTGAAGTGTTTAGCTAACAAGGACACCAGTTTACGAAACCCTTTGTTTGGGTTTGAGCGACC
Source organism: Anaerolineae bacterium (assembly GCA_050288085.1). Lineage (GTDB taxonomy): Bacteria > Chloroflexota > Anaerolineae > Aggregatilineales > UBA3940 > JBNKDD01. The sequence continues at coordinate 3,985 of JBNKDD010000229.1, forward strand.
ACGCATATCAATGTGTTGCACATTAATTAATGCTGTTGGAATAGCATCTAATAACGAATCACCATTAATCCATATCGGTATAATTTTCTTGCCTGCATATAGCGCGACGGAGATCTCATTGTTAACCCATATGGACTCCCTCGCGGCAGGTGAACATAGTACCAGCATCATATCCGTTCTACGGGCAGCTTCACCAACTGTAAGCATCCATTGTGGTGTGCCAGGATCAAGGTATTCAATGTCAATCCACAGATTGAATCCTAGTTTTCGCAGGTTGTCACGGATGACTCCCATTGCAATGCTATCATCACGGCTGTAGCTCAGAAACAAATCTGGCATGGGTCATTAACCTATCATTTAAAATGGGAATAACTCTATTATATACATTATCATATTATATACGTAACCTTCATACTATAAGCTGTACCCTGACGTTTTTGTCCTCTAGAAGCTTCTAATCGCTCTGTTTGAATCCTCAAACCTAGGTGATCAGATGATCACTTGACACGCCCTCATCCCATGTTACAATAATATCAGAACACAAGTTCTATAGTAAATCGCTTTGTGATTTACTTGAAAGGATTCGCGTCGAATGATCATTCGACCGAATCCTCATAATACTTTTACAGGGATTCACCTACAACCCTGTTGGTCGGGAGCACCAACCGGTCATGAGCGCTGGATCGCAGTGACCCGCTCCCTGCCGCCGCGTGGTAAGTTGTTTCCCTGGTCTGGTCGCCAACACCGGTGAGCGCTGGATCGCAGCCGGGATAAGCGCCCAGACAGAAGGAGAGAATCGCATTAGCCAGCAGCCCTGACTCATCCGGTCTAAAGCATGACCGGCGTAGGATCGCAGCACAGGCTCCGCCCAAATTCTTACTCCCCTCTCCCAGCGAGCGTTAAGCGAGCGGTCGGGAGAGGGGCTGGGGGTGAGGGCCCGTGTGAGCGTCGCCGGGGAAAGACCCCATCAGGGAATCAAAAAGGGCATCCGTCTTGCTCTGGATGCCCTGACTTGCCGGGATTCGCTCACACATTCCCGTCATTATCTGGCTGATGCTCCGGGCAAATTCGCCCGCCGTGAGCATCAACAAACTGAATAATCGCTTGTCCTGGTAGCCTTTTTGTCCCCCTTGCAAGGGGGACGGATGCAGCCGTCAGGCTGCACAGGGGGTCATTTAACCGGGCGGCACCGCCACCGAAACCGTCTCATCTTCATCCTCAGGCGTTGATCCACCCGGCACACTACCCGGCGCAACCTGATAGATTGCCTGCCAGGGGACATACTGGCTGAAGAACGTATCCTGATGCAGGACTTCGCCATCCCGGTACACTGTCCGGTAAATCGTCACATCTGCCCCATCGACTGCATAATCCACCTGCTTGACCTGCCCCGGACTCAGGTCGGGGTTCTCTTCGTAGATCGGCGGGCCATGCGTTATCTCGTTTGAAATGTACGGGCCATCTTTCTGAACGGTGCGGCCATCGCCGGTGCTATAGAAGTTGAAGGTCAGTGTCGAATTGGCCGGATTGGCGAAAGTCTCGATCAACAGGTGGTAGGGTGTATCGTTGATGAACTTCATATCAACCAGGGGCGAATAGACGGTAGCATCCATCCCCGCACCCTCACCGACCTCGTAATATCCGACCCGGTAGCCATGTGGCAGCCGCTCGGTGATCGGGAACCCGGCATAGAACGCCGCCTGAAACGCCGTTGTACTGACCTGGCAAACACCGCCGCCCACCCCTTTGATGGTGCGCCCATCAAAGATGATCATCGACTCTTCGAAACCGGTTTCGGGGCTGACATCACCCAGGAAGTAGTTGAAGGAGAATTCTTCTCCAGGGCCAACCACCACCCCGTGAAAACGGGACGCCGCCTCCTGGACATTAGTCTGCCGGGCCTTCGATGACCCGTAGTAGTAGGTCGTCGCCGACGAAATCAACTCGGTGATCCCCAACTCGGCAGCCGTAGCGGAATCGGCAACAGCCGGTTCGGTGGTGGTAAATACCAGGGGAACACGGTGTTTACTTTCCAGCGCCATTTGGTTCATCAACTGGATTGTCGCCGGGACGTTCAACTCGCGGCCTTGCTGGCTGGCACTCAGGATTTGGAGTTCGGCGGTTTCCTCATCGAATAAAAAGCGGGCATTGATCGGATCAAGGGCCAGTTTTGGGGTCAGCGGTTCGAGGAAAGCCTTGAGCTGATCCTCGTTGAATCGCACCGTGTAGACCTCGCTCACACCATCGTCTGCCGGAACGCGATCCAATACCAGCATCCCGGCTAATGCATCCCGTGAGGCAATCCAGGGGCCGGGATCGTCCAGGTAGGGGTTCTCAATGTAGACCTCTAAGTCCTGGGCCAGAATCCCATTGACGATCTGGGCGATCTCCTCAGTGCTGAGTACCTGCGGATTGGTCTCCTTGACGATCACCCCGACCTCGCCGCTCTCCAATTTGGTAAGCATCTCGCCCAAGGCATACAGCGTGGCATTTATATCAACCTGCCGCCCGATCTGGCTGTTGGTGGTCACCGCCTGAAATCCTTCAACCTTGATGGTGGCATCAATCGCCGGTTGGTTGACCTGTGAAGCGATCTGCTGCATATAGGCATCGGCGGCCCGCTGGTCGTAGACAATCACCGGCGAAACGACGATCCCCTCCCGCCAGGCGGTGGCCTGTTGGCGCAGGCTGGGGATTAACTTGGGATGCCTGCCGACCTCATAAGCAGCCTGGACGGTGCGTTCCACGTCAAACTGGACACCCAGGTCGGCGGCGGTCAGCGGCCAGACATTCTGATCATCGCGGAAGGTGATCACCGCTGTTTGGGGATAGGTAAACTGGCCGTTGAGGACTACCGCGGCCTCTTCCGGGGTCATGCCGCTCAGGTCGATTCCCCACACGGATACGCCCGGAAAAACCAGCCCATCATAATAAATCTGGAATCCGGCCACCAACAGGGCAGCAGCCAGATTAGCCAGAATGATGATCGAAACGACGATCAGGGTCACGCGAGGCAGCCAGAGACGCTGCGGCTGAGACTCGTAATAATCATAGCTGCTTTGGGTTTGTGTTGACATACCGTACCTGCTTTTCACTCGCTCAAACGTGGATGACTTCACCCTGTTGGGTGATTCTATCACAGAAAAAGGGGCCACGCATTCTGAGTGTCAAATTGCAAATTATGATAGATTAGTGTATCAAGACACCTGTAGCGTTGAGTCTATCCTTCAAAAATCGGGAGATGTGACCATGCGCAAATATAACATGATGGTATTGGGAATATTGTTGTCTGTCAGCCTGGCCTGTGGGAGTGCCCCCATATTGAGCGGGGGAGAAGAGTCTCCCTCCGATCAAGACGAAGCTGAGGTTGATGATGAAGCTGAAGCGGGAGAGGAAGTCGAAGTTGAAGCTCCTGAAGAGGAAGCACCTCAATTCGATCAAAATACGCCGGTGCCGGTCGAGTCAGGGCCGCTGATCCAACCGAGCGACCTGGTTTACCAGGGGGCATTTCGCCTGCCGACCGATTACGAGTCGGATGAAGTGGGATGGCCTTATGGTGGCGAGTCGATGGCCTACTATCCCGGCGGCGATCCGGCTGGCCCGGATGACGGCTATCCCGGTTCGTTATTCGCGACGGGCCATGCCTGGAATCAATATATTTCGGAGATCAGCATCCCTGCTCCGGTCATCTCTTCGAACATCGAAGACCTGAACACCGCCACGACCTTACAGCCTTTCCAGGATATCCGGAGTGAGTTTTTCGACTACCTGGAGATGCCGCGAGTGGGGTTGGGTTACTTACCCGCTCAGGGCGATCAAACCGGCGACAAGCTGTATTTTGCCTGGGCACCACACCTTGACGAAGGGGCAACCAATCCCTCACATGGTTGGCTCGACTTAGACCTGTCTAATCCCCAGTCTGCCGGACTGTGGCGGATCGGGGACTACTGGAATTACGTGACGACTGATTATATCTTCGCGATCCCGCAGGAGTGGGCCGATGCCTATACGCCGGGTCAATACCTGGTGACGGGCCGTTTCCGGGATGGTGGGCAGGGTGGTAAAGGCCCATCGATGCTGGCCTATGGTCCCTGGAATGAGGGCAATCCGCCCGAACCCGGCAGCGTGATCCCGGCTACCCCGCTGCTGCTTTATGGGGATGTTTACACCGAAGGCTCGCCGATGATGGATAACTATCACGACTCGGATGAGTGGAGCGGCGGGGCATGGCTGACGGCGGGCGACCGGTCGGCGGTGATCTTTGCCGGTACGAAAGGGACCGGTGAGGGCTGGTATGGCTGCTCGGATGGGACGGTCTGGGAAGAGCCCTACCCCGACGACTGCCCTGATCATAATCGAGGCTGGTGGAGCACCGGTTTTGAAGGACAGATCATCTTCTATGATCCGGCAGAACTGGCCGCTGTTGCCCAGGGAACATGGGAAACCTGGCAGCCGCAGCCTTACGCCGTCATGAATGTTGACGACGTTCTCTATCACATAGAACACAGCCAACAATGGTATCACCTGGGGGCAATTGATTTCGACCGTGAACGGGGTCTGCTGTACGTATTTGAGCCGTTTGCCGATGGAGATCAGCCGGTCGTTCACGTCTGGAAGATCCAGTAGCAGGGGCTTTGCTCTCAATCATCCCCCTCCGGCTGTGTGCGGTCAGGAGGGGGATGATCAAAATAAGATACCTAAATCCTTACCTTAAACTGGCTGGGAGCGCCAAATGTTGAAAGATCTGGATTCAATAGAGTGGGAAAAATTGCAGCATGCTTATGGTTCTGCCACCGATGTGCCGTCGCAGATCAGAGCACTGGCTTCCGAGGATAATGATATTCGTGAAGATGCATTAAATGTTCTTTATTCCAATATTTATCATCAGGGGTCAATATATCAGGCGACGGGCTATGCGGTCCCCTTTTTGATCGAGCTACTGACTCACGAGAATGTTCCTCAAAAGGGTGACCTGCTTATGCTCCTTGCCCATATTCGACACGGTGGTTCCTGGCATGAGGCTCATGGCTCGCTTGATCTTCATCCAATACTAAGAGAACGGATAGTCACACCGGATTTTGATGATAAGGTACGCGAGGAATTGCGATGGGTGGATCGAGCGCATCAAGCGGTAGACCAGGGCTATCCAGTCTATG
>JBNKDD010000230.1:0-9014 GCA_050288085.1 Anaerolineae bacterium
TGTCGAACCCTGCCTTAGCTCGCCTTAATTGGCGAAGGTATTGATCAGCATGAACTTGATTTTGATCTGTGGAAAATATTTGGGAGAGCTTTTAGTAAAGGCCCTCCCAAATCTCTCTGGTGAATCTGCTAAGTAAATTACTGTGCCTATATTTTTTCAGGGGGGTTTCCGTAATTTACTTTATTTTCTTCTTGCATCCCCGGCTGCTTTTGCATTCCGACCACGGTCTGGCATCTCGTTTGATGGGCTGAATGACCAATAGCAGCCCTGCCTTGCAGGCCGGGCAATCCTTTGGTGACTTCGCCTTCCATGGGCAGGGATTACGAGCTGCTTTCTTGGCTGCTTTCCACAGCTTCTCCAGTCGTTCTTGATGCCGCTGCCACAACATGTAGCCAATTAGACCAACCGGACAGACCAATATGCAATGTTCAATGAAGATGATGAGAGACACTAACCAGACCTTACGGGGAAATAACGGCTGCAAAGGTCTGTATTCTGGCTGGTCATCTCGATTGGTCAACTTTTGACCGATGGTGAATTATCCGTCACTTTTCGATGAAGTACCAACATCCAAATTAATTTTTGAAGCAGGTTGCACAAAATCGGCAAGCAGCCCTCGTGAATTCGGGTTGTGTCATTAGATGTCACGACGTTGGCTTATCATAGAGTTATTGATGACTGGAAAAAAGAAAGGTTAAGACAATGTTGTGGCGACATGGAGATGTATTGATCCAGCAAATTGACCGGATACCAGAAGAAGCAGATGTCCGGCGATCATTGGTTCTTGTCTACGGCGAGTCCACCGGGCACAGCCACCGAATCGCCGAGCCTGATGCGGCGCAAGTGTTGGAATTAGATGGGCTGCTGTATGTGCATGTTATTGATGAGCAGGCAACTATCATCCACGAGGAACATGCCCCTATCACACTGCCGCAGGGCCTGTACAGCGTATGGGTTCAGCGAGAGTATACACCTGAGCGCATCCGCCGCGTTGTTGATTAGCCAATAAAGGGATAGTAGTTATGTTCCCGGAAATCTTGCAAGCCCACGAACTGAACATCAGTGGACGCCAGGATATCGACTATCTACCGGCGGAAATGGATGTTCAACGTCTGAATGCCAGCGATTCTACGGTATCTGAAGTTGCTGAGGGATTGAGCTTCTTCGAACTGGACCTCTCCGGCTCATTAATCGAAACCCTGCCCGCCGATCTTCAGGTTGCCTTTCGGCTGGATTTGAGCCGGTGTGAGCAGCTGCGTGAACTGCCGGACGGCCTGTCAGTAGGAACGTTGATTTTGCAAAACTGCACACAGCTTCGCGCCCTGCCGGAAGACCTCGATACTTATTTTCTGGATGTCACCGGCTGTACCAACCTGATGCTCTGGCCGGACAGCGCCGCCGTTCATGCTGGACGCCTGGTTCTGCGAGGCTGCACCCAGATAACCGAGCTGCCTGCTTCTGTCCGAACGTTGGCCCAGCTTGATGTCAGCGGGTGTGTAAATCTGCATCACCTGCCCGACGACCTGACCGTTACCGGGTGGATCGATGTGGCCGACAACGGCCTGACAGAACTACCCGCTTCTCTGAAAGATGTGCAAATTCGCTGGCGTGGGGTGCTGGTTGACGAGCGAATCGCGTTTCGGCCTGAGACGATTACGGCTGACGAGGTATTGGGCGAATCCAACGTGGAACGGCGACGCGTGATGCTGGAACGGATGGGTGTTGGGCGCTTCCTGGAAGAAGTCGAAGCGGAGACGCTGGACACGGATATGGATGCCGGTGGACTGCGTCGACTCCTGCGAGTCGATATGCGGCAGGATGAACCGCTGGTTGTGCTGGTGGTGCGCTGTCCATCCACTGGTCGCGAGTATATCCTGCGCGTCCCACCAACCATCACCACCGCCCGCCACGCCGCGGCCTGGATTGCAGGCTTTGACGATCCAGATGCTTACCATCCGGTCAAGGAAACCTGAACAGCACTTAGCCTGACTCACCCGGCGACTGCCACACGGGGCGGGATGGTATACGCTCCAGGATGCCATCCCCAAATATGTCATATAGGCCCAACTCCGGCATATGGATATAACCGATGTGGCAGTGGCAGGTGTTTGCGGTACATAGGCGCGGCATCAATGCCTGTTCAAAATCGGGTTGGTAGATGCTGCCGATTGGCTCTTTGATGAAATGGCAGCGATAAATCTCGCCATCACCATCAACACTAATAACCGTATGCCCTGCCCAGCAGGGCTTATTTTTTGACTCATAGACAACGGTGTTGTAGGGGAATAATGGGTCAACAGCGGTAAATCGCTGCATCAACTCCGGGTGGGGGGGATGTTCCTTTTTGCGGTAGGCATTGATCCACAGGTAGATCGAATCGGGCAGCGCCTGGCGCATCGTTTCGATCTCGGCGGCATCTTCAGGCAGGCCCACCATCCCCACACTGTAACGCACCCCAAATGAGTCAAGCCTGGTACATTGGCTCAAAAACGCCTCTCGCGTGGTCTGCGATGGGTGATAAGTAGCCCATAGTGCGAGTGCGGCTCGATTGGCCTCAGCAACCCAATCGAGCCGCCCGGACAAATTGGTCTGGATGGCTACTCGAACCACATGGGACTGGTGACTCAAAAAGGTCATGGCCTGTTGATAGCGCCCATGAATCAGGGCCTCGCCCCAGGGCGTAAAAAAGACCCCGATCCGCCGGTGATTTTGCTGGCTGACCCAGGCTGTGAAGCGTTCAAGCGCTTGTTGATCAGCCTTATGTTCAGCCCTTGTTTCTCGCTTCTTGGCAAAGGGGCAATATCCACAACCATAATTGCAGCTGCTCAACGGGCCGCGATATAGAATATAGAGAGTGTTAGTGGATGTCATACTGCTCAATCAGGTCTCGAACCAGTTTGGAATATAGAAATGGGCCGATTACGTCCGTGTATTCCAACCCCGATGAAGTCAGGCGAATAAAGGATTCGTTGATTGTCGCCAGATCCATCTCAACCAACTGCTCCAGTTCCGGGAGATGCTCAAGGACATCTTGCGCAAAGTAAGCACGATATGCAGCCCGATCCATCCCCTCGCTGCGCAGCAGGGATTTGATCACATAACGCCGGTGCTGATCGTCGGCGCTCAGGCGAATGCCATAGTGGATAGCATCAAAACTGCGGCGTGGACGTTCAAGGTAATCTCTGAGAATAGACAACACCTCTCCACGTGATACCGCCCACTCGCTGGAATAATGTAAAGCCCGTGTGTAGGAACGTGCTCCACAGCCAAACCCTACCATGCCATCCTCCTGACATGAATAGGGGGGTGACACCGTTTGAGGGGCATTCTTCCGCTGAAACAAACGCATTGAGCGCATGACATAGCCCTGAGCAAGCAGATAGTCTCGCGCCTGCCGTAACAATTCCTGGCGGTTATCATTCCCTGCCTGTTGGCGTCCATCCAGACCGGTCAAAGGCCGGACATAGAGCGGATACAGGTATATCTCCTCCGGCTGCCAGCGCAGCGTATCTTGGAGGGACTGCTGCCAACTGGCAGGAGTCTGGCCGGGCAAACCGTAAATCAAGTCAATGTTAAGCGTGGGGATTTCTGCCTGACGGATCACATCCAGTGCTGTGTATACTTGATGGGTGCGCTGGGAACGCCCGGCAGCGCATACTTCATCTTCGATAAAACTCTGCACGCCAATGCTGATCCGGCTGACCCCTGATTCTTTCAGGAAGGCCAACCGCTCCAGGGTAGCCGTCTGCGGGGAGGTTTCGACCGAGGCCGGTATCTGCAAAACGTCCTGCCGGGTCAGCCGCCGAACCAGGGCAAATAACCGCTCCAACTGGGGGAGGTTTAGTCGGGTTGGTGTGCCCCCACCAATCGCCAGGCGGGCAAAGCTTAACCTGCCCAACTGCTCCATCACCGCATTCACCTGCACGTCAAGCTGATCCAGATACCGGTCAACCAGATCGTCGCCGGGATTGGCAATGGTAAACAGGTTGCAATACCCACAGCGCATCTCGCAAAAGGGGATGTGGAAGTACAGGAACAGCGCCGATTTATCTTCATCCGCCCACGCCGCTGCCAGATTTTCCGCCGGTTCTAAAGGTCGATAGGCTGTCTTGTGCGGGTAAGCATAGGCATATCCCTGGTATGGCGATTCAGTGAACATCACGTTCTCCAGGCAAGATGAACTCGGCGTAGGGAACTGTCCATACAACGGGATGGGCGAGCCGGTGGCCGACATACCCGTCTTCGCCATAGCAGGTTCCATGATCGGAGCAGATAATACTCAGCCATGAACCGCGCGACCTGAGCATCTCAAACAGGGGATGAAGCTCCTGGTCCACATAGCGCAGGGCGGCAGCGTGTGATTCGAGGGTGTCGACGCCGCTGTTGTTCAGATAGAAATAATTTGGCTGGTGAATAGCGGAAATATTCATAAAGAGAAAGACGCGCTGGTGGCGTGGGAGATCGGCCAGGATACGCCGGGCAAGAGCAACCTGATGGCGAGTGGAATGGGGATCGGTCACTCCCAGGCTTTCAGACCAATAGCTGGCATCAAACAGGTTGGGGAAGACACTTCCCAGCGGACTGAGGCGGTTAAAAAAACCAACGCCACCAATACAAATGGTGTAGTAGCTGAGATTATGAAAGCCTTCGACGATGGTATCTTCCTCAAATACATAGGTGCGATCTGTAATGGTGGCTGCGCCTGGAAACTGAGCCGCCAGCAGACGGGGGTGAGGGCCGGGGTGTGCCGGGGTGGGCAAAAATCCACTGAAGAAGGCGTGATGGGCAGCATAAGTGAAACTGCCCGGACTATGGCATTTTTCCCAACCAGACAGGACACGTTGCAAGGTGGGGGTGCGCCCCTGCTCCAACTCGCGGACTGCTACGTCGTAGCGCAGGGTGTCCAGCGTGATAAACAGCACGTGGTGAGATGGGATCAGGTGGTTGGCGTTAAGATTGGCATTAGGCACTGTTGAATTTCCGCTGCATAAGTTGATAAACCGCTGTCTTGTACATTGTTCAGCAAATCACCAAAGGCATTGACCTCAAGGATGGTGGGACGCTCATAGTTGTGGTTGACGGCCAGATCAACACCGACATACAAACAATCTGGATAACAGGCAGCTGCGGCAACTGCCGTCTTCTGAATGGCGTGCCACCGCTCCTCGCCGATATGTTCAACTAGATGTGAGATATCCAACCGCCGGTTTAGAAGATGGAGATTAGTGATGGGGCACTTACTCAAGCGCATCACGCTGTGCCGGGACTGCCCACCAATTACGACGATCCGCAGATCGAAGGTGTGATCGTCAAAGCCTGCTTTGGGCAGCCATGCTTCAATATGCAGCCGGTCATGGCTAAGATAGTCTACCAGTCGGGCAATGTGCGGTTCGTGTCGCAGGGTGCGGATCTGGCGGGTATTGAAAGCCGTCCATGTCTGACCAGGGCCCTTCACCAGTTCGACGGTGGTAATGGCGCGAATATGCGGCCCGGCAACCTGCAAGGCCATCATGCCTGCTCCACTTGAGCCATGGGCAGGCTTGATGAAAACGCGCTGAAGCCGATGAATCCGCATTGCCTGACGAAGATCATCATAACCGGTGATAGGTGGCAAAGATCGAGGAACGGGAGCACCTGCCTGTTGTAAGAGCTTATGCACCGCCACTTTATCAAATAGCTCGGCAATATCATGGGCCGGGTTCATGATCTGATGGGATGGTGCTTCCGCAAGCCCGGCCTCAATGCGAACCAGTGCATGGCAGAATCCCAGATACCATTGGCGGAAGGGCAGCAGCCCTCCTCTATCTATGGGATAGCGGTCAATGTCATCAGGGGGAATTGCCCGATAACCTTCACGCAATGTGGCAGCCGCACCGGCATGGAGCAGCGCCCGGCATGTGTTGAGATCCCGTCCCGGCGATTCGATGCGGATGAGGTCGCCTTCCGCAATATGGTCGGCCAGATGAACGTCACCTGCCAGCAGACTGGCATATGTAATGAGCTGGGCCGGGGGTAATCCATATGAATCCAGGGCAGTGTTGAACCCGCTTACCCTCGGATCGCCCTCCGTGCCAATGATCAGGAAACTCATTCGCTCACGGCGACAAATCGCCACACCCTATCATTCCACCGTTCCTCTTCCTGAGCATCCGATAGATCGACCTCAATCGGGAGTTTTCGGAGTTCTTCCATGACTTCCTTTGAAATGAAGTGGTGGTGGAGATCGAGCTTCTTCAACTTCTTAATCCGATCGCTTTTCAATAAGGCGCGTGCCCCATCGTCTCCCAGGGTACCCAGTGACATATCCAGTATTTCAATGGTATCGAGCACCGGGGAATTGGCAACCACGGCGGCCAGATCGTCGGCGATCTCGCTGTCGCGTAATCCGAGGTATTTCAGCCTGGGGAAGCGGTCACCGCGCAGAAGCGGGGTAAAGTCATCCGGCTCACTGGTGGCCCCATAGTTCTCTGCGCCCAGGTAGAATTCCAGGTGTTCGAGTGCGGGCAGGGTAGACATGATCACGTCCTGCACCACCTTGCGATTCAACCCACCTGACTCGATAACGAGCATCTTGAGGTTATTGTGGGTTACCGGTCCCAGTTTTAAGCCATTACTCCCCCGGCATTTAAAGGTTTCGAGCAGGGGATAAGCCTCCAATAATTGTATTAAATCTGTCGTTTCAATCCACGAAATCTCACTTTCTTCCATAACGATATCGCCAAAAAAGATGTGGCGCAGATTGGGGAGTTTCTCGCGAGCTGCCACAATTTCGTCACGGACAGAATCAGCCGACTCAATCTCCTCGGCGGCGGTCCAATCTCTCCAGTATCCCACCACCAGCCCTTCGAGGGTTTTAATCTCCGGCTGTTCGATCAGATCCAAAAATTGCTGCTTCCAGGTGATGCCTTCTTCAGCTTGTTCGTAATCAAGGAGGATCCGGTAATTAGTATTAGGCTTGAAGCTAGTTTTGGAAGGGATCCACGTTTCAACGGGTTTGCCGCCAAATGCAGAGATATGTCCATAAATCGCCATCATACAACTCCTGACGGTTAAGGGAGAATTGATATATGGGCCTAAGAACCTGACAGGCTTATGATACGTTTATCAGGACGATAAGACAAGATGTGCTATAGAGGGAAAAAGTCAATCTGTTGCTGATTTAGCGCTTGCCTAGATTGCCCAACATCTTATCCAGCTTGTCGCCATATTTCGCTTCGGCCTCTTCATTAGAAAGAGTGGTGTTGGCTGGCGATGGAGACTGAACACGCAAACCGTTCAATGCCTTGTTCAGTTCGTCAGCAATCATGTAGCGGAAATCCTCCGGATCGATAACAGAAACTTCCGGCAGCATGGCCTTCCGCAAAGCTGTCCGGACGATCTCACTACGCTGCCCCCTGGGCTGGGCTTCAATCCAGGCGATGATATCTGCATCCCACTCCTCATCCAGTTTGACCGTCAGGTGATACTTCGAGCGTTTATTCATAGTTTTCTCCTCCGCGACAGGGTAAGAACGGATAGACCTCACATTTAGCGGGTTCTTACCCGTTTCAGGTACGGGTACAGCCGCTGAAAACGACGGATAATTAGCCACCGTCCCGAAATCTTGAAAACCACCCAGCCTCCGCTACAATCCAGGCTTTTGCACCACAGAACAGTAGCGCAAGGTCTGATGAATGCAGCCACTACCTATCATTGAACATCTTGTCCTGGTCATTCTGATATTCATCCTCAGCTATTTGCTTTGGCTGCGTTATCGAGACTGGCAAGCGCAATCGAAGAAGAAGAAACCAAAGCGACGAAAGTGGCGGCCCAAATCCCCGTCGGATTGTCCGGCATGCCAGAAAGGCCTTCACCTCGCGGTCAGACCGATCCAACGACAGGTGAAGCCGTGGTGTGAACACAAGAGCACACGCGGGCGCAAGAAAAAGATCAAAACTCAGGGCCATGCCTGCCCGAATCCGGCTTGTCGGTATTTTGGTATTGTTAATGAAGCCGTACATGCGCTGGTAGGGAACGGAAAACGTGGCAAGTTTGGCCATATCCAGGCTTTCAAGTGCCAATGCTGCCAGACCAACTTCAGTTCACGCCGAAATACCCCACTTCTATCACCTGAAAACCCATCCGGATCGAATTGAAATGAGTCTCTGGCTGCTGGCTGAAGGAATGGATATCTCCGTTCTGGTTCGATACACCGGACATGTAGACGCCACGCTTTCTCGTTGGTTGACCCGAGCCGGTATCCACAGTGACCATCTGCACTCGCTAGTGTTTGTGCAGTTATCGCCCAACTATCTGCAAATCGATGAATTGTTTGCTCCCGTAGCAGGAAACAGGCGGAAAAGCTGGTTATGGGTGGCCATTGAACCGGTGAGCAAGATTCTCCCAGCTGTTCACCTGGGAGGACGGACCAACGACGATGCCTGCCATTTCATTCACGACCTCAAGCTGCGTTTAGCTGAAGGATGTGTCCCCGCTTTCACCAGTGATGGACTTCGTGGGTATTTCTACGCGCTCACCGCTCACTTTGGTGAATGGTTCGGGGGCAAGTGGTTGGTGAGTATGCAGCTGGTTTATGGTCAGTTGGTTAAACGCCGAAACAAGAAGAAGGGTGATAAGATGCCATTTACCATTACACGGATGATGTGGGGAAAACGCTGGCAATTGTTTCAGGTGTTAGCAGAATTGGGCTTCTCCACTACCATACAAACAGCCTACATTGAGCGGGTGAACCTGACCATTCGTCAGGGAATAGCAGCGCTGACGCGTAAAACCTGGTCACTGGCCAAATCACAGCAAAGCTTACTGCTACATGTTCACTGGTGGCGAAGCTATTATCATTTCGCTCGACCTCATGAGAGTCTGCGGCTGCGCGTCCCGGGCTTGAAACGCCGCTACAGGCAGCGAACGCCTGCCATGGCCGCTGGGTTTACTGACCATATCTGGACGGTTGGTGAGCTGTTGAGCCTGCCGCTGGTTTTCGAAGGAGGTACTAACGCATAAGACACAAACCCGGT
>JBNKDD010000231.1:0-8999 GCA_050288085.1 Anaerolineae bacterium
GCTTTGCGCCTCTAAAGCCCTATCCTGCCGAAGTCGAGGCATTAAATTATGAAGCTTTCCCTGGATTGAATCTGCTGCCGGGAAAAGTGATCCTTCCGCAGTTTAACTGGCTGCCGGAACCAGTCGTTCAGAAGATTACGGCGATTACCCCACCGGATTCGATGTTGGTCGGGATCGACGATCAGGCGGCCTTGCTCTATGATAGTCACGAGTGGGAAGTGTCCGGCCTGGGCAGTGTGACACTTCTGGTCGACGGCCGGGTTTCCCAGGTTGTTAAATCCGGTCAGAAGATTCTATTGTGAGGTGCGTGATGAAATTAGATGCCACGCTTCAGAGTTTTGATGATCTGATGCTGCTGCCCGATATCGCGAGGTCGGCGGAAGTAACCGGATTCGCGGGGCTGTGGTCAACTGAGGTGCAGCATGATCCCTTCATCCAGTTGACGCTGGGCGCGACAACCACGCAGAGGATCAGCCTGGGGACAGCAATCGCGTTGAGTTTCACTCGCAGCCCGATGTCATTGGCGTATAGCTGCTGGGATCTGGCGGCGATGACTCAAGGTCGGTTTATTCTGGGGCTGGGGACTCAGATCAAGGCGCATAATGAGCGTCGATTCAGCGTGCCCTGGTCGGCTCCGATTCCGCGTCTGCGGGAGGTAATCGAGGGGATGCGGGCGATCTGGCAGGCGTGGCGCAGCGGGGAACGGTTGAACTACCGGGGCGATTATTACCGGTTCACCTTGATGACTCCGTTCTTCACCCCACCGCGGCATGATTATGCGATCCCGATCTACATTGCAGGGGTCAATACCGGGTTGTGTAAACTGGCGGGCCAGTTGTGTGAAGGGTTCCACGTCCATCCCTTGAACTCGGCTAAATACCTGCAAGAGGTGATACGACCGGCGATCAGTGAAGGTGCAGAAAGTACGGGGCGATCCATTGATGATGTCTCGTTGAGTGGATCGGTGTTTGTGGTAACCGGCATGAATGATCAACAGAAAGAGGGTTTACGGGAGATGGTGCGCCAGCAAATCAGCTTTTATGCGAGCACACCCAGCTACCGGGTGATCTACGAAACGCATGGTTGGGAAGATATAGCCGAAGAACTATCCAGGCTGGCAGCGCGGAAAAAATGGGGCGAGATGCCGGGGTTGATCACCGATGAGATGATCGAGACGTTTGCGGTGGTTGCCGAACCGGAGAAAGTCGGGCAGGCGGTGATCGACCGGTATGGCGGGCTTCTGGATCGGGTGCATTATTATCTGCCTTATCCCGGTGATTTCGGACCGCTGTGGGAAGCTTCTGTTGAGGCGTTTTCAGTTTTGAAGGGATGAAGAGAATGGCTTTTGATATTCACGAAGATTTGATTGATCTGAATACAGGGGAATTTAAGGAAAAGGCGGCTGGCCGATACCTTCGGCGGCTTATTGAGTTGTTTGAAGAATCCCCGGAAGGGCAGCCGTTGACGGAGGAAGAAGAATACTCCTACTGGACGGATCTATTTCTTGAATATAGTATTGACTATCAGGGCCTTACTCCACCTGAAATGACCCGTGAGTCGGTAAGTGAGGTACTGCTCGGTATCTTTCCAGCAAAAGTTACCGCTGAACCGGAATCAGCTCCCCAGATAGTCAAGGAGTTGATGGCCTTCTGGCGATTTTTGGGGCGAGAATTTGAGCTGGAAAATGCACAGGAATGTGAGCAGTATATCGGTGGGTTGACAACAAAAATCGAACAGGAGCTTGGTGACCCGTCTAATTACGGTATGGCAAAATCGATGATGATGGCCGGGCTTAGACGGGGTTTTGATCTCAGCACTGATGAAGGCGTCAATGAGTGGATGAAGACCTACAATCAGGAAATGATATCTGGGAAAATCGAGCTGCCGCCATTGCCAATGATGGGGCCATTTTTTGATACACCTGACGCCCCACCATCTCGTGCTGATTCTAAAGCGAAGCAGAAACGTAAAAAGAGTTCGGCGAGTCGTAAGCGGAATCGGCCTAAAAAACGAAAGAAAAAGTAATGACAAAACTCCGATTAAATCGCAATGACCTGCTGGCGATTGGCGCATTGATTATCCTGTCGGTGGCGTTTTTCTGGAAGATGACCTTCACCGATCTGATCCTGCCACGCGGGGATGTATTCGCTTACTTCTACCCTTATTGGGATTATCGGAACGAGATCATGCAGTTGGGGCGGATTCCGCTGTGGAATCCATACCTGTTTATGGGTGCACCCTTCCTGGCGAACAGTCAGGCTGGAGTCCTGTATCCGCCGAACTGGCTGCTGATCGGGTTTAATGCGCCGACGGCGGTGAAGATCGCGATTGTGATGCATGTCGCGTGGGCAGCGGTTGGGATGTATTTGCTGGCGCGGCGGACGTTTTCGCTCAAGATGATGGGCGCGATGCTGGCGAGTATCACCTTTGCGCTGGGGGGATATCTCACCGCACAGGTGGAGCATGTCAACCAGCTTCAGGGATTGGCCTGGCTGCCCTGGCTATTCTGGCTGTGGAGTGAGGTGATCGGCGGAAAGTGGAAATCACTGCTGTGGTTGGGTTTGGCCTTTGCGATGCAGTTGTTGGCGGGGCATACCCAATCGGCGTTTATCAGCGGAGTCGGATTGGGCGTCTGGGCGCTGTGGGAGATGGTCGGACGGTGGAAGGCCCTCACCCCCGCCGACCGGAGGTCGGCACCCCCTCTCCCTCAGGGCGAGGGGAAGGAGAAAAACCCTTTGGTGGCCCGTTGGCGAAACCTGCTCTGGCCGGTTGGAATAGTGGCGACTGCGTCGGTGCTGGCGCTGGTTTTGGCGGCGGTGCAGCTCCTCCCGACGATGGAGCTCACCCGGTTGAGCAACCGGAGCGGCGGGTTGGGGTTCCTGGAGGCGGTGTCGTTCTCGTTCAGGCCAACCCTGATCGGGCGGGGGCTGCTGCCGAATTATCATGCGGAAAACCTGTTCACCGAATATGTGGCTTATGTCGGGATTGTCGCGTTGGTTCTGGCGCTAATCGGAGCGTGGAATCAACGCCGCGACCATCAGGTAGTCGGATTGGTGATCCTGGCCGGTGTGGCACTGTTTCTGGCATTTGGGGCCTATAACCCGGTTTACTGGCAGTTGGTGCGATTTGTTCCGGGCTTTGACCTGTTCCGTGCCCCGGCGCGATGGTTGGCGCTGTGGGGATTTGCGGTGGCGCTGCTGGCGGGGATTGGGTTTGAGAGGGCGCAAAGCCTTGCGCCCCTACAGGTCAAGGATTTAATAAGACGATTGTGGCCCGGTTTGATTGTCTTGGGGTTGATGGGGTTGGCGTTTCTTGCGCCGCTTGAGTTGGATGAGGTGATCGGCGCGACTCGTCCCGGTATGAACGAGGTGATCATCTGGGTGGGGACTCTGGTATTGGGGCTGGCGCTGATCGTGACGTGGGGATGGGAACCAATGCGACGTTTCGGTGCGTCGGCAGTTGTAGCGCTGGTTACGGTGGAACTATTCGTCGCGTCGCAGAATTTACCCTACAACAATCTGAGTGCTCCCTCTGCCTGGAGCAGCCAGAGGCCAGCGATCAGTACCCTGTTGGCGGCAGGAGAAGATCAAACCCCACCGGATAGGTTTCTATCACTCTCGGATATCCTGTTTGATCCGGGTGATCTGCGAGAGATTGAGGCGATCTACGGGCCGTACCTGACCGATCAAGCGCTGTTCGATTACGTCATCGCTGCCAAGCAAAAGGAGATCATCGCACCGAATCTGCCGATGGCCTGGGAGATTCCATCAATGGATGGATTTGACGGGGGGATTCTGCCGACGCGGGATTATATTCAATACACCGCGTTGTTCCTTGATGAAGAAGCGACCGATGGGCGGCTGAGGGAATTCCTGGAGAATGTGCCCGATCTGCCCTGGCTTGAGATGGCAAATGTGCGCTGGATTATCACCGATAAGATATTTGATGCCTGGGTGAACGGTGTGTACTATGACCTTCAGTTCCCGGCAAGCAGCATGGTCAAAGGGGAAACATCACCGCCTGCTATAGAAGCTTACCCGCCGCGGGAATTTGAGGCGACGGCGGTGGGCATCATCGGGCATATCGAGGGGGCGGAATCGCTGCCTGACGGGACTCAGATCGGGTCGGTTGAAGTGCCGGGCGAGGGCGAATTGCCGGTCGTCTTGCCGCTGTTAGTAGGTGAACATTTAGCCGAAGGGCTGCCGGGTGATGTTCAGCACAGCCAACCGGAGGTGGTCGGGTATTTTACCCCGGATCAGCCTGAGCTGGGCGAGTATCATGCCTTGATTAGCTGGGGACACCCTCTGCCAGTCGAGCAGATCAATATCTCGGTGGAGTCGAGTTTTCCCGGCAAGCTGGTGATTCGGGGCGTGACACTGATCGATGAGCGGAGCGGGGCGTTCCAGTTTACCAGCCTGTCGCAGGGGAACGTGATCCGGCTGGCACATTCGGCGGAAGTGAAGATTTACGAGTACGACGAGGCGCTGCCCCGTGCTTACCTGGTATGTGAGCCTGAAGTGGTCGGGGATCAGGAGCAAGCGTGGGTACATCTGGCCGAATCGCCGGATGCCCCGGTGATTGTGGCGGAGGGTGATCAGGCTTTACCATTAGACTGTATGCCCGGTACGGCGGCAATTACCCGTTACGAGCCAGAGCGGGTTGAGATTACGGTGGATAGTCCTGGAGCAGGCGCATATCTGATCCTGTCAGATGCGTGGTATCCCGGTTGGGAAGCGACGGTTGACGGTCAGGCCGCCGAGATTTACTGGGCGAATGGATTGTTCCGGGCGGTGTCCGTGCCGAATGGTCAGCACGAGGTGACGTTCACCTATCGAAGCAGGCCGTTTGTGGCCGGTGGGGTGATCAGCCTGGTGTCGCTGCTCAGTGTGGTGATTGGCCTATTCTGGCCGGGAAAGCGGGAAACTACATGACTTCGGATTTGATGCTGCGGCAGAAGTGGACTCTAAAGGCGCATGGTAAGCAGATTGTGCTGGTTAAGCATGCCAACGAGCGCAGCGCTCATGTCTTGATGAAGGCGTTTATCTGGGCGCTGTATTTGCCCGATTATCCCGATTTGCTGGTCGAGGTGCGGATCGGCGACCGGTATAAGCCCGACGTGGTGTCCTTTGATCGCACCGTGAATGAGCCGCTGCGTGAAAACCTCAAGCCGCGTTTCTGGGGCGAGTCGGGGCGGGTTGGAAAGCAGAAGATTCACTCGCTGGCGAAGCGGTTTAAAAACACGCATTTTGCGATTGCTAAATGGGAAACAAGGCTTGATCCCTATATCGAGATCGTCACCGAGGCGATGGATGGACTAGCCCGGACTGCTCCCTTTGATTTGATCCACTTTCCGGCTGACAGCGCGGAACGGTTTATCGATCAGGATGGGAACATCCACCTGACACATGATGATGTGCAGTGGGTGCGGTTGTAAAGCTGCTGGGCAGAGTTACGCGCCTCCGTGATGACGATTTATTGCCATAAAAAATATCAGGGATACCAACGCAAGCCCGATAACTACTTGTCCAAGCACAAGCACCGGCTGCGGGATGTAAAGCAGTAGATCAGGGATTCTATCGAACACATTAGCGACCAGGAACGCAGCAGCCAGGATATTGAAGGATATGAAAAGACCCAGACCGCGCATTAAGCCGCGACGGAATTTGACCGGTTTGTGTGTAACTTGATATTTTGCTTCAAGCTCAATGTACATATCCAGTGAACTGATACGCATCGGTACGCGGAACTTTTTTGTGGTGAATTTACGCATTTGTTCCTGATGAAGGCGGTAGGCGTCAGAGATGCTTTTTTTCGTAAAATGGGAGCAAAAGTTGCGTGTGTCAAAGTTCTCGCCAATCGGATAGCCTGTCTCTATGGCACTATCGTCATCGTACCAGGTTGAAAACTGGAGAGCTGCTTTGTCCCCGTACTCGATCACTTCAACAACAATATCCTTCTCTGAATTAACGTAATACCACACATTAGCAACCGCCTTATGCTCCGGCAGGTGTACTTCTGCTATCACATCTTGTTGGAAGCCTAATTCTTCAAGCTCTCGTGCCATCGCCTGGATCAGAGCCGGTGTGAAAAATTCGGAATTAGTTACGTCTACCATGTGGGGTGGCTTTCTCCTCATGAGGCTTCTTAGCCATTTCCACACGAAGGCATAAAAGGTGAAGCCGATAGTTGCCAACATAATCAAAGTTACAATTGCAACAACCAGTAGCAATGATTGCGTAAACGCCGACATTACAGCCTCCCAAAGGGCGTTATTTGATCCCGGGATTGGGCTTCGAAATGGCGAATTTTGCCAATGTAAGAGACTGATGAAATTCCCGGCCCTGCTTTTGCACAAAATCGAGGTAAGTATAGCCTAATTGACGCTAATGAAAAGTTTCCCGGTTATCAAATTGACTAAGGGATAGTATTAAAATCGACGCGGCAGGTGCATACTTCTCGACTGACAGCGCAGAGCGGTTCATCGATCAGGATGGGAACATTCACCTGACGCATGATGATGTGCAGTGGGTGCGGTTGTGATTGCCGGAATATCTAATCGCCTGCGTGATACTGGATTTTTTTCATAAGGTATGAAAAAGCTAACCCCGATAGCAGGATGATTGCCGCCGCGATCTGATAAACCAGTTTTGGATTCTCAACAGATATTTCGGGAACTGCATAGATCGCGACGATGATAAATGCTGTTATCAAAACAATCGTGATGGAAATCGTAATGCCTATACCTCGCAACATGGGTGGCCGGTATTTGATTGGCTTATGCTTTAGCTTATAAATTCCTTCGCGCTCGATAAATACATCAATTGAGCGGGTGGGTGCCGGTACTCGGATTATTTGAGCTGCAAATTGCTGCATTTGATCCCGGTGCAGCCAGTATGCTTCCGCAATACCTTCACGAGTCAAACGTGACCAGAACATCTTTGTCTTGATATTCTCGCCACAGGGCCAACTCGTTTCGACCAGAGAATCATCATTGTACCATGTGGAAAATTGAACCGCTGCCCCGTTCTGATATTCGATCACCTCGGCGCTGACATCTTTCCCCGAGTTGACAAAGAGCCAGGTTAATCCAGTTATGTCAAGAACTGGTAAATACGTTTCTGAGATTGCATATTGTTGGAAACCAAGTTCCTCAAGCATATTGGCTGCCTCTTGGACTGGTTTGGGCGTAGCAATGTCAGACGAAGTTGCATCTTCAACCTGGGGTGGACCTTTTCTCACAATGCTTGCCAGCCAGACATGTACCCATATCCGATAGTTGATATACAAACTTATTCCTATAGTTAGTGCTGCGATTACGATGAACAGTTCCAATGGCAATTTGATTATTGGCATAGTTTCTCCTCTGACTGTCGATAGTGCGTTAAAACTCCAAAACTTGTGTTTGTGTTATCCGCCTGAATGGTACTGGTGTTTTCTCTTGAGATACAAAAAAGCTGCAACGGCCAGCCCGAAGAATGTCGTTACAGACTTGCTAAACAGTTTCATATCCTCAATCTGTAGACTGGGAACAGTAAAGCCAGCGACGGCGATCAATGCCACCACCATACCCAGATTAAAGGCAGCGAAACTGCCCAGGCCGCGCAGTAAACCCGGCAGGAATTTACGATATTTATAGTTTTGCTGGTAAATTTTTTCGCGCTGGATGTATTCATCCAAAGAACGGTTTGGGCTTGGCCTCCGGTGCTTCTCTCCAGTGAATTTACGCATTTGCTCCCGCTGGATCGCATAAGCGTCGGGGATATTTCTTTGTGTGAATTGGGAACAATAGTCTTTCGTAGAGAAGTTCTCACCGATCGGGCAGCTTGTCTCTACAAGGGTGTGATCGTCATACCAGGTTGTAAACTGAACAACCGCTCTGTTCGGGCGGTTGTTCACTTCAGCATTAACGTCCTTCTCTGAATTGATATAGTGCCAGGTTATCCCGACCGTGTTAAGATGGGGGGAGTGTGTTTCGGAGACTGCATAAAGTTGGAAGCCTAACTCCTCAAGCGTTCGGGTTGCAATTTGTGTTGGCACCGGCATGTCGATATCTGATCGGATTACATCTACTATCCGGGGTGATTCTCTCCTCAGGTAAACTGCTAACCGCCGTCTCACCATTTTTCTAAAGGTGACAACTATACTACCTATCATGATCAGTGCTGCGACCACAAGATACTGCCCCAATGATAGCGTAATCATTTGTTTTCCTCTGAATTATGAATTTTAAAAATCCCCCGGAAAGAGAGGTTGTTTGCAGCTATGCGGATTTTGTGCCCGGATCAAACAACAGACTATCATGAAGATAGCCTGTGTAGGTAAATTATAGTCAGGTTGGCAACCCTGGAAAAATCCAGGCGATCAGGGGAAGGTGTTCAGAGCTATGCGTCCCCCAGCATAAGCTTCACGGTATTCATCACCTTGTTCCAGCGACCCATCATATTCATTGTTAGGGCCAAATGAATAGGCTGTCCATCCTTCGAAGGTAAGCGGCACCGATGGTATACCAGGGGCCAGATTGCAATACCTGCAATCGGCGGCGATCCATTCGCCGTTATAGCGGCGGCCAATGTGCAGATGGCTGGAGTAGCTCACCCCACCCTCGCAGGAGGTATAGGCAATCGGGTCGCCCTGGCGAATCCGTTGGCCTTCCACTACAGGCCGATCCAGGCTGGACATGTGCAGGTAGTAGATCGTCCACCCCGTGCCGGGATCGCCATCGTTATCAAGGTCGAGGATGATCAGACCATAACCACTGTAGGCAATCACCCCATCGGCGACGGCTCGTGCCCACCCCGGTGGAATTTCACAACCGAGGTCCTCAACACTCACAACAAAGTCTAAAGCCGACCAGGGGCTGCTCGAACCCCAGCCGCCGTGCGGCCCACCGGTGAAATACCAGGTTTCGCCGGAAACCCAGGGGAAGTGAAGCTCCGGTTGAGCCAGGTCGGATGGCAGGAGCGGCTCAACAGCATTGAGGAAGGGATCGCCAAACAAGT
>JBNKDD010000232.1:0-8989 GCA_050288085.1 Anaerolineae bacterium
GATGAAGGAATCTGGTTGCAAACATTGGGCAAGCGAGGGGTATTTGTACCCTGGGAATCATTTCACCATGTTCGGATATTCAAGGTGAGGCACTATACGTGGAGATCGCCGTTTGACCGGGGAGCAAATTCCTTTGCCATTAATGTACCCGGATTGACCATTTTTCACAGGTTCCTGGGAGCATTTTATGGTCCGTATGGGTTGTTCTTTAAACCTGTATTCGTTGTCACACCAGACCATGAAAACTATAAAAAACTTCTAGACTTGATCAAAGATAAGCAACTACGAATGGAGTACCAGGTGCAAATCAATCAGCTAGAAGGCAGCTCATAACATTCAAAGACTAATCTGAGTCAGAAGACCTGCCCATCCCTGGGGTGATCCCCGATACCGTCACCCCGAATGTATTTTCAACCACTTGGTTTGAATCCTCCAATCCGTGTGATCAGTTGATCACTTGACACGCTCTCCCTTTCCATTTATGATCAGAACATACGTTTCATTGTAAACGTAAATCTATCGCAAGTGCGGGCGATTTGTCGCGGTCGGGAGCGGCTCAAGGGAGGCAGCCGTGGAGAGGCGTCACCCTCGTTCCCCCCCAACACAACCCCCTCACTTGCGCCTCCCCGCCGGAACCGGGCTGACGTGGAGAGTCGTCCGGGAAAAGCGGGCAGGCAGAAAGGAAGCAATTAACGCACAATCTGGGCTTCTGATTACGGCGCGCAGCGACCGTCAATGGGCCGAAGCTATGACCGGTGCAAGATCGCGGCGAAGAACCCGCTGCCCAAGACCTCTTTCTCCCCTCTCCCAGTGAGCAAAGCGAACGGTCGGGAGAGGGGCCGGGGGTGAGGGCCGTTTGAGGTTCTCCGCCAGCGGCTCCGGGATCAGGCCCCCATCAGAAGCAAGCGGCCATCCCCCATACTGTAGATGGCCTGTCGAGCGCTATACTTCACTCTGCGGAGGTAACGCTTTCCGGTTTGTGCCGCGACTGCCTGTCGCCACGCAGGGCCAACTGAATATCAAATCATCCACAGGCTAGGAATTCGTGGTATCATCCTTCCCATCTAACCAGATAATTTATTGGAGGAAGGAAAAACAAGTGACTACGTTACCGCCTCGCAGCGAGATCAATGAAGCCCATACCTGGAATGCTCCCAGCGTCTACGAAACACCCGCCGCCTGGGAAGCCGCCTTCAAAGCCACCATCGACCGCTTACCGGAACTGGCAGCTTTCAAAGGCAAATTAGCCGACGGCCCCGCCATCCTCGCGGATTGGTTTGAACTATCGGAATCAATCGCCCGTGATGTCGAAAAGCTGGTGTTCTACGCCTTCATGACCTACAGCGTCGATACCACCAATCAGGCCGCCGCCGCTATGGCAGGCAAATCACAGGGACTTGGCGGGCAGTTCGGGGCCGCTGTGTCCTTCGCCGAACCGGAAATCCTGGCGATCGGCCTGGACACGCTCAACCAATGGATGGACAAAGAAGCCCGGTTGAAGCCCTTCGCCCACTATTTCGATAACCTGTTCCGGCAGCAGGCTCATGTCCGCTCAGCAGAGGTCGAAGAGGTGCTCGGCCTGGTAAGCGAACCGTTCGGCAGCCCGGAGACGATCTTCTCAATGCTGGTCGATTCTGACATGACCTTCGCTCCGGCAGTCAACAGCAGCGGTGAGGAGCTTCACCTGGCGCAGGGCATGGTCGAAACGTACCGGGTCAACCCGGACCGGGAATTACGGCGCACGGCCTGGATCAACTATGCGGATGCTCACCTCGCCCTGAAGAACACTCTCGCCAGTGCCTACATTGCCGTCGTCCGCCAGGACGTGTTCAAGATGCGGGTGCGGGGATTCAAGTCCTCGGTCGAAGCGGCCCTGTTCCCTGAAAACATCCCGGTGGAAGTGTTCGATAACCTGATCGGCACCTTCAAGAAGCACCTGCCAACCTGGCATCGCTACCTGAGGGTGTTAAAAAAGGGTCTGGGCGTAGACAAGCTCCAGATGTGGGATCGCTGGGCCCCCCTGATCGAGAAGCCGGTGGCCGTCAGCTACGAGCAGGCCGTCGATTGGATCTGCGATGGGCTGGCCCCGATGGGCGAGGAATACGTCAATACGATCCGGCAGGGCTGCCTCGAAGATCGCTGGGTGGATATTTACCCCAATCAGGGTAAGCGTCAGGGTGCATTCTCGTATGGCTCGTATGATACCTATCCCTTCATCATGATGAGCTTCAGCCATGACCTGAGCGCCATGAGTACGCTGGCGCACGAGTTAGGCCACTCGATGCATACCTACCACTCCTGCTCGACCCAGCCGCATATCTACGGCGAGTATTCGATCTTCGCCGCGGAGGTGGCCTCGAATTTCCATCAGGCGATGGTGCGGTCGTACCTGTTCGATACAATTGACGACCCAACCTTCCAGATCGGCCTGATCCAGGAAGCGATGGAAAATCTCCACCGCTACTTCTTCATCATGCCGACGCTGGCCCGGTTCGAACATGAAGTTCACCAGCGAATCGAGCAAGGTGAAGGCGTCACCGCCGACGACCTGAACAACCTGATGGCCGACCTGTACGAAGAAGGCTACGGCGGCGAGATCGAAATCGACCGCGAGCGGGTGGGGATCACCTGGGCGCAGTTCCCGCATATGTACATGAATTACTATACCTTCCAGTATGCGACCGGCATCTCCGGGGCACATGCACTGTCCAACCGGGTTCGATCCGGGGTGGCGGGCGCAGCGGAAGATTACATTGGCTTCATCAGTGCGGGCAGTTCTGACTATGCGCTGGACGTGCTCAAAGCGGCAGGCGTCGATCTGACCACCCCCGCCCCGGTCGAAGAGACCTTCGGCGTGCTGTCCGATCTGGTGGATCGGCTAGAGGGATTGGTGGGATAAATCACAAAAAAAAAAGGGGAAGGGACACCGGCATAATGTCCCCTCCCCATAAGTATCTCCGAACGTCAGGTCACAAGGACTTTGTCGGAGATGTAGCGCTCCAGGATAGGGTCTACCTCAATAGAGGCGGTGGTCAATTTCCCGTCGATATGCCACCCCCTGACCGCTTCGACCAGCCAGGATACGGCTCTATCCGGCTCAACCTTCCCGGTGTCAATCACAAGGTCAAAATCACTGGCCTTATCCCAGATAACCCCATAGGTAAATTCGACAAAATCGATCCGGGCTCTATCTCGTTCTTTAACCAGTGCTTCAACCTGCTCGAAATTGGACAGGTTTTCACGCTCCATTACCCGCCGCACCCGGTAGTCAAGCGGGGCCTGGATGCGAACATTCAGGACATTAGCAAAATCCGACAGAGTTACATAACTGCCCCGTCCTACGATGACAACGTTATCATGGCTTGCCATTGCCTGAATGACCCGGTTCATCATCAGCACAGTTCGATTCCTGGTGGGGGCAAAGCGATCCCAGAAACCTTCTGAAAAGTCGTAGACTTTTTCGAACTCCACAATACCATATTCTTTGAGAACATCGGCAAGGGTGTTTTTGTCAATGAAGTGATAGCCCAGAATATCAGCTACCTTTTTTCCGATGGAAACGCCGCCGCTGCCGACTTGCCTGGAAATAGTTATGACAGCCATCACACTACTCCTTAATCGGTAACAGAATCAGCTTGTCCTTTCTTCCAGTATACAAGATTTTGGGCCGGTTGTGGAGATTATGCTGTCTTCAGCAACCGCAAATACCAGATAAATAAACCGGAATATACCCCGGCAACACTGCTGATAATCACCCAATCCTTGGTGGCGACGGCAAGGCCATACTGCCCCATTGAGGCAAACATCGCCAGCAGGGCAAACATCATCATGGCGATCACGGTGAGCATCACCCCGGCGATCACGTAACCGACCGGTTTACGCTGCCACAAGAAGATTGCGCCGATCCCGGCAGCAGGCAGGTAAATCGCCATATCGATGACGTGGGTGAAGTCAACCGGTAGGTTAAGATCGATCACGCCTTGCGGAATCTGGCTGGTGGTCATGGCCGGGATATCTATTGCAAAATGCATCGGGTAGAACAGCAGCGGCACGATCCCCATTGCGATGCTGAACACCCTGACCGGCATATCCGGGGAAAACTGTGCTTTGACCTTTGCGAAGTCGGTGTTCGCCATTCCAAAAATCAGGCCATAAATTGAGAAGCCGAGCAGGGCAACGTACACCAGAAACAGCGCGTTATATTGAAGGCAGAAAGCATAGATCAGGTAGGTATAGACCAGGTAAAATGCCGTTCCCAGCCATACCAACTGTGCCCGCCGTGATCCCCGGCGGATCAGGATGGCGCTGATCACCAGCACCGGAATGGTTACAGCCAGCGAAAAATAATCCTGGCCGATAATCTGCGCGGCCAGCAGGGTAGAGTCCCGGTCATAGAGGCTGCTGATGAAAACCCCAGCGGCATTGGTGACAATCAGCAGGATTGTCAAAGGCAAGGTAAACCCGGTGAATACTTTTGGCTTTTGTACTGTTGTCATCTTTTATCCTTCCCTTAAATGGTTATAGTTCAGTACGTGATAGGCTAGAATTTGGTTACCCGATTCGCCGGAGTTTGACCGGCCTAATCTTAAAGAATTCACACCCCTCCAATCTTTTAAGGTTTCTGGCCTGGAGATCGGTTGCAGGTCATCTTATCCTTTGCTATGATGTCTTGCAGTTAACCCCTGAGAAGCAAATCGCACATTATTTGACCCGCTGTGGTCAGACCAAATGGTCGGCACAAATGTGCCACAATTTTGTGTGCGGCACTTTTCGACAGTTCACCAGTTGAAACGGAGTGGGAATGTTTTGCCCATTTTGCGGCGCGGTTGATTCACGCGTCGTGGATACCACCAATGACCCAACACGGGGAGAAATCCGCCGCAGGCGTGAATGCCAGGCGTGCGGTGAACGATTCACAACGGTGGAACGGGTGAAGCGGGCCATGCCTTTGGTGATTAAACAGGGTCAGGATGGACTCCCGGCACGGCTCGAATCCTTTGACCGGCAGAAGCTCCAACAGGGAATCGAGATCGCCTGTGCCAAACGCCCTATCCCACAAACCGCTATCGACCGGCTGGTGGATTCGATTGAAGCCCGGCTGCACGACCAATCCGATAACAGCGTCCCTAGCCGGATGATCGGGGAGATGGTGATCACCGGGCTGCGAGAGTTGGACGAGATTGCTTATATCCGGTATGCGATTGTCTTTTTAGGATTGGATAACTTGAGTGCCGTTCGACAAGAAATCGACCGGCTGTTGACCGAGAAATCTGTACAACAAACCGAATTAATAAGCTAACGCTTTGACAGCAAAGCCCTGGGGCTGATGGCGAGGGTAGTATCGCCACCGGCCCTTTCGCATGATTAAGGAAGGATAGGAGAGAGTGTGATGGTAGACCAGAAAGAACTCGGTACGAACGGACACCACCCACCGCACATTCACCCGGTTCAACTCAGCGATAACGCCCGCACTGTCCTGACCCGGCGTTATCTGCGCAAAGGGAAAGATGGGCAGCCCGTCGAGTCTGTTGAAGAGATGTTCTGGCGGGTCGCCTGGAACATCGCTGCCCCGGAAGATGACTATAAAGAAGACCGGCAGGCGATTGCCGAGCAGTTCTACGATCTGCTTACCACAAAGCGATTCTTTCCCAATTCGCCTACCTTTACGGGCGCAGGCACTCCACTGGGCCAACTGGCTGCCTGTTTTGTCATTCCGCTTGAGGATGATATGGGACGCGACGAAGCGGGGATCTTCCAGACGCTCCGCAATGCCGCTTTGATTCAACAGACGGGCGGCGGCAATGGCTTCAGCTTCACCCGCCTGCGCCCCAAGGGGGCACGCGTATACAGCAGCGGCGGAACGGCTACCGGGCCGGTCGGCTTCCTGCGAGTCTACGATCAGGCGTTCGGTGAGGTGGCCCAGGGCGGAACAAGGCGCGGCGCAAATATGGCCGTCCTCCGCGTGGATCATCCTGATATCCGTGAATTTATTACCTGCAAGACGGATGAAAACGCGATCACCAACTTCAACATTTCGGTCGGTATCACCGATGATTTTATGCAGGCAGTTGAGCGCGATAGCGATTTCGAACTGGTTAACCCGCAGGATGGATCGGTCTGGCATACGGTCAAGGCGCGGGAGTTGTTTGACCTGATCGTCAAGCAGGCGCATCACAACGGCGAACCGGGCCTGCTGTTCCTTGATACGGCTAACAAGGACAACCCGGTGCCGCAGTTATACCAGATCGAAGCGACCAACCCCTGTGTAACCGGCGATACCCGCGTTTTGACTCCGTCCGGCTGGCGGCGGGCCGATCGGATCGACGAGGGCGACGAGATTTGCACCGTCCTGGGAACGGGCCGGGTTGCAACCATTGAGGTTCACCAGGCGATGCCGGTGTTCGCCATTCGCTTCTCGGATGGGGGGAGTCTGCGGGTGACCGCGTCACATCGGTTTTATGCCCGTAAACAGGGTGACGAAGATGGTTTCCAATCGTACCGGCTGGATGAATTAGCGCCCGGTGACTGGGTGCAGGTGATCAAAGAGCCGGTGCCGGTATTCCACAGCGCCAACCAGGGCCGAATGGAGATCGATACGCAAAACGGCAGGCTGATACAGGCCAGCCTCGCCGACTTAGCAGAGCCAGTTACTGGCGATTCCGCTCAGATCGTGGACATTCACCCGGCGGGTGTCGAGACGGTTTTCGATTTGTACGAGCCGGAGAGCGACACCTGGATCACCGAGGGGTATGTCTCCCAGGGCTGCGGCGAACAGTTCCTCGGCCCATTTGAGAACTGCTGCCTCGGTTCGGTGAACCTGGCCGAGCATATCACCGCCGACGGTAAGGTTGATTGGGAGAAGCTGCAAGCGAGTGTTGAACTCTCCACCCGCTTCCTTGATGATGTGGTAGATGCCAATGCCTATGTCGAATCGGTGCCGCAGTTGGAAGCTGCTGCAAGGCGCGTCCGGCGGCTCGGTCTGGGGATCATGGGGCTGGGCGACCTGATGTACCATCTGGGTGTGCGTTATGGCAGCGAAGAGGGCCAGGAGTTCGCCAGCCAGGTGATGGAATTTGTCCACTACCATGCGATGCATACCAGCGTCGAACTGGCGAAGAAGCGCGGTTCCTTCCTTGCCATCCAGGGTAGTTATTATGATCCCGACGATCTGAAGTGGGAGATTCCCGAACCGCTGACCCCCTACACCCGCGATTGGGGCCGCCCGGCATTGGATTGGGCCGGAGTTGAACAGGGCATTCGGGAACATGGTATCCGCAATGGGGCACAAACGACCATCGCCCCGACCGGCACTATCTCGACCGTCGCCGGGGTGGAGGGCTACGGCTGCGAACCGGTGTTTGCGCTGGCCTATACCCGGCACTTCAACGACAACGGGAAGGATGTCGAACTTCAATATACCAGCCCACAATTTGAACAGGCCCTGATCGATGCGGGCCTTGATGAGATAACACGCAAGGATATTATCAAGCAGGTCAACCAGACCGGCTCCTGCCAGAATGTTGATGCGATTCCGAAGAATATCCGCCATACCTTTGTGGTGGCGGCTGATATCAGCGCGGAAGAGCATGTCCGCATGCAGGCATCGATGCAGCGTTTCGTGTCGAATGCCATCTCGAAGACCTGCAACTTCCCGGCAGACGCGACTCCGGATGATGTGGCAAAGGCTTATCAACTGGCCTGGAAGCTCGGCTGCAAGGGGCTGACGGTTTACGTTGCCGGGTCGCGGGATAAGGTGGTGCTCGAAACGGCGGCTACCGTTCAGAAAAAGGACAGTCCGCCCGCTGAAGAAAAACCAAAATCCGATTCAAAGCCGCGCCCAAAATCCAGGTTAACCGGCACATTAAAACCGGAGATCACCTCGGCGGCGTCGTTGTCGTTGATGGCTGAGATGATGCCCCCTCAAGAACCGGAACTACCGCTGTTTGTCAACGAAACCAAGCGGCCCCGCGCCCGTGTGCTGAAGGGTTACACCTACCGGGTCGAGACCCCGGCGGGCACAACCTTCGTCACGATCAATGAGAACGGCGGCGATCAACCCTTCGAGGTGTTCATCCAGACGGCAAAGGCTGGCAGCGAAACGGCAGCGGTCAGTGAGGCGTTGGGCCGGTTGATCAGCTATACGCTGCGGATGAACTCGCACATTGAGCCGCGCAAACGGCTGGTTGAAGTCGTGCGGCAGTTACGCGGGATCGGCGGCGGGCGGTCGCTTGGATTGGGGCCAAACCGGGTGCGGTCGCTGCCGGATGGCGTCGCCCAGGTGTTAGACGAATACCTGCAACAGCAATGGGGGGAACATCCGCACCAACCGACCGACGAAGCCGAGCCGGAGGCAGCTACCCCGTCCCCCGGCCAACTCAGCCTGCCCGGCGGATTGGGTAACCCTAACAGTGGGTTGGGCGGCGACCTGTGCCCGGAGTGCGGCCACGCGTCGGTGGTCAATGAGGAGGGCTGCCGGAAGTGCTATAGCTGCGGGTACAGTGAGTGCTAGGGCACAATAGTAACTATCACCCAGACACAACAACACAACAATCAACGAGCGGGGCGGCCATGTGGTCGCCTTGTTTTTTAGCATAGGGAATATGAGACGGACAGAAAATGGATAATAAAGTAATTGCCAACATATTTCGGCATAAGTTTAACCAGATCATTGCCGAAGCAGAACAACAATTGAATAAACATCCAGCTAATTCTGATGAGTTGGATATAGCTACCAAGCTGCATAACTACTTTGAAAAAACGGTCATCCCTCGGATTATCAACAATGATTGGGTTTTTGCAGCAGCTTCACGATTTGCTGTGGAATATGCCCGGGATTGCTTTGAGGCAATGCTATTTACTGGGAAAGAAGTATATCCAATACAACAACAACTTAATAATTTGAACGAGGAAGTTATTGATTTTCTGGCACGAGCTACGATCATGAAGGCTGTTCAAAGCTTCAATGATTTACCAAAAGCAAGTGATTTCT
>JBNKDD010000233.1:0-8932 GCA_050288085.1 Anaerolineae bacterium
GCCCCGGAAAATGAAGCGGGCCTTGAGGTTCCAGATCGACCAGGCATCCCACTGGCCGTGCGGTTCGATACCCGATATGGTGATAAAACCTACCAGCGCCGCCGCCACCAGGCTCAGAACGAGCCAGGGTATAGCTTTCTGTCCTCGCCAGGGTGATTCGGCGGGAGATAGGGATTCACCCCCCGCCCCCACTGACGTGGTGTCTGCCCCCCTTGCAAGGGGGGCGAATCGCAGCGAGCGCGACAGCGCGTGAGCGACGACCAGAGGTCGTGCGATGGGGGGTGAGCAACACAGGACAAAAAAGGAAATGGTCATCCCCAACAGCACCACATCCCCAACGATCACACCGAGCAGGCTCGGCCTAGAGATCATCAGCCCGACAAAGAACACGCCCGATGACAACCCGAACCCAATCCCGACCGCCAGACACAA
The DNA here is from genome assembly GCA_050288085.1 of Anaerolineae bacterium. Classification (GTDB taxonomy): domain Bacteria; phylum Chloroflexota; class Anaerolineae; order Aggregatilineales; family UBA3940; genus JBNKDD01. Next base: position 433 of record JBNKDD010000233.1, read on the forward strand.
CCGGATCAACATGGCGGGGAAGCCGCGCCGCGAATCGGGCCAGAGCACTGCCACCAGCAAATACCCGGCGATCAGCGGCGGCAGCAGCGCCACAATCAGCCTCATTCCGCATAATCCTCGTTGCGATACAGGATCAGCCCGTCGCCATAATCGGTCAGCGGAGTCAGGTGGGTGTCGCCATAATCGGGATGAACTTGCTCCAGGAGGAAAAAATCGCCGATGACCAGTTCGCAGCAGTCATCACCCAGGCTCATCACCACCGGGGCAATAGCGTACTGAGCCAGTTGAGGCGGGGCGGGATAATCCTCGCGGGAGAGGTCGGACACATAACCGACCATCTCGTCCGGTGGCAGATCATCCCGCAGATCAGCATATCGCTCCTGTGAAGCGCTGGCCTGCCCAAAGGTGGGATTCTCCTGGGTCAGCCAGCGGATGGTCGGGATGATCACAATCACGCCCAGGACAACCCGCCACCCGATCAGGCCGTAGACGCCGATCCGGGCTTTCCAACTTTGGAAAGTTTCAAAGTTCATGAGCCGGGCTTACAGGCTGTCAACCCGATTGACAATCTCAAGCAGCAGTTTCAACCGGGCCTGAATGCGGGCCGGGTCGGTCACGTCACCCATTTCGGAGAGATGAACCTGTCCGCCCTCAACCGACAGGTGAACCCGTTCAATCGCCATCAATCGCTCACGTAAGGTGGGGTCTTCCAACAGGTCGATAGCCTGGTCACGCTCCTCGCACATGATCAGGAAAGCCTCGTCAAATTCCGGGAAGCCGATAGCGATCCCCTTTGGCCCCATGATCGTCCCTTTCACCTGCCGGTTAACGCGCAGCATCGGGAACGCCGCGTTATCGTGAGAGGAAGTGTAGGCCGTGCGGGTAGGCGTTTTGCTTGTCCCCCTGGCGATGTAGGCACGAACCGCGCGCCCCTGATAGGAACCGCTCAACACCGGCGACCCCAAACCTGTTTTCTTGAAATCCAACCCGGTTGCTTCCCCAGCCTGCTGCCATGCTTCGACGGCTTTAGCACTGCCCTTCCGGGTCATGGTGATCAACACAAAGGCGGCAGCGACCATCAATCCGGTAACACCCACGCCTGCACATAAACACACTAACGCGCCAGAAAATTCATTCATAATCAAATCCCTTCAACAGGCATTATAGGAAATCACGGCAATGTGGCAACTGGCCCGCTTTGCTCTACAATGGAAAGCATGAAGACAACCTGGAAGGATCGCGCCCGGCAATTAAAGCGGGAAGTTTACGCCCTGTACCTGGCCTATCAAGACCCGCGCACACCCTGGTATGGCAAGGCTTTTGCCGCCCTGGTGATCGCCTACGCTTTCAGCCCCATCGACCTGATTCCCGATCCGATCCCGGTGCTCGGTTATCTCGACGACCTGATTTTGATCCCGCTCGGCGTGGTGATTGCATTGAAGTTGATCCCGCAAGAAGTAATGGATGATTCCCGCCAGAAAGCAGAGGAAGCCTTTCAATCTGGCAAGCCGGTCAGTTGGGTCGGGGCGGTGTTGATCGGGGCAACCTGGATCGCGTTGGCGGTGTTGGCGGTGTTATTGGTGCGGCGATTTATAAATTGAAGTTTTTTACCCCCCGTGATGCGTCACCTTCGGTGGACGCATCCTCCGCCCCCCTTGCAAGGGGGGCAGACACCGCTTTGGCGGTGGCAGGGGGTACGAGCTTAATCCGCCCCGGCTCCGGCCCCCACCAGATCATTGATCTGCCGGGCAGCGGTGCGAATAAAGAAAGCCAGCCAGCCAACGATACCCAGCAGTTTGGTCCCCTCTTCGAAGAAAAAGCCGCCGATCCGCCGTTCAAGATACCAGTTAAAATCCAGCAAGGTAGAAAAAGCGAAGAAGAAAAAAGCCGAGAGCAGCAAGATCGAATCGGTGTTCTGGAGCATGTCCCGGTAGAAAGCCAAAAACACCAGCACCATCAGCCCATAGGAGAAAAAGACCATCCGCTTAGGGATACCCAGGTAGGGAGTATAGACGCGGAGGCTCAGGCCGAGGATATCATCGAACATCAGCAAGGCGGTGAACAATCCGGCAGCGACAAAGAAGCTCCCCCACCGGCGATCCTTCTTCCAAATCAGCGCGGCGGTGAACCAGTTGACCGTCACCGCTGCCCCCCAGAACAACCACCCCAACCGGGCCACCAGCCCGGTATAAACAGGTAAATCGAACTGGTTGACCGGATCGCGGAGAAAGTCACCTGCCGGAATCCGCCAGATAAACTTGGCAAACACCAGGAACGCTAAAAGGATCAAACCCGGAGTGTAAGCCAGCAGTACGGTCAAGATCAGTGATAGTAGTTTGTGCTTTGATGTGGGCAATGCATCTGACTTAGCCATCGATTAATTCCTATTGCGACGTGTTCTTCAACGTAATGTTCACATAGTCTACTCGCTAAATCATGGCAATAAAAACATTACAATATGAAATTTGCATATCCAGTTCATCAGTTCTTCATTAGTTGATAACAAGTTTTAAACAGGCTCTTTCTATCATTAATCTGCGCTGGTACAAAGCAGATTCAATGAGGAGTACGTTGTGAACAAAGCAAAAGTAAACTACTGGGTTGACGTAGTAACTGCTCTTGCCTTTATCTTGAGCGCCGTGAGCGGCATTGTTTTCCTGTTCCCGATAAACGGTTCAACCGTCTTAGGTATCGCCTATAACATCTGGGATCAGATTCACACCTGGGGGAGCCTGTTAATGCTCGCCGGTGTTCTGGTCCATCTGATCTTGCACTGGAAATGGATCGTGGTGATGACCGGAAAGATTCTGTTCCCTACGGCAAAACCGTTACATTCAACAGCCACCGCCAGTGGTGGTGTCCTGATGAGCAGACGGCGGTTCTTACGTACTGCCGGATTGGGGGTAGTCGGACTGGGGGCCGCCGGGCTGGGTGCGGCTATGACCGCACTGAGCTACAAATCATTGTTCGGAAGTGAGGAAACTGTGGCACGTCCAACCGTTCCCCCAACGGCTGCACCGACAGTGCTCACCGAAGAGAACCAGGCAATAGTGGAACAACAGCCAGAGGCAACAAGCATTCCCGCAGCCGATACACCAACAGCTACCCTAGTGCCCACCGAAGAGAACCAGGCAATAGTGGGACAACAGTCAGAGACAACAAGCGTTCCCGCAACCGATACACCAACAGCGACCCCAGTGCCTACTGAAGAGACAAATGAAGTTGTGGTACAGCCAGAGGCAACGAGTATCCCCCCAACCGTTATACCGACGCAGAGTGTATCGGTTGCTACATCTGTGCAAACGTTCTCGGTTGCCTGTCCCAAGGGGATCACCTATGACCCCTATCCCGGTCACTGCCGCCATTATGTCGATAAAGACGGTGATGGATATTGTGATCTCTCCATTCCTACAGCCAACTGATGGCAGAGCCAAATGCGTAATTAATGTAGGAGCGGGTAAGACATGGCAATTACCCCGGCTGACCGGGCTTGTAATCCCGCAGGATGCTGTCGCCGACAAACTCCCGCAGCACCGAGTTATCCGGCACAATGTCGGGTTTCAACGGGGACACCCACCCCAGGAAGGATAACAGCCGCTTGGCCTCGATATGCTGTTGGGTGCCGTGCTCTACCTGGAGCAGCAGCGGTTCGGCCAGGGGACGCAGCATCGCCAACTCGTAGACCAGCGCCGAGTTAAAGATCACGTCGGCGTTCTCCTGGAAGGGGAATATCCAGGTGCGCTCACCCTTGCGCACACTCCGCCAACGCGACAGGGTATCGGTAGCCGAGTATCCCCGGTAAGCGGCATCACGAACCATCCGCCGCAGCAGGCGCACATCGGTCGTCGGGACACGGTTATGCCGGTCGATGTTCAACTGGGTCAGGCAGGAGACATACACCCTGAAGGTCAACTCGCGCGGCAGATTGCGAACCAGTTCAGGGTTCAGGCCGTGAATCCCCTCCACGATCAGGATTTGATCCGGTGAAAGCCGCACCTTATCCCCCGGCTCTTGCTTGCCGGTGATAAAGTTGAATCGCGGAAGCTGCACCGACTCGCCGTTCATCAGCTTGAGCATATGCTCGTTGAACAGATCAACATCCAGCGCATTCAGGTGCTCGAAGTTAAAGTCACCGTTCTCATCGCGGGGGGTTTTTTCCCGGTCTACAAAATAATTGTCCATCTCGATGGTGTACGGCTTCAGGCCATGCGCGAGCAGCTGGATCGCCAACCGCTTGCTGGTGGTTGTCTTGCCGGAAGAGGACGGCCCGGAGAGCAGCACCAATCGGGGCGGCGGATCGCGTTCCACAATATCATCGGCAATATCGGCAATCCGGCCCTCATGGAGCGCTTCAGCGACCAGCACCAACTCACGAGCACGCCCGGCCCGGATTGCCTGATTGAGTTCGCCGATATCCTCGACGCCCAGCAGTTCGAGCCACTCCGCCGTCTGCATGAACACACCGCGCAGCTTGGGCAGGTCGATGATCGGCTGGATGACCGTCGGCGCATGGCGGCGGGGATGCCGCATGATAAATCCATCGCCGTCATGGGTCAGGTCGAAGGTGGTCAGGTAGCCAGCACTGGGCACCATATACCCGTAGAAATAATCACGCACCCCGCGCAGTTCATACAGGATCAGGTAGTCCTTGGTGCGATTCTCCATCAGGCGGAGCTTATCGTCGTAACCATTCTTCTTAAAGAAGGCAACCGCCTCATCGAGACTCACCACCGTCCTGATAATGGGCGCATCCTGGTCAATGATCTCCAGCATCCGCGCTTTGACCTGGGCCAGTTCATCCGCCGAAAAACAGCCTTCCGTCAATTTACAATAGTAGCCGCCGAAAGGCAGCGAATGATCGATCACAATGGTGCGATCCGGGAACAGTTCTTTAGCGGCGACCAACATCACAAAAGACAGTGAGCGGCGGTAGATGCGCAGGCCATCGCTGTCATGAAGCATCACCGGGCTGACCCTGGCATCCCAATCAACGCGGTAGGTAAGTTCGCGCAGCTTACCGTTGACCACCGCCCCGACAATCGTCTGAGTGCCGTCCGCACCCGGTAGGCGGGTGGTCGGGATCAGGTCAGGGCAGGCAACTTTATAGTATTCCTCAAGCGGAGTACCAACCGGGGCACTCCAGATTGAACCGTCATCCAGGGTGATCCGCGATGTCTGGCGAACCATTGACCGTTTGACGGGGATAATCTCGGTGTCCATATTTTCCTCTGATATGACAAGACAGGACACAACAATTATCCGTTGTGCCCTTTTGTGTGGTTGTATACGTATCTGTCAGTAGTATATACCGGCAGGTTGAGATCTCCTAATCGGGAATTTGATCCCCCACTCGACAATCTCCGGCGGAAACTATATAATTAATTATGGGCATATGCCCAAAACTAACGCACTGGTTGAAAGGATTTCACCATGAGCAAGATATTTGTCCGGCATCGCCGCCACGTTGGGGAGGGATCAGGCCGCCCACGGTTTGCGATTGTCGCCGTCCAGGGAGCCGACCTGAAGGTATTCAAGAGCCGGGTACGCCGGGAAGAGATCGAGAAGATCGCCGAGGATATCGGCGCGGAGATCGTCTACCTGCCGCGCGGCGAATTTGCCGAAGGCGACCTGCCAATCCAGGGTGGTGGCGGAGGCCGCCGACATGGTCGCCGCAACCGGGATTGAGACTGAATGCCTCGCCCACGCAAACAGCGTACCCTGACCCAGACCCCGCGTCCGGCGGTCTATAAACCGGCGGGCGTCCCCCTCAATGGGCTGCGGCATGTCAAACTTCTACACGAAGAACTGGAAGCCCTGCGCCTGACCGACCTTGAAGGGTTGTCACAGGCTGAGGCGGCTGAGCGTATGGGCGTTTCCCGTTCAACCTTCCAGCGGATTGTCACCAGCGCCAGGCATCAGGTCGCCCTGGCGCTGACCGAGGGCCTCGCCTTACAAATTGAAGGGGGGACGTTTGAGGTCGCCCCACCCCGGCAGCGCGGCCATCGCCGGGAGAAGGGCAAGCGGCGGGACAGGTAGAGCAGGCTTCAATGAGATACGCTCAGGCTGTTCAGCCTACGGCTGGTATGAGAGGGCACAGCGGAATCCGTAGCTGAAGTACACGCTGGTAGGATCTTCCTCTTCGCGGTACGCAGCGCGCAGATACCCTTTACCGTTGCTCCACCACGCACCACCTCTAAGCAGGTTAGAACCAAGCTCCGGCCCCTGTGGATTCACAACTACCTCGGGCAATGTGCCATAGTAATCTTTCCAATACCAATCATTCACCCACTCCCAGACATTACCACTCAGATCAAACGCACCAACCCATGATACACCGCCCGGCTTGCTGCCCACATCCCAGGTTCGACCATCTGAGTTGCCACCGTAGACGACATTATCAACCACAAAGTCATTTCCCCATGGATAGACGAGACTATCGGGACCTCGTGCGGCATATTCCCATTCAGCCTCGGTGGGCAGGCGTGCGCCCCGGCTTTCGCAGTGAGCACGGGCATCGAGCCAGCTTATACTATCTCTTGGTCGATCTGGCTCACTCCAATTTCCTGTAGAACCAATCTGCTCATTGGTTACTTCGTACACATCGATCCAGAACGGCTCTTCGAAGCACACCCTGTGAACCGGTCGCTCGTTGGCATATTCGTTTGAGCTTCCCATATCAAAACATCCCGCCGGAACAAGGGCCATTTCCACTTCGTTGATGATATCCGTATAGGATTCCCAGTCATTATTGCTGCTGACTCCTGCCTGCGCTATATCTATTGGCCCGGCGGTTGGAGTGAGGGTTGGCTCCGATGTTTCCGTGGCAGTCGGCTCCTGTGATGGCAAAGATGTGGGTGGATTGGTCGGCTGCACAGATGGTGTACTTTCATTTTCAGCAGCTACAGCTTCTTCCATTGGTGTACCGGTTGGCTGTATATCCCTACCACTACCACAGGCGGCCATCACCAGGGCAATAAGCAGCAGAAACGGCACGAGTCTCTTCATGCTCTATAAATCCTTGTCCCCGGATTCTCACCGGCCAGGGCACGGGTCAGATTACCTCGTTCCCGCCCATTGACAATCAGCACCTCTTTGACACTGCGGGCTTTCGACAGGGCATCAAGCATCGCCCGCTCGACAACCAGGTCATTCAGATCGCGGGCGATCAACTCGTTGACCTCGATCTCCTGGATAAACTCGGCCTTGGGGTCTTTCTTGGGATCGGCGGTGAACAATCCCCGCTCATCCTTGACCATGATACAGCGCTTTGCCCCGACCACCTCCGCCGTGAGGAAAGTCCCCACATCGGTGCGGTTGGGGGGAATGCGGCCTTTTTCGGGTGGCTTCTCCCACATCCCGTAGGGCGGCATGGCATGCATGATCGGGATGATCCCAAAAGTCATGTAGGCGGCCAGCTTGGCAACATCATCGTGGCCGATCTTCACACCGCCGTAAGGGGTCAACAAGATCGAGATCATCAGGGCGTTCTGCTCGCTGATACTCGCGCCGAGCTTCGCCAGGACACCGGTCGGCATCCCCAGGTCAAGGGCAATCGCGTAGGCGTGGCGGCTGCGCGTGCCACCGCCGGTCATCACCAGCAGTTGGTGATCGGGACGGGCTGCGACGATCTCATCCAGGATCGGCTTGACGACCGCCCCACCCCGGTCGATGATGCTCTGCCCGCCCAGCTTGATGACATTCAGGTTGGGCATAGGACGAAAGACCGACTCTAGCTCGGTGCTTTCGAGTAACTCTTTATCCATCAGGGATTCGGCCATCAACGGGGTTTCGATGTGCAGCCGACCGGATTCATCACGTTTGAGGCTCATCAGTGGTAGTTATCCTTATTCTGGTTGAACAATCAGTTCATGATCATACCAGAATGCGCCCTCCATCCTCAACGGGATTTCGGGCGCATTTTTGTTACCCCCCGCCACCGCAAAAGCGGTGTCTGCCCCCCTTTGCGAAGGGGGGCGAATCGCGGCTTTTGACGCGATGGGGGAGTGACTACTTAAGATTACGCTAGTTAGTCTAGAATTCGAGAGCCTCAAGCAGCTTCTTGTAATCGACACATTCGGCCATCAGTGCCTCAAAGCGGGCGAGCTTCTCGGCCTGGCCCAACCGGGTTTTACCATATACCCGCTCAACGGCCTCGACGGTGTCCATCGTGTTGGTCGGAACCATCAGGATAGCAACACCCTGCTTTTCGGCCCGCTCAACGACTGGCGCGCCGGGGCGCAGATTGCCGGTCAGGATCATGGCAACCGTTGAGGTTTCAAGCGCCGCCAGTTGAATGTCGGTGCGGTCGCCGCCGGTGATAACCGCCTTGTTTCTTGAGCGGCGGAACCGTGACAGAGCTTCCTGAGCTGTCATCGCGCCGACCATAAACTGCTCGACCAGGTTGTCCCGCAGGTCTTCCCCGGTCAGGACTTTAGCTTCCAAGGTGTCAATCAATTCACCAACGCTGATAGCGGCCAACTGCGGGCGTTCCGGGATAACG
>JBNKDD010000234.1:0-8929 GCA_050288085.1 Anaerolineae bacterium
TGAAGTGAAGAATGCAGCCGAAACCCTGGCTCAGATCTGGTTCAACGAAGACTACGTCTACGGTGGCACCGCTGCTATCGCTGACACCTTCTTCGGCGACTCACCAGTTCCGATGTTCGATGATCCGCCCAAGTGCTGGATGCACAAGCAAGGTAACTTCATCACCAGCTTCTTCCCCGAAGGACTTGAGGCCGGTGTAGACTACGACTTCTTCTACCTGCCGCCAATCGACGAGCAGTACGGGAAGCCCTACCTGATCGCTGGTGACATCTACGCGATGTTTGATGACCGTCCAGAAGTACGCGCGGTGATGGACTTCTTCAGCCGCGGCGACTCCCTGAAGACCTGGTTAGCCTCCGGTGGTGCACTGTCACCGCACAACGACGCCGCCTTGGATTGGTACGGCGACGATATTGAGCGCGGTATTGCTCAACTCGTGAATGACGCCGACAGCGTCCGTTTCGACGGCTCCGACCTGATGCCCGGCGCAGTAGGCGCAGGTTCATTCTGGAAGGGTATGACCGACTGGGTAAGCGGTACCGCCGATCTTGACACCGTACTGGCCGAGATCGATGCTGCCTGGCCGACCGAGTAGCCGTGTTGTTTGTCCTTAACTTGTCAGCATAACATGTAAAGTATGGCAGGGTAATCGCTGTTAGCGGTTGCCCTGCTGTCATAATAAGAACCTGTCCATAAATTACCGTAGGGGCGCTTCGGGGGATGTAAACATCTCTAGCGCCCCTACCACAAGTTTTTTTCATTTATGGATAGATACTAATGGATAAACAAAATAGAACCGTCTGGTTGTAGTGACACCTCATACCGTGTCACTGCGAAAAGTCAGGCAAAATCTAAATGGTTTCTCCATAAGTCGTTTTGATGGTTTATGTGGCTTCGCGTTAGTGCGAATCCCGCTTGATAAGGAGCAAACAATGGGACAAGCAGAGTCAACAGCCCGGCCAATGACCTTTGGCGAACGCCTAGTCGATTGGCTGACGGTAGGGCTGGGACGACTTTTCATCGCCATCATCGTCCCAGCACTCACTTTTATCATTTTGTGGCGTGGGTTTATCTTCCTCCGAGACAGCGACGCCCCCAAGGGGCTGATTGCGGTTGTGGCTATCGTCTGGGGTGTTGGAGGCGTGGCGGTTCTGTACTGGGTGACAAACTGGCTGGTTGAACAACTACCCGGCATCTGGATGCAGCGCTTGCAGCCCTTCCTGTTTGTTGGCCCGGCAATAGCCATTCTGAGCTGGTACCTGGCGCTCCCCACCATCCGCACCCTGTGGTTGAGTTTTCATAATGCCGATGGTACGGCCTGGGCTGCACCACTGTTCAAAAACTATGCGGATACCTTCACCCAACGCATTATGCTGGAAGCCTATCGAAACAACCTGCTGTGGATGATCATCGGCACGTCACTCACCGTTGTATTTGGCTTGCTGATTGCGGTTTTGGCCGACCGCAGTAAGTTCGAGAGCGTCGCCAAGTCTTTGATCTTCATGCCGATGGCGATCTCGATGGTCGGTGCAGGCGTGATCTGGCGGTTCGTTTACGACTATAACGGGGATATTGGCCTGCTCAATGCCATCGTACAGTTGTTTGGAGGTGAATCACAGGCCTGGATCACGCTGGTGCAGCCCTGGAATAACCTGTTTCTGATCGTTGTGGTAGTCTGGCTGCAAACAGGCTACGCCATGGTGTTGTTCTCAGCGGCGATCAAAGGCGTGCCTGAAGACCTGTTGGAAGCGGCACGGGTTGACGGAGCAACTGAGCTTCAGGCCTTTTTCCGGATCATCATCCCCTACATCCAGGGCACGATTATCACCGTGACCACGACCGTCGTGATTTTCACACTCAAGATCTTTGACGTGGTGATGGTCATGACCGGCGGCCAGTTCGGCACGGAGGTAATCGGCGTCAGGTTCTACAAAGAGCTGTTCATCAGCCAGAATGCCGGGTTAGGTTCCGCCATCGCCATTGTATTGTTCATTGCCGTTATCCCGGTCATGATCTACAACCTGAGGCAGTTCAGTGAAGGGGAGGCTTTCTGATGCACAGCCAACAACAACGAAAACTGGTAAGCGGCCTGCTTGTTAACGGGATACTGCTGCTGATCTGCTTGCTGTGGACTATCCCCACCATTGGCCTGTTGATTTCATCGTTCCGCCTGCCAGCGGATATCCAGGCGAGCGGGTGGTGGACGGTTCTGCCCCATCGCGGCTGGATTGATGTTGGTGAACAGGCGATTCCTGAAGGCCAATCACGCGATAAGCCCATCACAATTGATGGGGTAACTGCCTCCTATGACGAATGGCGAGATGGCGTTAATACCGGCGATAAACAGATCGTCTGGGTGGGTAATCTACGCAACGGCCATCTTGAAGTCAAGGAGCGCCGGTGGACAGCCGATTGGAACTTCACCCTGGATAACTACGGGCAGGTCCTGGCCGGTAAAGCCTATGAGGTCAAAGATGCCGAGGGGAATGTCAAGACGGTTCAGGGCGATAACTTTATCGACTCCTTCCTGAACTCGCTCACGGTGACTATCCCGGCAACGGTCATCCCGATCTTGATTGCGGCGTTTGCTGCGTATGGGTTCGCCTGGATGAACTTCCCCGGACGGCGGATAATGTTCATCGGGGTGGTGGCCCTGCTGGTCGTACCGCTCCAGATCGCGCTGATCCCGATCCTGCGGGACTACGTGAAGCTTGATCTGAACGGGACATTCCTGGCGATCTGGCTAGCACATACCGGCTTTGGTCTGCCATTGGCGACCTACCTGCTGTTTAACTACATCAGCACCATTCCTAGGGATATCCTGGAGTCGGCCTTCATCGACGGGGCGTCGCACTTCACGATCTTTACCCAGTTGATTATGCCGCTCTCGGTTCCGGCGTTAGCATCATTTGCCATTTTCCAATTCCTGTGGGTGTGGAATGACTACCTGGTCGCCCTGATCTTCCTGGGCGTCACCAACTCGGATGTGCAAGTGCTCACCCAGCGGATCGCCGGACTGGTCGGATCACGCGGGGCGGACTGGCATGTCCTGACCGCCGGGGCTTTCATTTCAATGATTGTCCCGCTGGTCGTCTTCTTCTCGCTGCAGCGCTACTTCGTGCGCGGGATGATGGCCGGTTCGGTAAAGGGCTAATATCCCCTCCCCCCTTACAAGGATGGGGGTTGTGCCCAAACACGGCTACAAGGAGGTGGGATGTCTGCTGCTTTATGCTACAACAGGCGAGCATCAAGCAGCCATCCCATCTCCAATTTGACTGCACAGGTCCCGTGTTCTAATATATTCCGGTTTGCAGGATAAAGATTGCCGAGCCATTTTGGCCGCAATCTTGCTCCTACAAAAGGGAATATAGCTGGCTTATAGCTCCCAAGTGATTCAATCTATTTCCGGCCTCAGGCGCTCCGGTATAGGCGCGAGGCTGCTTGATGAGGAAGCGGCATGACCACCCCCTGGTACAAAGATGCCATCTTTTATGAACTCTACGTGCGCGCTTTCAAGGACACCACCGGCAACGGGAATGGTGATCTGCGCGGTGTGATCGAAAAGCTGGATTACCTGAAGCATCTCGGCGTTGACTGCATCTGGCTGCTGCCGATCTATCCATCCCCGCTCAAGGATGGCGGCTATGACGTGGCTGACTTCTGCGGCATCCATCCCGACTATGGTGTACTCGAAGACTTTGACGAGCTGATCAAAGAGGCCCACCAACGCGGCCTGCGCGTGATCACCGACCTGGTGGTCAACCACACTTCTGATGAACACGATTGGTTCAAAGAGTCGCGATCATCGTTGGATAACCCTAAACGGGACTGGTACGTGTGGAGCGATACTGACCAGCGCTATGTCGAGACTCGGATCATTTTCCTCGATACCGAGAGTTCCAACTGGGAATTTGACGAACGAACCAATCAATATTACTGGCACCGGTTTTATGCTTCACAGCCCGACCTGAATTTCGATAATCCAGAAGTTCAGGTTGCCATACTGGATGTGATGCGCTTCTGGCTCGACAAAGGGATCGATGGGTTCCGGGTGGATGCCGTGCCCTATCTCTACGAGCGCGAAGGAACCAACTGTGAGAATCTGCCGGAAACCCACATTTATCTCAAAGAGATGCGCCGGTTTATCGATGAAGGCTGGCCGGAAGCGGTGATGCTGTGTGAAGCCAACCAGCCCGCCGAGGACGTGGTCGATTACTTTGGGGACGGCGACGAGTTCCATATGGGCTTTCACTTCCCGGTGATGCCCCGGATTTACATGGCGCTGCGCTCCGGCGACGGCACCAAAATTCGCGAGATCATGGAGGCTACCCCCCCTATCCCGGATGGCTGCCAGTGGTGCGTCTTCCTGCGCAATCATGACGAACTGACGGTCGAGATGGTCAGCGAGGAAGAACGTCAATGGATGTGGCGGGAATATGCGCCCGAACCCCGGATGAAGCTCAACCTGGGCATCAGACGGCGGTTGGCTCCCCTGCTGGATAACAACCCGGCCAAGATCATGCTGGCGAATCGACTGCTGTTCTCGCTGCCCGGTACGCCGATCATCTATTATGGCGATGAGATCGGGATGGGGGATAACATCGCGCTTCATGACCGGGACGGTGTCCGCACCCCGATGCAGTGGGATGACAGTCACAACGCCGGGTTTTCGGATGCGCCGGATGAGCAACTCTATTCCCCGGTGATCAGTGGGCCTGCCTATGGATATGGCTATGAGCGGCTCAACGTCGCCAATCAGATCGACGATCCCGACTCAATGCTTAACCGGATGCGTGGTCTGATCGCATTACGGAAACAGCATCCGGCCTTCTCACGCGGGGAGCTTGAATTCCTCGATACGCACAACCCGGCGGTACTGGCCTTTATCCGCGAGGCAGAAGGCAGCGAAACCATCATTGCTATTCATAACCTGACCGACTCCGGCCTGAACGTCGCCCTTGACCTGGGACGGTTTACCGGACGGGCGGTGGTTGATGTATTAGACAGGTCAGCCGATCATCCACCCATTGAAGCAGAATCGACCTTCCTGAATCTGGCTCCTTACCAGAGTTTGTGGCTGTTGGTTGAGGGGTAGAAATTATTCTCGTTGTCGGTAGGGGCGAGATATATCTCGCCCCTACACCGTATTTTGTGTCATTAGGTATGGAGGGCAGCAGACATGCAGCACCGTCGATTAGGCCGGTCGGGATTGGTGGTATCAGAATTATGCCTGGGGTCGATGATCTTCGGCGAGGGCGGCAGCCGGGGAACTCCCCCCGATGTCGCCAAACGGATGCTTTCAAGCTTCGTTGAGGCAGGTGGCAATTTCATCGATACGGCGAATGTTTATGCTGATGGGCGCTCCGAGGAGATCGTCGGCGAGTGGCTGAAAACCCAGGCCCGCGGCCAATTGGTGATCGCGACCAAAGTGCGTTTTTCACGCGGGCAGGGCGTCAATGACGAAGGATTATCCCGCTCCCACATTATGCGCGAGGTTGAGAACAGCCTGCGCCGGTTGCAGCTCGATACGATTGATCTCTACTATGCACACATGTGGGACGACATAACCCCCATCGAGGAAACGCTCCGCGCTTTTGACGATCTAATTACACAGGGCAAAGTACGTTACATCGGCGTGTCGAATTTCGCGGCCTGGCAGGTAATGAAATCGCTGGCGGTCAGCGATGCGAACGGGTACAGCCGGTTTATCGCGGGGCAGTACCAGCACAGCTTGGTTGTCCGGGATATTGAATACGAGTTCCTGCCCCTGTTCGAGGCGGAGGGGATCGGTTCGGTGCCCTGGGGGCCGTTGGGCGGCGGATTCCTATCCGGGAAGTACCGGCGCGGTGACCGGCCCAACTCAGGCCGGTTGGCGATGATGACCGACGAAACCGAAGAAGCCTGGGATCGACGCAGCACCGATCAGAACTGGGCGATCCTCGACGCGGTCGGGGAGATCGCCGAGCAGCGCGGCAAAAGTTATCCGCAGGTGGCGTTGAACTGGCTGCTCAACCAGCCAACCATCTCATCGGTGATTGCCGGGGCACGCACGCCGGACCAGCTTGAGGATAACCTGGCCGCGACCGGGTGGAATCTCACTGCGGAGGAACTCGATACCCTGGATACGGTCAGCGCCCTACCGGAGATGTATCCCTACCGGATGATGGGCGTGTATGGCGGTCGGGGGAATTGGGGGATGTGATCTACCCTCAGATGAGGATGTTTCTATCGGGTCTGTTTCAACAGACGTATCATCTATAGCCGGAGGATTGATCCTCCGGCGGCGCTGGTTACAAGAGAACGCTCGAAGGATCTGACCATCGCATGAGGATCAATCCTCATGCTACAAGTGATGCGTCGAATAAATTCGACCCGGAGAGAACATGCCTTATTGGCGGCTGTTTTATCATATTGTGTGGACGACCAGAGAGCGCCATCCGTGGATCACCGCCAATATTGAAGGGTTTGTCTACCGGGTGTTAACGGGTAAGTGCGAGGAAAAGGGCGGGCAGGTTTTTGCCATAAATGGCATGCCCGATCATGTCCATGTGGTACTATCCATCCCCCCCAGTATTTCCATTGCCAGCTTTGTGAAACATATCAAAGGAGCGAGTTCTTACGCCATTTGCGCCGAGTTCGATATGTCATTTGCCTGGCAGCGGGGTTATGGAGTTTTCAGTGTCAGCGAACGAACATTAAAGCGGGCAATCGAGTATGTGGAACAGCAGAAGGAGCATCATAGAAACGGGACCACAATTGCCAGTCTGGAACGGATTGCAGAAGATGACAAAGGCATTAGTCGCGATTATTCGGAGAGAAACACATGAGGATCAATCATTATACGGATCAACTTCGCTGACTCAATAAATTCGACCGAGAACATGTACCCGCATCAGGTCTGTTTTAACAGACGTATCATTTGTAGCCGGAGGATTGATCCTCCGGCGATCCATGAGAACAATCAGAAGGTCTCAACCTGTGAAAGAAGCACTTGCACCCATCCGAAACCATCTCAAAAAGCACCTCGGTGATACTCCCGGAACCGCCGATTTCCTCCGCCGGTTTGACCGGTTTGGCCCGGATGCGGCGGTACTGCTGGCGACTCTATACGGTGATCGGGCGGATTACGTCGATCAGCTTGAGGCGATCTTCCTGGCCGCTGCCGATTATTTCATGGAGCGCCCAGAGCGTTGGAAGCAGATCGACACGGATCGGGAAGCCAACCCAACCTGGTACCAGCATCACGAGATGATGGGTGGGGTGTGCTATGTGGATCAATTCGCCGGGACACTGGCCGGAATCCGGGAAAAAATCCCCTATTTTAAAGAGTTGGGGCTAACCTACCTGCATCTGATGCCGCTCTATCAGAGGCCCCGCACCGGCCCCCACGATGGCGGGTATGCTGTCCGCAGTTATCGGGAAGTGGCCGATGATCTGGGTACGATGGATGAACTGAAAACCCTGGCCGGGGAGTTGTGCGATCAGGGGATCAGCCTGGTGCTCGACCTGGTGTTCAATCACACCGCCGAGGATCACGATTGGGCACTCAAAGCGCGAGCGGGCGATCCAGAGTATCAGGACTTTTTCTTCATGTTCGATGACCGGGAGATGCCCGATGCCTATGATCAAAATCTCCGCGAGATCTTCCCGGACGAACACTCCGGCTGTTTTACCTATTTCGACGATGTGAAAAAATGGGTATGGACGACCTTCCACCACTACCAGTGGGATTTGAACTACCGCAATCCGGCAATGTTTCGGGCGATGTTAGGCGAGATGCTGTTCCTGGCGAACGTCGGGACGAGCGTGCTGCGGCTCGATGCGGTGCCGTTCATCTGGAAACAGCTTGGCACTTCCTGCGAGAATCTCCCGCAGGCGCACACGATCATCCGCGCTTTTAACACACTGGTACGGATCGCGGCCCCGGCGATGGTTTTTAAATCAGAGGCGATTGTCCATCCCGACAATGTCAAGAGCTACTTTGGCAGCGGCGAGTGGGCCGGGCGCGAGTGCGAGATTTCCTATAACCCGCTGCTGATGGTCGAGATGTGGGAGCCGCTGGCGACCCAACACACCCACCTGCTCAGCTACTCGATGAAGCACCGCTTTGCCATCCCGGACAACTGCGCCTGGGTCAATTATGTGCGCAGCCACGACGATATCGGTTGGGGGTTTGCCGATGAAGATGCCGAAGCGCTGTACATTCACGGATTCGACCACCGCCAATACCTGAATCGGTTCTACACCAGGCAGGAGCCGAACAGCTTCTCGGTCGGGTATCCGTTCCAGTTCAATCCGAAGAACCTCGACATGCGGATTTCGGGGCGGGCGGCGTCGCTGGCGGGATTGGAGCGGGCGGTCAATGCCAACGATCCGCACCTGATCGACCTGGCGATCCGGCGGATATTGCTGATTCACAGCGTGATCCTCAGTATGGGTGGCATCCCGCTGATCTACCTGGGCGATGAGATCGGGATGTTGAACGACTACGAGTACAAAAATAATCCGGACCGAGTTGACGATTCCCGCTGGACACATCGCGGGCCCTTCGATTGGGAACGGGCCGAACAGCGCCACGATCCGACCACCATCCCTGGCCGGATTTTCACCCCCCTCACCCGGCTGATCGGCATCCGCAAGCAGCAGCCCGCCTTCGGATCGGCGGCTCAAACCGAGGTGATCGACACCGGAAATATGCACATCTATGGCTATGTCAAGGCGGCGGGGGATGATCGGATCGTGTGCCTGACCAACTTCTCCGAGGAGGATCAGCACTTTGATTCGGGCTGCCTGCCGGATGGGGTATATCGTGATCTGGTGAAGGGTGAGGCGTCCCGCCTGGAGCAAACCTTCGGGTTGGGGCCGTATGCGTTCAGGTGGTTGGCGGTGGGATGATCTAACAGATACAGATTGTTGTCGCTATTAGTTG
>JBNKDD010000235.1:0-8881 GCA_050288085.1 Anaerolineae bacterium
TTCCTTGAGGCTTACCCGCCTTTAGGTTTAGGACTCTTCTAATTGGTTTGTCCACTAGTAGCTATCCGTAAATTAAAAATACGCCGATTGTAGGGGCGACTGGTCAGTCGCCCTACAATCGATATCAACTTTAAGATATCTTCATCACCTTGCAATCGTCTGTGCCCGCGCCGGGCCAACCGTGATCAACTTGACCGGCAGCCCCAACTGCTCCTCGATATAACCGACATAATCCTGAGCAGCACCCGGCAGCGCCTCGAAAGTGTCCACGCCCATAATGTCTTCCTGCCAGCCCTCAACCGATTCGTAGACCGGCTCACACCGGGCAAAACTTTCTTGCTCGGTCGGCAGTTCGGTGATCGTCTCGCCATCAAGCGAATACGCCGCCGCAACCGATATACTGTCAAACCCGCTGAGAATATCCAGCTTGGTGATGATCAGATCGGTTAGCCCATTGATCCGGGCGGCATAACGCAGCACCGGCAGATCAAGCCACCCACAGCGGCGCGGCCTGCCGGTCGTCGTCCCGAATTCATCCCAGGGATTCGCCCCGGTGCCCCGCAGCCGGTCGCCGTTTTCGTCATGTAATTCGGTCGGGAACGGCCCCGCACCAACGCGGGTGCAGTACGCTTTGGTGATCCCTGTCACCCGCGTTACGTGCTTTGGCCCAATCCCCAACCCGGTCATCGCGCCGCCTGACGTCGGTGATGAACTGGTCACAAACGGGTAGTTGCCATGATCGATATCGAGCAGGGTGCCCTGTGCCCCTTCGGCCACCACGTACTTATCATCTTCCAACGCACGATGCACCAACAGAGGCACATCGGCCAGGTAAGAAGCGAGGAATTGAGCGGCGTCATGCAAATCCGAGGCAGTCGCAGCCGCGTCTACCAACTCTGCCCCGTCGATTCCGGCCAGGGTCTGGTTGGCCGCTTCGATCCGCGCTTTGACCTGCTCCACAAACTGGTCGGGCTGTTTCATCACTCCCGCCCGGATGCCGACCCGTGCGGCCTTATCGGTATAGGCCGGACCGATCCCCCGTTTGGTCGTCCCAATCGCTCCCTTGCCCCGTTGGGCTTCCTTCGCCCCATCGAGCGCAATGTGAGCAGGCGTGATCAGGTGAGCACGCTCCGCAATCTTGATCCGGTCGGGGGAGATGTCGATCCCCCGCTCCGCCAACCCGCGCAGTTCCTCTGTCAGCTTGACCGGGTTGATCACCATCCCCGCCCCCAGCACACAGATCACATCGGGATACAGCACTCCCGACGGCACGAGGTGTAACTTGTAAGTCTCATCGCCGACCCGCACCGTATGCCCGGCGTTATCCCCCCCGGCAAACCGGGCAACCACATCCGCCTGCGCAGCGAACCAATCCGCCACGCGGCCTTTACCTTCGTCGCCCCATTGGGTCCCGACGATTACGTGAACAGGCATCTTTCTCCCCCTTCATAATTGTAGGGACACGGTCTGCTGTGTCCCTACGTTTTGTCTGTTAAATAGCCCTAATACTTTTTCTGTCTAGAACCCCTCAAGCTGCGAGAAGTCCGCTACTCCTCCGGCCAGTGCAGAGATGAGCTGCAACAACGCCAGCCGGTTCTCACGGATGGCCTTATCCTTGTGCATGACCAGTACACCACCCTCCTGCTCGGTGGCAAAGAAAGCTTTTATCGGAGCCACCAACTGCTCAAAATGGTTCAGGAAAGTATCGACATCCGGCTGATCGCCGATCAATTCGGCGACCTGTTGGTAGCCAACGTAAAGTTCGCGCTCAACCACTTCGACCAGTGCATCGGGATCGAGCGTGTACCAATCCTTGATGTTGCGGAGAATGCGGGCACAGCGGGCATAGGAGTCGAGGAGCTCAAACCAATCCTCGCGGGTAACCCATTGGGCCAACTGTTCAGCATGGACGGCTGCCCGGTAGGGATTGTGCCCCTGTTCGCCCAGCACCGCTTCAACCACGTCATGCTGATAGTTTTCCCGGAGCACCACTCTGAGCCGCCCGGTGATAAAGTCCAGCACGCGGGCTTTACTCTCGTCGGTGACCAGCGCCTCGCCGAGTTCCTGTGTATAGCCCTGAGCGGCCCATTCAACCGCCTGCTGCAAATCGAAATCGATCTCGTGGCCAATCAAAATCTGTACCACGCCCAACGCCGCCCGGCGCAGTCCGTAGGGGTCAGCCGATCCGGTTGGCTCCATGCCTACCGCAAACAACCCGACTAGGCTGTCCAGGCGGTCGGCTAATGCGATCACGATCCCGGCGGGCGATTGGGGCAGCGCATCTCCGGCTGAACGCGGCTTATAATGCTCAGCGATGGCCTCCGCCACCTCCTGCGATTCACCCGATTCCAGGGCATAAATCCGCCCCATCATTCCCTGAAGCGAGGTCATCTCAACCACCATATCGGTGGTCAGGTCGGCTTTGGCGAGCCGGGCCGCCCGGACTGCCGTTTCCATCTGATCATCGCTCAGATCCAGGATACCGCTTAACCGGGCCGTCAGCCCTTCGATGCGCGCCGCTTTCTCGTAATATGATCCCAGCTTTTCCTGGAAGGTCAGCGTCTTCAGGTTGGGGACAAAATCGGCCAGCTTGTGCTTTAGATCGTCGGTGACAAAGAACCGCGCATCGGCAAACCGCGCCTTGATGACGTGTTCGTTGCCCTCTGTCACGATATCCAGATGCTCCTGATCGCCGTTACGCACAGCGATAAAGTAAGGCATCAGGCCGCCCTTCTTATTGACGACCGCAAAGTACCGCTGATGCTTCTTCATCACGGTGGTTAAGACGATGTCAGGCAGTTCCAATGATGCTTCTTCAAACCGGCCCAGTAGGGCGGTTGGCTGTTCAACCAGGTTGGTGACCTCCGCCAACAGGTCTTCATCTTCCATGACCGATCCACCGGCTTTCTTGGCTAAGGCCGCGATCTGCTTCTCGATTGCCGCCCGGCGCTCGTCCATATCGACGATGATCCCGTGTTCGTCCATCGTGTCAAAGTAGCTGGCTGCATCCTTTAATGACAACTCCGGCGACTTCATCGGGCGGGTTCCCCGTGTGATCCGGTTGGCGTGAACGCCCGCATACGAGAACGGTACAACCGCCCCGCCAAACAGCGACACGAACCAGCGAATAGGCCGTGAGAAAGCAATACCGGTCGTATTCCAACGCATCGACTTACCGAAGTTGATCGCTGCGACCAGATCGGGCAGCAGTTCGGACAGCACCTGATCGGTTGAGCGGCCCTCATCTTTGACCATGACGACCACATACTCGCCGCCATCGATCTCTTCGCGCTGCAAATCATCGACCGAAATCCCCAACGACCGGGCAAAACCTTCAGCCGCTTTGGTCGGCTTGCCATCCGCATCAAACGCTACTTTAGCGGGCGGGCCGCGCCGTACCTGTTCCTCGGAAGTCTGAGCCGGGGCCAATCCCTTGACATGAACCACCAACCGGCGCGGTGCGCCGCTCACGTAGACCGACTCATATTCAAGCCGCGCCTCATTCAACCGGGCCGGGACCAACTCGCGGAGTTGATCAATCGCGCCGGTCAGATCGCTGTGCGGAAGTTCTTCCACACCAATCTCCAGCAGGAAATCCGCCGCTTTGGTTGGGTATTTACCGATATCGATCTTGGGTGGTTTGGCTGCCGGAATGGTCAGGGTGCGGGTTTCTTCGTCCACCTGCCAATCGGCGGGCAGCATCGGCAGCCCCATGGTATAACGCTGATCGACGTAGGCACGGGCCACCTTCGCCGCCACCGACTGCATCCGCTTGAAATATTCAGCCCGCTCAACCACACCAACCGCTCCGCGTGTATCGAGCACGTTGAACAGGTGGGAGCATTTTAGCACGTAGTCATGGGCCGGGACGACCAGCGGCGGGTCGTGGGCCAATGCATTCAGCGCTTCATTTTCATAGGTGTTATAGGTCTGGGCCAGGGCTTCGACATCGGCCACATTGAAATAATACTCACAGTGCTCGATCTCGGATTGGAGCAGGATTTGCCCATACTTCAGATCGCCTACCCACTGCATCTCCCAGACCGAGTCCGCGCCTTGCAGCGCCAGCACAATCCGGTCAATACCATAGGTCAACTCGACCGGGTTCGGGCTGAGCACCTGACCGCCTGACTGCTGGAAGTACGTAAACTGGGTGATCTCCTGGCCGTCCAGCCAGACTTCCCAACCCAGGCCCCACGCCCCCAACGCGGGTGATTCCCAGTTATCTTCCACAAAGCGGATATCGTGTTTCCGCCGGTCGATGCCCAATGCTTCCAGGCTTTGCAGGTAAATCTCCTGCGGATTGCCCGGATCGGGCTTGAGGATCACCTGGTACTGGGTATGCATCTGCATCCGGTTGGGGTTATCACCAAAACGGCCATCGTCGGGCCGAATCGATGGCTCCACATAGGCGACGTTCCAGGGTTCCGGGCCGAGCACACGCAGTGTTGTAGCCGGGTTCATGGTTCCTGCGCCGACCTGAATATTGTAGGGCTGCCAGATGATGCAGCCATAATCGGCCCAGAATTTCTGAAGCCGCATGATTACATCCTGGAATGCAGTCGGTAAAGTCACGCTTTTGTCTCCTCCACGCACAATCGAGTAGTGACGGGAATTTTAACACGTTAAGGTCAGAATGCGAGGATCGTCAATTGGGGCGACGCAAAAACAAAGGGCGCAAAGAGCGATGTCCCCATCGCCGCGCCCTCACATAACACGATGATAATTTATTTTTGTCGATCCGCTACCGCCCCAGCAGCCGGTAGGTCTCATCCAACCAGGCCCGCACATCCTCATAATTGCCGCGCCACAACGCGATCCGGGCTTGGTCAACGGCAGTATAAGCAAGGTGTAACTGCTCCTCGCCATCGTAAAAGTAGAAGACCGTGCTGTAAGCGTTCGATACTTCTCTGGTGTAGCTGACCATCTCCGCCGAGTCGATTGTCAGGGTGGCTCGTTTCGCGTCGAGTTCCGCCTGCCAGTTGGCATCCAATGAGGCCAATGATAAGCCATTATACAGGCCGGGATAATTGCCGCTGTAGTACAGCTTGCTCATCGGTTCCATACCATAGTTACTGATCAGGTAATCGACAAAACACCCGCTGCCAAAATAGTTAAACCGGTGGCGGATATGCCCCCTGAAAACCTGGAAATCCCGCTCGATGACCGCCATCGAAGACATCACATTGGCATCGTAGGCCGCAATGCAGACATCATCGTAGGACATATAACCGGCTTCTTCCAGGGCCGATTTACCGGCATAGGTCGCCAGCCCTTCGGAGATCATGGTGGAGTTAGGCATCCCCCAGGTATTCCACGATACCAGGTGAGTCATCTCATGCCGCACCAGGTAGGAGTTTTCGGCAGCATCGCCGCTGCCATCCAACAGCAGGAATAACTCCCGGGTTTTTGATCCACTCAGGCCGCGCAGATGCGCGTTAGGGGTTTCATATAATGTTCCGGCCAGGTAGATATCAAAAGTCCCCACTAAGTGCACATCGAGCAGAGCTTCGACGTATTCAAGTGAATCTTCTAGAAGGGTGATGACCTCACCCAGGTAAACATCGGGATAGGTGCCGGGCTGGTAATGGACGGTGAACCGGGGATGCTCGTAGATGTTCGGGTAATTCTCATCCAGATCATCCTCCAGGAGCGAGCGCGGCCAATCACTGAGCAGGGGGCCGGTTGTTTCCAGCTTTTTCCAGATTTCCGCATCGGCTACCGGAACCGATGCTGCCGACGACGACACACCGGGGATCAGGAGGCTCTGCCCTGGGTGAAGCTGGTCGGCATTGGTCAGATTGTTGGCGGACTTTATCTGTTCAGGATCGACCCCGTACAGGTCTGCGATGCTGATCAGCGATTCCCCGGCCCGCACTTCATGATAAGTTCCGGCCTGCCCCGCCGGGTTGGGAATCAAAATAGTTTGCCCCGCCTTGATGATGCTGCCTGCATTCAGGCCGTTGGCGTTCAGCAGACTGTCAAAATCAACACCATACAGGGTTGCAATACTGAACAGGCTCTCACCAGACTGCACAATATGGGGGACGGTTTCGCCTTCCGGCAGGCTGGTTGATTCGGCGGGCGGGGCAATCGCGGCGATAACGGGAGTCGGCGTGCCCTGGATCGACATCTCAGCGACGCCCGCTCCCGGTGTGGCCGTATCAATCGCCGTTAAAGACCGGCTCCTGTTATAGCTGGCAGCCCCGATCACAAAGATTATTGCACCAACCGTCAGGACGGCCAGTGCAATAACGATGTACGTAAACTCTTGCGGGCCTATAGCGAATGTGTTCTTGTTGCGGTTCATGTAGGCTTACTTATGGTCCCCAATCTGGGGCAA
Source organism: Anaerolineae bacterium (assembly GCA_050288085.1). Lineage (GTDB taxonomy): Bacteria > Chloroflexota > Anaerolineae > Aggregatilineales > UBA3940 > JBNKDD01. Next base: position 6,344 of record JBNKDD010000235.1, read on the forward strand.
ATTCATCCTTCGTATCAGTTGTCAGGCGTTCAATTACCTTAGTGGATACTTTAACACGATATAGATCAAGATTTCCACTCACCGTGTGATTGAAGAAGATAAACACCCCATCACCTGACCAGGACGGACGCCCTTTTTCCGGCCCTTCTACCAGGACGGTTGATTGGCCCGTGGAAACCGTCAATACCCAGATATCATCGGCGTTACCTGAACTATCCAATGAGTTATAGGCAATTCTTGTCCCATCTGGTGACCAGGTGGGGAAGCGGCAGTCTAAAGCCGGACAGTCGAAAATGGATATCTGCTGGCCGCCGGGATAAGCCAGGATCGCGATCTCCCACTTCCCGCGTTGATGCGTCATATAAGCGATCTGCGTACCGTCCGGCGAGAATTGGGGAGCGCGGTCGCCATAAGCATTGCCGGTCAATTGCAAGACATTGCTTCCATCAGCATCCATAACAAAAATCTCGATGCTGTCCTCGTCACCTGTCCGAGCTTCAAAAGTAATGACACTGCCGTCCGGTGACCAATCCGGGTGGCGTTCTTCGATATCCGGTGTGTTGGTTAAACGCTGAACATTGCCCCCGGTAGACGACATCGAATAGATATCCATCTTGCCGTTGCGCTCAGACTCAAAGACGATCTTCGTCCCATCCGATGACCAATCTGCTTCGCCATCATACGCCCCATTGCTGGTCAGCGTCTTGAAGTTTTGTCCGTTCGCATCGACCACCGCAATTTCTGAAGTCTGGTTATTGCCGATATTGAAGGCAATCACGCCTAATCCCCCGGTGGGCAGCGGCGTGTTGGTGAGCGTCGGTGTCAGGGTGGGGGTCAACGTAGGTGTGAAGGTGATGGTCGGTGTGAGCGTAGACGTCGGCGTGTTAGTCGGCGTCGGTGTGTTGGTCGGGACGGTCGGTGTCGGCGTAGCAGAAGCCACGGCAATCGGTGTGATAGTTGGTGGCGGCGGTGTCCAGGTTGCTGCCGGTTCAGTCGATCCGGTTGGAGTCTGGGTCGCGCCCGTCATCGCCTCCAATGCCGTCGGGGTGATCTCGCCGATCACCGCGGTGGGAGATGATTTTGTGGCGGTTGGCGGGATGGTCGGGATTAAGTTGCCCGGATTATTCGCCGCAGCCATAACTGCCAGCCCTCCTCCTACCAGGGTCAGGATCACCGCCAGCCCGATAATCACCGCAACAAGCGGCATCACCCCGCGCCGTACCGGTTCATAACGGGCGATGGTTGGTTGTGCGGCCTGAATCTGTGGATCACGGATAAAGTCAGATGGCGGCGGTGCGACCGATTCGGGTGGGCGGTCATAAGCAATCGGCTGGCCTTCAATAAATCGCCTGAAATCGGCAGCCAATGTAAGGGCATCCGGGTAGCGATCTTTTGTTTTCTTCGCCAACGCCCGCCGGATGATCTGGTCAATCTCCGGGGGCATGTCGGGCAGAATGTCGGTGACGGTCGGGATCGGGTCTTTGACATGCTTATACATGACCGACAGGGGCGCGTCAGCCTCGTAAGGCGGGCGGCCTGTCAGCATCTCAAACAGGATCGCGCCCAGTGCGTAGACATCGCTCTGCCCGGTGAGGTCTTTAGCCTGGCACTGCTCCGGTGACATGTAGCTCGGTGTGCCGACCACCCCGCTGCCCGTCACTTGTGAGGTTGATCCTAGCATCTTGGCGATCCCGAAGTCTGTCAGGAAAGCGTTGTTTTGATGGTCAAGCAGGATGTTGCTGGGTTTCAGGTCGCGGTGAATCACCCCCTGGGAATTGGCATAATCCAGGGCGCTGGCAACCTGATCGAGAATCTGGGCAATCACTGGCAGGTCAAGATACTCGTAGAACAGTTTCTTGCGCAGCGTCCCCCCTTCGATCAGGCGCATCACAATATAGGGTTGTCCCTCGTGTTCCCCGTATTCGTAAATCGGGATCACATTCGGGTGAGCAAGGTGAGCGATCACCTGGGCTTCACGCTGGAAACGTTTCAAAAAGGTGGGGTCTTCAGAAAGCTGGCGGGGCATCACCTTGAGTGCCACGTAGCGATCATGCGAGGGTTGGTATGCCTTGTATACCGTAGACATCCCCCCCGACCCGATGATTTCAATAAGTTCGTACTGTCCTATGTATGAGCCGATCATCCCCAAATCCGATGAATAAAAATGCCAGCTAAAATCTGATCACGACTGTAGCACAAGGCGGGTTTCGACGCTAATTGAGGTTAGCAAAGGGATTGCACGAAAAAGTGGGGGACATAGAATGAGTCCATCTCAAGGAGGAAGAGATGGACGAGGCCAGGTGGAAAGAATTCAAAGATGGGCTTCACCCGATTTAGTGGAGGGAAAACAGCGGGAGGAATAAACTAAATCGGGGAGAAACCAAATGAGTAAAAGTGTAGTGCGGTTGAGGTAGTGTGCAGGAAAGTGTGTAAACGGCCATTGGGTCATAAGGGTGAGGGTGAAGGGCAATCGCTTCAAAATCAGGGATAATGACAGGGAGGAAAAGAAAGCAGGAGGACCAGAGATGAGCGAAACCC
>JBNKDD010000236.1:0-8873 GCA_050288085.1 Anaerolineae bacterium
AACCAGCATGGCCCAGACTGCATCCGAGGCGGTGGGTGGCCCGGCGTAATTTAAGGAGGCTAGGTCGTGCAGGTCGCGGTCAACTTTGCGGGCTGAATAACCAAATACCTGCACGGTACCGACCGCGTCGATCTTGCCGATGTGGGTCATTTCAATAGGAAACATAAGTCCTCCTGTTATGCTAAAATTGTGGAATACAAAAGGCGCAGAGGATGATCCCCTGCGCCAATATGATGTATGAGCGACCGTGTGAGCAGTCACACGGATAGCGGGCGATAGCCCGCACAATTGCTTTTTTCATCCTTACTTTGTAACAAGGGGAAGCTCATCTTGGACAAGACTATAGAGATTCTGAAAACGGTTGATTGGGGAGTAGTTGTTGGCGCAATAGCCCTTTTGTTTGCTGCTTTAACCTTACAAGTGCAAAGAAAACACAATAGATTATCTGTAAGGCCAATTGCCATAACAAAGGTTGGTGACTTCATAAATAGAGTAGCTGTCTATTTGCAGAACAAAGGAACCGGGCCACTCATTGTGAATAAGCTGGTTTTTATTGATGAAAGTGGTAAAGAAGCAAATGCAATCATTGAGCACTTTAGAACTAGACCAGGCTTCGAGGATATTATTTGGGATACGTATGTTGATGATATTTCTGGCTGGGCAATTCTCCCAGATGATACTTTGACACTAATAGAATTGGCAGGTAATCCGACAGATCCGGTTTTTATTAGTCATAGAGATAAAGTAAGAGAGGTTCTGGCCTCAGTCAAGGTAAAACTGCGATATCAAGACATCTATGGAAAAGATATGCCAGAGAAGGAAATAGAGCTGGATTACTTTGCTCGGTAGCTAGTTTCCACTACTTGTTGATAGCATTGGAGTTTACTCAGTTTTCGAGTTTTTTGTTTTCCCGACCGAACTGGTACTCTCCTCCCGACTTGCATGCTCCGTGAAATCATCCAGCGGATCATCCTCAACCGGACCGAGCCAGGTATCAGCAATTTGCCGGAAGAGTTTGTCGCTGGTCGATTCGGACATCAGCAGCAGGCCGCACAGCGCTGCCGGGATGGGCTTCTCGGTTGTAATCTGAACGGTCTGTACAACCTGCCAGACTGTGCCGGGCTGCGGGTCGGCATCGGGCATGTCGATCCAGAGCGTGCACAGCGGCTCTCCCCGCTTCTTGAAGATCGTGATGGTGTATTCCATTATTCTGCTCCTTGTGCTTTTGCGCGCCGGTACTGCACGCGCATGTTACCATCTTTGGTTGTCGAAATGCCCAGTTCAATCGCGTCACCGGGCTGGATGCCTTCCGCCCCTTTGAGATAGCCAAACAGGTTGCCCCGTTCGGTATAGGCCACCATTTTTCCATCTTCATCGGCCACACGAAGCTGCATGCCAGGGAACTGGGTCTTGGCCAGGTGGGCGATGCGCTGCTTGGCCTGGCGCTGGTCAGGTCGCGGCACGTCCTGCATCCGCTCCGGCACAGGGCGACCGTTTCCGGCGTGCTGGGTCTTGAGCCAGTTGAACCACACCCCGGTGATGCCCGCGCTCTGCATGGCCGGTTCATGCACCGTCGCGCCGGGATAGGCGATCAGGCCCAGGGAGGTCTCGCCGATCTCATCCAATACCCCCACTTCGCGCAGGGCCTGGATCGACTTCTGGGCAATCCCCGGTGCACGCGAGCCATCATTGCGCTGCTCGCCCATCAGCCACACAGCGTTGTCGGATGAGGGCGTCTCGCTCATGTAGGCGCTAACCATCGCGCCGCGCAGGATGGCGGTGTGCTGCTCCGCCGGGAAGCGGTTCAGGTGGCCCTCGACCGCCTGCCGTGCCGCGTCATGTTCTTCAGGAGTGGGTGGTAGATCGGGGTTGGGCCGGGAGCGGATGGCCCGAGCGTAGGTCTGGTTGAGCAGGCCGCCCAGCCGGACGCTCTCCGGGTCTTCCATCGCTGCATCAAAGACCGCCTGGGGTGGCATGGCCTGCGCCGACAGCTCATCGCGGGCGGCTTCGATGGTTTTGATGTGGGATCGCAAGGTGCGCTGGATGTCGTCGAGCCAATGGTCGACGGTGGGCACCGGGCGCGGCGGACGGTGCTCGGCATTCCGGTCATAGGACAGTCGGTCTTGGAGCAGCGAGGGGATCGGCTGCCAGGCTTCGAGGATCTGGCGCGAGTTGTCGTAGTTCCACTGCTTGACACGGCTGAGGTCGGCACCGGTCTTGACCGACGAGTCGATCACATCCTCCAGGGGCGCAGGCGGCTGATCCGGCAGGCCGCCGGTCAGGGCCTTGTTGACCATCAGCGAATTGCAGTACATGCCCAGCGCGCCCTGGTTATCGAGTGCCCGCCCGATGGCTTTGTCCATCGCGGCCAGCGAGTAGGGTTCACCGCTGCCCAGGGCTTCGCCGGTGCTGTGATCGACCAGGCCGAGGTAGTCCGGGTTGAGGGTGTCAACGCGGGGTGGTAATTTGCGACTGTCACCGGGGACGAAGGTCACGGCCTCACCTTCCGCAGTGTGCCAGTCAGGTATACGGCTGGCGGGGGTCGGATCCAGCAGAACGTACTCGCCAAGCTGGTTGGGCGAGCGCCAGGTCAGCACCTTGTGCGCGCCATCGTGGTCGGTGAAGGGATGCAGCCACAGCGCATCGTCGTTGTCTGCCCCACCGAGGATACCCGCAATGCCCTCCCCTTTGGGAGAATCATCGAAGCTCAGCCAATCAGCGTCGCTGACCCAGGCGGTGCCGCGTTTGTGGTCGATGTGGATTTGACCGGGCGTAACATCAACCTCGACCCCGGCGGCACGCCCGACCCCGGCAGGCATGACGTAATATCGGCCACCCGGAATGGGGATGCGGAGCTTACCTTCAGCCGCCGCGTTGAGCCGCTCCAGGTGGCGGTTCATCAGCGACCTGGTGTGATATTGGAACCACTGCGGGTGGCCGCCCGACGCGAAGAACTCGCGCAAGGCCCACTTCTGCACGTCTTCGAGCGTCTCGTGCCGGTCGATGCGGCTCATCGGCCCGGCCACGTCGCCGGATCTGACTGCCTCGATGAAGATGGTGCCCTCGTCGTGCAACCATTGGGCATACTGCTCGTTCTCGAAGAAGGGATGCAGGTTGATCAGCGACTGGATGTCGATCCGCATGTGGTCTTTGCCGTGCACAAAGTCGATGCCGACCCAGGTCTGGCCGTTCTCCAGGCTGATCTCGCGCTTGGTGTCGTGTGGGATGAGGAAGTCCACGTCGAGGCTGTCGGACACGATGGCATGGCCCTTGTCCTGGCCGCGGTCGGTCATGATGGTGAACTCCACCCGCCCGGTGTGGGCCAGTTCGCGGCGGAGTTGGGCCTGCTTGACCGGCGAGAGATCATCTCGAATGAGCAGCTTCTCCAGCATCGCCCGGCTGATCACCCCTGCCCCATCGAACACCTTCTCACCCAGTTCAGGCTGGTCGATGAAGGCGGCATAGTCTTCTGGTTCCAGGTAGCGGATGGACACATCAGAAGGGTCGAACTCGCCGGAGACGAAGTAAGGACGCATCACCCGGCTGACGCGCTTGGACAGGACATAGGGGCCTTTGACTTCGTTGTGGAAGCGCAGACCGGAGGCGGCGAAGTAGTCTTCGGTGGTCATGCCATCGACATACAGGTCGATCACCTTGTTGTCCTTCACCCAGCGCAGGGTGGGCTGCTCCATGCCGAAGCGGTGATAGGGATGTACTTCTTCAATGGCATCCAGGTCATGGGTGACGAGCGTCCACTGGCGGCCCAGGTTTTCGAGGAAGGGGTAGTGCGGGCCGCCGGACAGGTCACGGCTGGAGATGGCAACATATTGGTACGTATCGGGGTCGGGTGGGAGAACGCGCCCTGAACCGGGTTTCGGTTGTGGTAGGGCGATGCGGAGTTGCTCCGGGAGGTCAGGCGAGGGTGCGCCGCGTCCGCCTATGATTTACTCCATACATAGAATATCGAAATAACAACATTGTAGATATACTCCAACCAATTTCATATTCAGGAAAGACATGATGATCGCTTTTGCCTATATCAGATGCAATGGTGGGGACTACTTCATTGGTGAATACTGTCCTTTGGACAATTGGTCCTCACCCGAGTCAAAAGAACTCACAGAAGTTGTCAACAAGCTAAAGCAAGAAAACAGAGACATATCCATTGATGAACTTCGGAGAGCAGGGCTTAGTGATGCTGCTCTACGGCGAACCATCGTTATCCAGTTTGGTTCTGAAGCTTCTGCCTTCGAAGCCATTACCCCACAAGGATACGTGATTCAGGGTGAGTGGAAGCCTCTGGCAAAAGCTGGGCCTGATTTCAAGTAGGATTAAGCACATCTCCGAAAGGCATGAATGCGATGCCAGCACGTTGAGTACATCATGACTTTGACCATCTCACAGAAGCCAGTATGATGGATTTACTCTTGTGCTTCACTCAGAATCGCCAATCATTCTTTTGTTGCCATGCCTTAGATTTCTCGATTGCTTCTGGATTCCCCGTCCAGACAATTACTTTCGCGGTATACCAATCCGCGTCGTGTTCCCGAATATCTAAAAGTGGGAACAATTTATCAAGATGTGCCTCAAGTGTTTTAATGGCAACCTCAGTCAACCTGTTTTTCAGTGCAGTATAGAGCGCCATAATCGCGTGCGAACTTCCAGAATTGATCCGTCTAATCATAGCTTCTATTGCACGTTTCTCGTCTTGTTGCATCAGAGACTGAACAGATGCAACAAATTCATCGTAGTGATGTGTGTGGTTTGTTATCAGTTCTTCGGGCCAATACACGACTACACTGGCGAGAGCATCTATGCTGTCAGAAGTCTCAAGTTTCTGTAGTTCAAGTGCGGCCCTTAAGCGTTCTATGACGTCGTCGGACTCTTGGAGAAGACGCCGGGCATTCCTTATCCGTTCTTTTTCTGCATCACTTAACTGGTTCGACATTAGGCTCTCCACAATTGGTCAAGTCCATCGAGTTGGGTATTCAGCCAGGCTTGCGAACCTATGCACTTCATCAGGAAAATTCCCATAGGCCAGCACTGTTGAAGGCTCCAGCGATTTTACCATTGTCTGAAACCCTAGCATAAAATGCTCAAGCTGTTTTGGTTCATCTAGATTCACCCCCACTGCTGACACTGAAACCACGCTTTTCTGCCGAATCCCTGCAAAACAAAACTCGAAGCTCTCCGGTGTACTCCACGAGACGGTGGGGATCACCTGGAAACCCAGCTCCTGCCAGTAACGGCCACACCAGCGGCTGCGGTAGACGTTCCACTGCTGCATGGCGAGCGGCCAATCGGCATAGAGCGAGAAGTCCGGGGTGAGCAGGATGCAGAACTTGCTCAGATAAGCCAGGGCTTTCTCAGGGCGCGACCAGACCGTCTCGAACCGGTAGTCGTCCAGGAAAAAGTGCACCGCCGCCCGGCTGAAATCGAAGTCCTGGGCACGGATGCGGGTGCGGTAGGCGACCAGCGTCTCCGGGATGGCCGACAGCGGCGTGTGATGCAGGTTGGGGATGCCGAGCGGATTATCTGCCGGGAAGAGCCGCGAGGCGTTGAGTGCATCAAAGGAGCCGGGCTTGCTCTGCCAGCGGTGGCGGGATTGGCTCATTCCACCCCCTGGAGGATCAGGCCGATCACCGAGGCCAGGCTGATCAGCACCAGGCCCGCCCCGGCGATGCTCACCCCGACCAACGCGCCGTGCGTCCGGCAGTGGTCGATGGTCAGGTGAAGGCGCTGGCGGTTGGCCTCATCGAGGGCGATCAGGGCCTGGTCACGCTCGCGGGCCACCTCGCCCAGTTCCCCCCGCAGGCGGTTGATGTCGCCTTCGAGCATCCGAACCTGCTCCAGGGTGCGATCCAGGGCCCGCTCGATATGGTGTTGGGTGTCGGAGTCATTGCTCATATCCGATCAGTATAGCGCCAAAAATGGGTGGGTGAGCTTCAGGTTTTTGTAGTTGTTGGGTAGATGTACAATCCGGGAAGGAGGGTGTGGCACCCAGCTATTAGCCACTGTGTATCGAATTGTTACCTAATCACTTTCCAGTTAGAATAGTGAAACATTATCTTCCGTGTTGGCAGTAATAAAAATGACCCAAAATTCTCAAGCGATCACCTTATCACAATTAGAATCCTATCTATGGGAAGCAGCCAATATCCTGCGTGGGCCGGTGGATGCGGCTGATTTCAAAAGCTATATCATTCCCCTGCTGTTTTTCAAACGTATATCCGATGTCTATAACGAGGAATACGAACGCGCACTCGAGGAATCCGGTGGGGATCAGGATTATGCCGCCTTTGCGGAGAATCATCGCTTTCAGATTCCGAATGGTAGCTTTTGGGAAAGTGTTCGCCAACGCTCATCGGATGTGGGGAGAGCGTTGCAAAATGCCATGAGGCAGATTGAACAGGCCAATCCGGAACGGCTGCATGGCATCTTCGGCGATACACAATGGACGAATAAACAGCGCCTTTCCGATGCTCTGCTGCGTGATCTGATTGAGCACTTTTCACAATACGATCTATCGAACGGCCATGTTCATCCTGATATTCTGGGCCAGGCTTATGAATATCTGATCAAGCAATTTGCCGATGCCGCCAACAAAAAGGCCGGAGAATTCTATACCCCGCGCAGTGTGGTCGAATTGATGATCAACATCCTTGACCCTCAAGAGGGTGAGACCATCTATGATCCGGCCTGCGGGACTGGCGGTATGCTGCTGGAAGCGATCAACCATGTGCGTGAATCGGGTGGGCGGATCGAGCTGTTATATGACAAATTGTACGGTCAGGAGAAAAACCTCACCACATCGAGCGTGGCTCGGATCAACTTGCTCCTGCATGGAATAGAAGACTTCAGGATAAAGCGTGGCGATACACTTCGCCAACCGGCTTTCCACGATAATAAGGGTGGGCTTGAACAATTTGATATTGTCATTGCCAATCCCCCCTTCTCGCTGCAAAACTGGGGGAGCGATTTATGGGAAAACGACCCTTATGGGCGCGGATTTGCCGGGATGCCCCCTGCCAAGAACGGTGATTTTGCCTGGGTGCAGCACATGATCCGCTCCATGCATCCGGAAACCGGGCGGATGGCGGTCGTGCTGCCGCATGGCGTTCTGTTCCGAGGGGGCAAAGAGGGCAAAATCCGGAAAGAAATCCTGGAGATGGACCTGCTCGAAGCGGTGATCGGATTGGGGCCGAACCTGTTTTACGGCACCGGGTTGGCGGCCTGCATCCTGATTTTCCGATCACGCAAAGCGACTGACCATCAAGGCACAGTTCTCTTCATTGATGCTTCCGAACTCTACCGCAGCGGGCGCAATCAGAATACGTTGGAACCGGAGCACATCGAGCAGATTTTGGCGTGGTATCAGGCTTACGAGGATGTCGAAGGCGGAGCGACCGTTGCCACATTGGATGACATCGAAGAGAACGACTGGAACCTGAACATCCCACGCTACGTGGAACCGATTATTGAGGAAGAACAAATCACGGTTGAAGAGGCGATAGACAACCTCAAGCAAGCCTTAGAAGAGGCTTATGCAGCAGAAGATCGACTCAAGCAACTACTTGAAGATTCAGGATTGATGTAACTGATGTCTGAGCCGGAAAAACCTAGCAAGCGAAATCCAACTAAAGCTGATGATTGGCAAGAGTTCTATGAAGAACTACAGCAGGAAGGCCCGCGAGGCGGTGTTCTTTTAGGCGCAGCGTTTCTTGATGAACATCTAAGGCAACTCCTGCAAGCATTTTTTGTTGATCACTCTGCCAGTAGAGAACTCCTACAGGGATACTCATTGAATAGTTTTTCAACACGAATTAATTTGGCGTTCAGTTTAGGATTAATCCCAAGAGACATGCACAAGGATCTATGTCGTATTCGCGATATAAGAAATGAATTCGCTCACGCTCTTCAAGGTTTGACGCTCGAAGATGAGTGGGTGATAGAGCGGACGAACAAGCTCAAATGGCCTCGGCTCTTGGGTGAATATAGCGACATATTTGATCAAGCGGGCCCTGGGGATAAGTTACTTATCTCGATAGCCATGATTGCGAATAATATAAAACTCGCAGCCTTATCAGCCGCGAGAGAACGCCGCACAATTCCCAAAAACAAAGGCATTGGTCAGTATAAAAAAGCCGGCGATGGCGGGGAATCCCAACAATGACCGAGCTTCCCTTTGAACAGCCACTCACCATCCAGCAGCTTGAATCTTACCTGTGGGGCGCGGCCAACCTGCTGCGCGGCCACATGGACGCGGGTGATTACAAGCAGTTCATCTTCCCACTGCTGTTCTTCAAGCGGGTGTGTGATGTGTACGACGAGGAACGCGACAAAGCCATCGCGACCTACGGCGAGCATTTTCCCGAAGACCACCGCTTCCAGATACCGGAGGGTGCCCATTGGGAAGAGGTGCGGGCAGTGGCGCAGGATGTCGGCAGGGCCTTGCAGGAGGCGATGCGGGGAATCGAGACTGCCAACCAGGACTTGCTGTACGGCATCTTCGGTGATGCCCAGTGGACCAACAAAGAACGCCTGCCCGACCACCTGCTGCGTGACCTGATCGAGCATTTCTCACAGCATAAGCTGACCCTGACCAATGTCCCCGAAGATGAACTCGGCCAGGCCTATGAGTTTCTGATCAAGAAGTTTGCCGACGACAGCGGGCACACCGCCGCCGAATTTTACACCAACCGGACGGTCGTCCACCTGATGACGCTGATGCTCGAACCGCAGCCCGGCGATTCGATCTATGACCCGACCTGCGGCTCCGGCGGGATGCTGTTGTCGAGCATTGCAGAACTGCAAAGGCAGGAGCGCGAATGGCGCAACGTCAAACTGTACGGGCAGGAGATCAACCTGCTGAC
>JBNKDD010000237.1:0-8872 GCA_050288085.1 Anaerolineae bacterium
TTCGTCGTTGGGCTTAATGGCGAGTGCTTTTTCGTAACATCTTTCGGCCTCGTCCAGGTTATCGAGTTTACGCTGTGTGATGCCATAATAACGCCACGCGACAACACTGTTTTTATCCGCCTTGACTGAATGTTCGTGGGCTTCCACGGCTTTATCAAAACGGTCTAATTGGCTGTAGGCGTATCCCAATGTGGCATAGACCAGGGCCTTATCGTAGATTTTGACCCCTGCTTTTAACCCGGCTTCGCATTCCTCAACGACGGTTAAGTAGTCTCGTTTCCGGTCGGCTTCAAATGCCTGCCTGATATGCTGATCCCCTCGCGCCATGCTGTTACCTCTCAGTTGATCGATCAATAAAACTATTCTATACGCATCAATTTTCTGGGCCAAGCGTGGTAAAATAGCTGCAAACCACCAAATAGGGCAGGGATGAAATGAGAAAATATACACAGGCTGCGTTCAAACCTACATCAAAACTGGTTCGCTGGCTGGCGATCCTATTGGCGATCCTGGCGGTGGCGCTGTTGGCGCTGGCCGCCTGGGAGATCGTCGTGAGTGAAGTCTTGCAGCGCTCGGTCCTGGATTTGTATCTCAATCAGGGCTACACCCTGGAGGATGTTAATGCAACCCTCCTGAGAATGCAGGCGCTCGGTGTAGGGACTTACCGGTTTGTGAGTATCTTCCTGATGGCAATCGTGCCGGTGATCCTGGGGATTACGGTTCTGCGTATCATCTGGCTGAATCGCACCTGCCAAAATCTGGATGCCCTGGGCCTGCTCTGGGATCAACCCGGACTCCGGTCGCCGTCGCGGGTGATGAATGTCGTCATCATGCTGATCGAAAGCCCGGTGCTGATGCCGGTCTTTACCCAGTCCATCTGGAAGATGCTCAAAGAGGAGAGTCTTGCCAGCCCGGACGAAGAACCTACCAATTGGCTCCGGCTGATCTGGAGCAGTTGGGGTTTGGCGTGGGGGTTCATTGCGGCGTTTGGCCTGTGTGTATATCTGGCCTACCTGATCACTCCGACCGACCCGGCGGGCAACTGGCTGGATATCTCCCAGATCGCCCTGGGGATGTTCGGGATCGGCTGGGCGTATACGGTCTACCGGATTGCCCGGCATGTTTCCGCTGTTCAGACACGCATGGCCGACCGATCGAATCGGCAGGAGCAGTTACTATGACATCGCGTTTATCGTTGATCTTGAGTATGCTGGCCGTATTGCTGATCACGTTGAGCGGCTGCGCTGGGGCAACGCCAACTCTCGATCCGACTGCCACCAACCCGCCCAATCCGACCTCAACGCCTACTGAAACACCCTCTCCGCCGGCGGAATTACCAACACCTACTCCCTCCGAAACGCCGATTCCGCTGCCCACACTTGACCTGGATATCGATGTGCCGCTCATTGACGTTATCGATAATCTCCCGGAGAATGCACTGGCGAGATTCGGAATCAGCGGGTCGTTTGTTCAGTTCGTGCCATTCCCTGATCACTCCGGCATTATTCTGTGGTCTACCACTGGTGTTTACGCTTATCGCTTGCCCGGCTTTGAACCGCTGTGGCGGCAGTACCTCAATCCGGCACCGAACCGGATCAAGGTATCAGAGGATAGCAGCCTTGTGACTGCTTATGTCGGGGTGTCAGATAGTTGTGGCATAGATGCTTTTGTCTTCGATGCGGAAACCGGGCAACTGGTTGAGCAGGATTCTTTTGGGGGCAGTGGTACCTGGACAACAGGTGTTGGTTCAATTCAAGCCATTGAACGTGAACCGGAAGAGGTTGACGGCGAGTTTGTACCCGTCATTGAAGTCTACGATGATGATGTATATCTGGGCCGCCTGGATGTACCAACTACTTTATCATTCGCGTCCTTATTCACATCCCTTAGTTATATTTCACCTGATGGACAGTATGTTGCTGTTGACATGTTTGGCGAGAATACCCTCTATATGTTCCAGCTCCCATCACTTGAATTGCTTTATTCACTAAATTACCCGGATGATAATCAATGGGGGGCATTTGGTAGCAATCCACTGTTTAGCGTCGATGGGAAATATATATCCTATATTGGTGAGAAGATGCGGTTAAACGTCTTGCTGGCGGAAACCGGCGAACAGGTTTATCAGTCTGAGATGACCGTTAGCCAGTACTTATGGACGCCAAATGCGCTGTTACTTGCCAACGACTTATCGTTATTTAGGGTCATCGCGATTGACGACTGGTCAGAAGTTTACTTCCAGGAGAGAGTAACAAATGCACGGTTTGATCTTTCCCCGGATGGAAAACAGATAGCAGTAGGGTACTCACGCGGCATTATGGCGTTCGATGCCGAGAGTCTTGAGTTTGAATATGATATCCCCGGTGTTGGCAATATTATGTGGCCCGAAGACAGCGACTTGTTGATAGGCAACTATAACACTCTCGTCGACCGTGGAAGCGGCGAGCCGTTGTTTACCCCGCTTGATGATGCTACTATCGGTGTGGTCGAAGGGGGAAAGGTCTATTTGTTGGTCGATGACCGGTTGCTGATCGTCGATCTTGCTCAAGAAAAAGCCGTTGACGGGGTGCGTTACTCAATTGAACCGGAAAGCATGCAATGGGCAGTAGACGAGGATGCACTGATCATAGAGACAGAATCGGGGACATGGCTCTGGTCAGAAACAACAAACGATCTACGTTTAATCGAAACTCCGCCGGAAGCACAATCAAGACTCACAGAGTTTGGTTCAGCAGGTGTTTTTGATCCGGCAGGGCCATATCCATCGCCCGATGGTGAGATTTATGCTTTGGCTGTTAATGATGGATATTGTGCTGATGGTCCTTGCAGTGGCGGATGTGGTTATAACTCGTCAGCGCTTCAATTATATCAAGGTGAAGATGAAGAGCCCTTCGCCGAATATTCGTTTAATTTAGGTGTCACAACAATGGCCTGGTCATCGGATGGTGAATTGATGGCTCTCGGCCACCCTGATCGGATCAGCATCATTGATCCTGACACCGGAGAAACCCTTCAAATGCTGGAAGGGCATACGGGCGAGATCACAGGTTTGCTTTTCTCGCCGGATGGGTCGCGGCTGGCATCCACATCATGGGATGGGACGATCATCATCTGGTCGATTGGTGATGCCTAGACTTTTATCCGCGAGAGGATAACCACCACAGCGATGATCGAGGCAAAGCACACGTACCCGCCCAGATCGGCCAGCGATAATTCAACGATGAAAGCGGCCAATCCTATCAATGCTGCCAGGGCCAGGTAGATTAAATTGGTCAGCCGTGATAATCTTGAACCGGCTCCCATGTTCTTCTTAGCAAGATCGGGATCAGTTTTTGTGAAGGGGCTGACCAGGCTGCCCCACCGCGATGATAAGGTTTCGTTGATTCTTCCCATTTGATTCTCCCAACAAAAAAGCCGGTGACGCTCCCGTTTTGGGAGTATCACCGGCCTACTCTGCAACCAGTCTGCTTCTGTCGAGAAGCTTACTCTTTGCCCGGTCTACCGCAGTGATAAACGACGGGATAAAACGGCCCGTCGCATTTTGATCAGCCAGTTATGTTATCTGGCTCCGTAAAGTTTTTCTACGTCTCTATCGACCGTAAATACCACGACCCGTTCACCGGTTCGGGTGCTGATGTCCTTGTGCATACTGATAATTTTGCAGCCCACGATTTCTTCGACGACTTCGTCCAGCAAATCGCGGGAGATATCAAAGAGCTGGCGGCGGCTCTCTTTGACCAGTGCCCGGCCTTTGGACGTTTCGGCCAGTTTTAATTCGGCGGGCGATAAGACCCCCCGCAGCCGGACGATGATCATATCCTCTATAAAAAAGGTGCGGGCTTCTAACGGGCCGCGTCCGATGTGATCTTTCTCGAAGCGGATCATGGCATTTGTCAATTCCGCTTCTACCTGCCCGCGTGTCTTGGAGATATCGCTATAAACCATAATACCTTCAGTCATTAATCTATCACTCATAATACTTCAGCTCCAAATTAAACAGCCATACTTTACAAGTCAACCAATTCGGCAGCCTGCCATTGATCTTAACGTGCGAACACTATCTCATTCAACTGGCCGTTTTGTCTCATATTCTGCTGCCATCTGATAATGCCCGATCCTCCGAAAAACCGCGTGCCCTCTGTGGGGGTGTTTCCTGGCAGGGATCGTCCTCTGCCAGACCAATCTCGCCAGCTCGTTTGATGGCGAGCTTGACACCAAACGGGCCAAAAACCTCTACCACGACGGTGGTGGCCGTAATCACGGTGATCACCAGGGCTCCCAGAGCTTGACCTTCTGTACCGGTCTGACCAAAACGGGCGGCACTGTCCAGCGCCAATCCGATGGCGACGCCGCCCTGGGTCAGCAGGGCCAGGCCGAGATTGTTTCTGATCGCCGGTTCTGCCCCGCCGATTGTCCCACCGAACCACGCCCCGGCGAACTTACCGGAACTACGGAGTATGATATAGGCAATGCCTATTGCGCCCATCGTCAAGAACTCGTGGATGTGAAGGCGTGCTCCTGCCAGTGCGAAGAACAGCACATAGATGATCGGCCCAACTCGCTCGATGGTAGACCGGATATACAGCCCGTTCTCTGAGTTGAGATTGACGACCACAAATCCCATAGTCATGGTGGTCAATATCAGGGAAAGGCCCAGAGGGGCTGCCAGTCCCGCACATACAAAGACCGCGCCAATCGGGAGCACAATCGAGTCGTGCTCATCGGGGGAATTGAGGAAGCGCTGCATCAACTTATTCAGGATGAGGCCAAATAAGGCTCCGACCAGCAGCGATCCGCCGATCTCAGTGACGGGCAGGATCAACATCTCTGAAACTACAATAGCGCTGCCGCTCAATAAGGATTCCGCAAAGACAGCCGCAATCGAGAACAGCAGGAGCGCAATCGCATCATCTATGCCGAGTACCGTCCGTAAGGTAGTTGTCAGCGGGCCTTCGGCTTTGTATTCACACAATACCTCGACAGTGGCGGCGGGTGCGGTAGCCGAGGCCAACGATCCGAATATCAAGGTGGCGGGTAGGGAGCCGGTCAGAATATAGATTCCTGCTCCGACCAGGAGAAAAGCACCAAAGGCTTCAAAGATGACAATCGGTATGATGCACTTGCCCACCTTTTTTAATTCCTCAAAGCGCAGGTGCCCGCCGATGTCAAAGCCGATCAGACCTAATGCCAGTTCACTGATAAAGGTGAGGCTGCCGTTCAATTCTCCCGGAATAAGGTTGAGCAGGGATGGCCCCAGAATCAGCCCTGCCGCAATATAGCCAACGACCTGTGGAGACCCTAATCGTCGTAGGATGCGGCCTATCCCAAAGGCAGCTGTCAGGGCTATCCCGATACGGGCAAGAGTAGTTACTTCAAAAACAGTATGCATTTTTAAACTTTCAGACCATCTGCGTATAGATAAAAAAAGACGACGATTCTCCCCTATTTGGGACAGTCGTCGGTCTACTCTGCAACCAGTCCTCTTCTAATTAGAAGACTACTCTTTGCCCAGTCTACATCGCATATCTTGGGTGTATTCAGTTAATATATGGTCTGACCCAAGTATAATAGATTTTGGGCAGTTTGCCATATAACGGATTCCTAACAACAAGGACAGCATCTACGCATGAAAGCATTGGTGATCGGCAGCACCGGCTGTCTCGGCTCGAACGTCTGCAAGCACCTGATTGATCGGGGGATCGATGTGCAGGCGATGGTGCTCCCCGGTACGCCTACGTTGGCTATCGATGATCTCGACCTGGAACGCGTCCCCGGTGATATTACCCAGCCGGAGTCACTGCTGGGTATCATGCAGGGCTGTGACTGGGTGTTCCACACGGCGGCGGTGGTATCGTACTGGCGTGGGGATTGGGAGATTTCACGGCGGGTCAATGTAGATGGCACGCGGAACGTTGTTCGGGAGGCGATCCGGGCGGGCGTCAAACGCCTGATTTACACCTCCACCCGTGCGACTTTCGCTACAACGCCTTCACCTGATATCCTGGTCGATGAAACCTGGCCTTATGATCCTGCCAAGGATCGCATCCCCTACCATGCGACCAAGCATCAAGCCGAGCAGATCGTCCTCGAAGCCAGTCAAAATGGATTGGATGCGGTGATCTGCAACCCGAATATCCTGTTCGGTGAGCGTGATGTGAGCCTCAAC
Source organism: Anaerolineae bacterium (assembly GCA_050288085.1). Taxonomy (GTDB): domain Bacteria; phylum Chloroflexota; class Anaerolineae; order Aggregatilineales; family UBA3940; genus JBNKDD01. The sequence continues at coordinate 6,167 of JBNKDD010000237.1, forward strand.
GCGGCGACGATCTTCCGGGGTATCCGCATGATCACACCATTCTACATGGCGGTGGGGGGCGCGGGTGTCGCTGATGTGGATGATGTGGCGCTAGGGCATATCGCGGCGGCGGAGAAAGGTCGCTCTGGTGAACGCTACCTGATGAACAACGCCAATCTCACCGCGAAGGAATACCTGACGATGGCAGCGGAGGTGATCGGCGCACGGACACCAACCATCCCGATTCCCTATCCGATCACGGTCGGGCTGGCGGCGATTATGGCGGGTGTGCAATCTGGCCTTCATGGCAGGCCGCCGACCATCACGCCGAACATGAACTTCATGCGGCCCGAATACATCTTTTCCTCGGCGGACAAAGCGATCAGCGAGTTAGGCTATGGTCAGACACCCGCCCGTGTCTCGATGGAGAAAGCTTATCGGTGGTTGGTCGATCACAGGCTGCTGTATTGAAGGCTTAGGGGGTGGCCTTGTCTGCCCGTTTCTCTTTCACATGTTCTAGAGTCTCGGTGGCAGCCTTTTTGATCTCAACAGAATTTTTCCGACTTTTAACCAGTTTATGCAGCCGATCTATACAGTAACAGGGTAGGTCAATGTTATGGCCCTCGCATACAACTGCGTCAAGAGCTTTAATAGACCACAGCACTACTTTTTCACTCTTGTCTTTTGTGCCTTTCGTTAGCGCCTCAATACCCTGAGCAGCGACATCTGCTTCTCCTCCTCCCCCTCTAGCCAGGAGTACTCCAAGCCAATGGGCTGCTTCCCTTCTTACATCCTCTGAATCATCTTTTGCCAAAACTTTGATAAGAGTTGATGCAAACGTAATATCAGCACTTGCTCCGATTTGTTGGAGCGCCCTGATTCGGACGGATGGAATCTTATCTCCAAGTTCAGTGTCTACCAGCATTCGACAACGCAATCTCGACATTCTAGTGTTCGCGTCTTCAATACGATTTTCGAGGTCTTCCTGCCTTCGCTCAAACGCGGAGATTGTATCCTTGGTTTCGCTTACCATATTCTGAAGTTCACGCAGAGTTCTAAAGCTGAAATATCCTCCTATAGCTCCGAATATTCCCAGAAGGGCAGCAATAGCACCAATGGTTGTGAGTACAAGCGTGGTGACCCTCTCGAAGTGGTCTACAAGCGTTTCTCCTGAGATGTCCGCTGGTAATTCTCTGGATGTTGTTCCTAAAGTCGCTAATCTGGGAGACGGCCACAGGTATATGGCAGTAATGAGGGCAATCCCAATTAAAGCAAGGGCTATGAGTAGTATCTGCCACCACTTCATGAGTTGTTACCTCCTTCGAGAAAATAAATGATTGAAAAGCCGGACTAAGAAAGTTGGTTTGGATGGCTTTGGTAGGCACTCGTTAATAACTCCGATCAGACTGCTGGGTGGTTCTGTTTTGAGAATGACAGTTGCTCCCAAACCCTCAAGCTTTTCATGGATTTTTCTATCATTCAGAACTGTATAGCATACAAGCGGAACATCATACCCTTCACTTCTTAGCTTCTGCGCGAAGGTAACTCCCGCAGTTCGTCCTTGATTTGGATCTTGAATGGTTTGTCCTTCTGGCATCATAATATCAAAAACCACCAGATCAATCGGATGGGATAGTATTTTTTGCCAGGCTATGTCGGCATTTCTGGCTGTTATAACCTCATAGTGAAACTCAAGTGCTTTAGTCACACCTTGCATTAGGAAGGTTTGATCTTCGACATATAAGATTAATGGTTTAGGCATGGATAAATTACTCTCTAGTAATCAGTTCCAGTGAGTAGACTCTGTGCAAATGGTAAAGAAATGATAAATTTTGTTTCAAAACCACCAGGAATTGGGTTTGATGGTGAAACCGAAATGGATCCATCGTGAACCTTCGCGATCTGTTCGCATAAAAATAGCCCGATACCGGTACCTCCGGGTTCGCGTTTCTGGGCTGCTTCAGCCCTATAATTTCGCTGGAAGATTTTTTTAACCTCGTCGTTGTGTAAAGGTATGCCATGGTTAATTATGCTGATTTCAACAGTGTCACTATCAGTCACTCTACCTGAGATAACAATGGAAGAATTTTCTTCTGAATATTTGATAGCATTATCACATAGGTTGAATATCAGTATTTCAAACAGCCACTCATCAATTAACAGATCGGGAAAATTTTGGAAACCCGCTTCATCTATAAACAAACCCTTGAGATCTCGGGCTTTTGCCATTCCCTGAAAGCTCTCGGTGCACTTTCTTAATAACTCTACAAGTTCAGTCGAGTTGAATATGATGGGTTTCTGATGGGCAGATGTAATAGAAGCCTCACTAGAGTTCAGCCTGAAATTGTATGCGTAGTTTTGCATCAACTTGGCTTGATCGAACAAGGTTTTCAGAATTTCCCGCCTACGCCTAACGGGCAGATCCCGCTCCAGTAAATTTTCCACATGTGCTCGCAAGCCACTTAATGGGCCAACCAGTTGATGCGTAACGTCATCGATATACTGTTGGCGCTTCTTCTGCTCCAACTGTAAGTTTTCAACCAGTTGGGCATTGTGAATGGCTACCGCAGCTTGATTGGCAAACAGCCTAATGATAGAGATTTCGTCTTTAGTAAAATGGTGATGGGTGCGGTAATTGACAAACATCACACCAACCCTCTTGCCGCTTGCCTGCAATGGGATTGCTATTATGGATTTGATTTCTTCCTCTTTTGTGAAACGTAAATC
>JBNKDD010000238.1:0-8861 GCA_050288085.1 Anaerolineae bacterium
GTCTCTAGTCGAGGGCATTGCTCCGGTGGGAAAAAAGTGGATTCCGTGCACTGGCGGGACCACTTAGACAAGTCCGGTGGCCAGACAAATTCAAGACCGGCAACATCGACCGGTATGACAGCTCTAGCAACTCTGAAGAATTTATTCAGGTGTATCAGACCGTCATTGAGGCCGCCGGGGGAAACGATCTTTCTCAGGCCGTACCGCTTGCCGCGGCTGTTGAATTAGTGCATACCGCTACATTAGTACATGATGATATTAATGACTTCGGTAAAGTTCGTCGGGGACGTACCACAATTAATGAACGCTGGGGGCGCACTTTCGCTTTGTTAACCGGGGATTACCTGTTTGCAAAGGTTTATGAACTGGTAGCTCCTTATAAAAACATGAATGTTACCTTTTCTGAAGCAACGGTTGCTCTTGTCGAGGGCGAAACTCTCCAGGCTGCTGCCGCCAAAAGCAATACACTTAACCGTGAGACTTATCAGCAGATTGTCGCAAAGAAAACGGCATCCCTGTTTCGTCTGGCTGCGATGCTGGGTGGGCAGCTAGCCAATGCCCCACAAGAACAAGTGGATGCTTTAGGTGAGTATGGTTTCTATCTTGGCCTGACTTTCCAGATTGTCGATGACTTGCTCGATTTGACCGGTGATCCAACCCTGATGGGAAAAGAAGCTGGTGTAGATCAGACCCAGGGTAAAGGCGTTGCGGTTGCTTATGCCGAAGGTTCAAATGGACATGGTGAAGTGTCTACTATGGTGGCAGTTGCAGAGCCGCAGGAAGACGAAGATCCATATACTAGAGTTAAGCGACGCATGATTGAGAGTGGGGCGATAGATGAAGGTCACCAGATGATTTCGGTGTTGTCGGCTCAAACCTCTGCTGCCCTTGATAAACTCCCTCCGGGTCCGGCAGTTGATGAACTCCGTGAGCTGATCAAGCTGGTTGTTGAGCGTGACCATTAATCGCGCAAGCTAAAGGATCAGCGAGATCAGGTTGGCTGTTTGTGGGGGAAACGCCAGGAAGCCCGGCTTGATCTTCCTACCCTAAAACGACCTTTCGCAGTAAACTCACGCTGGAATTTGAGGGGCGGAACAATTCCGCCCCTTTGACGTTTATGTAGTAATTGCGAGGATATATGCAGGCTGAATTGGTTTCAATTGGAACTGAACTCCTGTTAGGTGAGATCACCGATACAAATGCCACCCATATTGCCCAGACCATCCGCGAAATCGGGCTTGACCTGATCTACAGAACCACTGTCGGCGACAATGAACACCGGATCGCTGAGGTGATTGACCATGCACTGAACCGGGTGGATGTGGTGATCACCAGCGGTGGGCTTGGTCCAACCGTTGATGATGTAACCCGCGAGGCTATTTCACGGGCAACCAATCGCCCGCTTGAGCTTCGTGAAGAACTTCGGGTCAGTCTTGAAGAGAAGTTCAGGCAGTTCGGCACGCAGATGAGCCGGAACAACGAGCAGCAGGCTTATGTGCCGCAAGGGGCCGAAGCTATCGATAACCCGGTCGGGACTGCACCGATCTTCATCCTGAAGACGGAACGAGGGGTTGTGATGACTCTTCCAGGAGTCCCGCGTGAGATGAAGTATCTATTGGAAAACTTCCTGCTGCCCTGGCTGAAGGAATACATTGGTGATGCCGCCGTGATCCGAAGCCGGGTCCTGCGCACGGCAGGGATTGGGGAAAGTCAGATTGATGCCCGGATCACCGATTTGATGAAGATGACCAATCCCACCGTTGGGTTGGCAGCGCACACCGGGCAGACGGACATTCGGATTACGACCAAAGCTATCTCGGATGAAGCCGCCCAAACCCAGCTCAATTCGGTTGAGGCGGAGCTGCGAAAACGCGTCGGGCGATGGATTTATGGTATCGGGACAGAAACCCTGGAAGAGGTCACCATGCGCCTGGTAGCGGATAAGCAGGTTGCCCTTGCAACGGTTGAGGTTGGGACGCAGGGCAATCTCCAGGAGCGGCTGCAACAGTTTGACTCGGTGGGGCTGCTCAAGCATAGTCAGACAATTGACAGCCTGCCAGCGCAGGGCGAGGAAGAATCTCTGAAAGAAACTGCCCTTCAATTAGCCCAATCAGCCCGCGACCAGAATCAAACGGACTATGGGATTTCGGTGATTATCCTGACCAGGGAAATGGTCACTAACACCGAAGAAGGGACAGCGATTGCCATTGTCGGTGAGCATACACACCGCGCTCAGACATTTCCCTGGCGCGGTGAACGCAGCGATACACATATCTGGGCTGCGAATAATGCTCTGGTGACATTGCGGCGGATGCTGCTGAACATCAAAGAATGATGGTTGAATCTAGAGATCCCCAGCCGAACCTGCGACAGGTATTCGTGTCACACGTCCCAGGTTACGTGGGATCATGATCCACAGCACCGCTGCCCAGATAATGGGGATAACCGTCATAATGGTGTAAATCGTGTTATAACTGGTTTGCAGAACGATAATCCCCATCACCCAGCTAAATAATCCATTCCAGATGTCAAGCCCGGCGTATTCCAGACCAGCTGCCGTCCCACGTAGATCACGCGGTGCGCCGTCCATCACGATCACGTCGAGGCCAACACGGGCAATCGAAGCTCCCAGCCCGACCAGTCCTGATCCGATAACGATCAAACCTGTCTGATCCGCGATCAATAGGAAGTACACGCCCAGTGCAGCTATCAGAAAACTGGGGATAATGACAAACCGCCAGCCAATGCGATCTCCCAACCGCCCGCCGATGGGTTGACCGATCACTTGCATCAACGAATATATACTTAGTGCCAGTCCAACTCCGGTCAGGCTGCGTAGTTCTGCCAGCAAAGGCAGGAAGGTCAAAATGGCCGTAAACGTTATTGCGATACCGGCCATGCCCCAGATACCAATTTGAGTGGTACGGCGTGGCAGCACCTCTTTTGCGCCGGTGAGCATGGACTGCAAGGTCTTTTTCTGTTCCCCCATACCGATCAAACCTACTACTATTGCACAGCCCAGTGCCAGGACTATGCCCACATAGAAGACCTGATCGTAGCCATACTGCTGGTACAGCCATTCACCTAAAGGAGTGCTGAAAATCATGGCGATTCCGAAGGTGAGGTTCCCAATGCCGACAGCCTCACCTTGTTTGCCTTCCGGGGCAAAGTCAACGATGAGAGCCTTATAGGCAGTCGTAAACAGCCCGATGCCCAATCCGTGTACAGCCCGTGATACTAACAACCCGGCGAAGTTGTTTGTGAACAGCAAAACAATGCCGCCTAGAAGATTCGCCAGCGCTCCGGAGAGCATCACCCCTCGCCGCCCGATCCGATCAGAGAGCGAACCACCCGCCAACCGGAACGACGCCGCAGCCGCTGCAATGACTGTTGTTGCCAGTCCCCAGGCAGCCTCATTTTCCCCGATATCGAGTGCGTACAGCGGCAGTATAGGAGTCAGAACCTGTAGGGCGAAAAAGAACAATGTCGATGCCGCCATCGCCCCAAAGAAGTCGATAGGATACCGCGTTTTAATCATCATCGAGTCTTAATACGGCCATGAAAGCCTCTTGCGGTACTTCGACCTGCCCGATCATCTTCATGCGCTTCTTGCCCTTTTTCTGCTTTTCGAGCAGTTTGCGCTTACGGGTCACATCGCCGCCGTAGCATTTCGCCAGGACATCCTTGCGCATCGCCTTAACATTCGCCCGGCTGATGACACGCTTTCCGACCGCTGCCTGAATCGGGACGACGAACATTTGGCGGGGGATTAATTCCTTCAGCTTGGTGACCAGTGCTTGTCCTTTATGGTAAGCCTGATCGCTGTGGACGATCAGGGCGAGAGCATCCACTGGCTGCTGGTTGACCAGCACATCTAACTTGACCAGATCACCTGGTCGATATTCCAGGAAATGATAATCCAGTGAAGCATAACCCCGCGTGATCGATTTGATCCGGTCGTAGAAATCGACGATCATTTCGGCCAGGGGCAAGTCATAGGACAGCATGACACGCTGAGGATCAAGATACTCGGTGGCAATATAGATGCCGCGCCGCTTGGTGACAAGTTCCATCGTTGGGCCGATGAATTCAGTCGGCGTGAAGATTTGAATACGCATCCAGGGTTCGCGCACTTCTTCGATTTCACCCTCATCGGGGAGTTGGGCCGGGCTGTCGATAGTGATCGTCTCGCCGGTATTCCGCAGTACCACTTCGTATTCGACGCTGGGAGCCGTTGAGATGATATCAAGATCGTATTCACGCTCCAGCCGTTCCTGGATAATTTCTCGATGAAACAACCCCAGGAACCCACAGCGGAAACCGAAGTTTAATGCCTGTGAATTCTCCGGCTGAAAGACCAGGGAGGCATCATTAAGCTGGAGCTTTTCGAGCGCATCCCTTAACAGGGGATAATCCTCGTTTTCGACAGGATACAGCCCTGCAAAAACCATTGGCTTGACGGCTTCATAACCCGGTAAAGCCTCTAATGTAGGGGTCTTTTTGTGGGTAATAGTATCGCCGACATGCGCTTCCTGGATGGTTTTTAGTCCGGTGGCGACATAACCAACCTGCCCGGTGTCAAGCGAGTCAACCGGGCGCATATCCGGCGCAAAGAAACCTGCTTCAATTGGCTCAACGTCGGCTTTAGTTGCCATCATGAGCAGGCGATCTTTTTTGTTTAACACTCCATCAATCACCCGGATATAGGCAATCACGCCCTTGTAGGGATCATAATGGCTGTCAAAGACCAGTGCCCGAAGCGGCTGGTCAGGCTGGCCTGACGGTGGTGGAACCCGCTGCACCACTGCTTCCAGCACAGCTTCGACGTTTGAGCCTGATTTAGCCGAAACTTGCAATATATCGGCAGCATCCACGCCGAGCAGGTCTTCGATCTCTTCGGCCACTTCATCAGGACGGGCAGCGGGGAGATCGATCTTGTTCACGACCGGGATAATCTCCAGGTCGTTATCAAGCGCCAGGAAAAGATTTGCCAGGGTTTGTGCTTCAATGCCCTGGGTAGCGTCGACGACCAGGAGAGCGCCTTCACACGCCTGTAAAGCACGAGATACCTCGTAGGCAAAGTCTACGTGACCGGGTGTGTCGATCAAGTTCATATCATAGGTCTGGCCGTCCTGGGCAGTATAAGTCATGTGGACGGCGCTGGCTTTGATCGTGACACCGCGTTCACGCTCTAAATCCATCGAGTCAAGCACCTGGTTTGCCATCAGGCGATCCGGGATCGTGCCTGTAATCTCCAAAAGGCGATCCGCTAGAGTGCTTTTTCCGTGATCAATGTGAGCGATAATACAAAAGTTACGAATGTGATCTTGCTGCATCTTCCTCAATACCTCTTAATCAAATCGTAGGGATTGTACCTTGCCCACCCGGAGAATCACACATTATGGATTGAGGCGATTGCCCTCATTATCTGTTTCGCACCCGAATCCAATGCTGTATAATTTGTATCAGGATCACCTATTGGAGAAATAACGTGAGAAGAGCCACTATACTACCCGTCGTTTTTATCGCCCTGGCCGTCATGGCCTGTACTCTAACCAGTGCCAAAGAACAATCTGAACTTCAGGAACTCAAGGTTCCTGGCCCCACAGAAGCCGCTACCGTTGTTGTTGAGCCGGTTGAACCAATTGCCGTAGAAGAAGCCCTACAAACAGACATCGTGACCGATCCCGATGTATTCCAGGCCGACCTCCTGCAAGCTGTGTCAGATCGGAATTTTGATGCATTTGAACCGCTGATGGGATCGGCGTTCTCTCTAGGCTACTGGCAGTCGGAGGGAGGGATCATCTCAACCGGGGATGCCATCAACCTGATGCGTGATGATCTGCTGAGTGGAACTAACCCGGTCACTTCTGACCCCGGCATCGACCCCGGCAGCGTCGTAAACGATGATATCGTCAACTACAGCCCTGGCATGGTGCGGGCAATTTTCAGCACCGGCTGGGGGGAATCAGGCGAGGATGAAGCCATTCTGTTTATCGCTTCTGAAGAGAATACCGGGGCTTTGTACTGGCAGGGTTTGCTCTATGCAAGGGGCGGTTTTGGTGCATCGACTGCGCCTGTCCTTGCTGCTGCAGAACCCACCGAAGCTCCCCCGCCTGTACAGCAGCAGGTTGCACATGGTGACCTGATATACGAGCACGATTTTCGGTCCGGATGGTTGGAGACAGATGTCGAAAACGGGACCATGAAACATATCCCGGAAGGTTACCAGTTCGCCGTTGTCGAGCAGGCATTGTGGACATTCACCACCAAAACCAAACAGGGCGCGTTCTATGCTGAACTAGAGGCCACCCCCGGCCAATGCCCCTCTGGCCAGGGCAATTATGGGTTGTTGTTCCATTTCCAGGACGATACCCATTACCGGTTATTTGTTGTGTGGTGCAGTGGCCTTTATTCGTTATTCCAGCGTGAGGTATCAAATAGCATATTCACAATTTCGGAGGGCAATCTTCCTGCCGGAATCGATGCCTCAACCGGCCAACACAAGCTGGCCGTACACGCTGAAGACAATGTTCTGAGGCTGTATGTGGACGATTACCTCGTTACCACACAGGGTGTCAGCAATATGCCGGTCGGGGATTTTGGCCCTTACGCGGAAACAACCGGTGGATTCCCGATGACGGTTGTATTTAACCGGATCGCGATTTATCAGCCCTAAACTCGCGTCTCTTAGGGCGTATCGGTGTCAAGATCACCGTGTACATCACGGATCACAGCCGCTATCTGATCGTTTAGATCGATGGCGGCTGTTGTTTGATCGGTGGCCTCTAACCACAGGAGAAATTCGGCGTTACCTGCCGGGCCTCGCAAGGGTGAGGGGATTAATCCCAGGGGGCGATAACCTTCCTGTTGGGCAAATCTGGTTATTTCGTCCAGCACCCGGCGGTGAACTTCAGAATCGCGCACGACTCCGCCTTTCCCTACATCGCTGCGGCCTGCTTCAAATTGAGGCTTGATTAGCACCACCGCCTGCTTCACCGCTCCCGCATACCAGTTCCGCATGACGGGAAGCAGCAGCCGGAGCGAAATAAATGAGGCATCTACGCAGATGAAGTCAATCGGCTCCGGGAGCGATTCTTGATGGCGGGCATTAACTCGTTCCATTACCACCACCCGTTCATCCTGGCGAAGCGTCCAGGCTAACTGACCATATCCTACATCGATGGCATAAACTTTTGCTGCGCCTGCCTGAAGCAAACAGTCCGTGAAACCGCCAGTTGAGGCTCCTACATCGGCGCAAATCCAGCCGGATGGATCGATCTCGAAATGCTCTATGGCCGCTGCCAGTTTTTCGCCCCCCCGGCTGACAAATCGTGGTTTGCTCTTTAGCCTGATCTCGACATTGCCAGGAAAACGGGTGCCGGGTTTTGTCCGCAGTTGGTCATCGACCATCACCTCCCCGGCCATGATCATCCGGCGGCCTAATTCACGCGATTCGACTAGACCACGTTCAAACAACAGAACATCAAGTCGCTTTTTTTCAGATGCAGCCATTTCACTTATCCAATGCAAATTCTTATGAAACTGCAACGCATTCACTACGCTGACACGCTATCATATTGACAGAGAAAACGTGGAGCATATAATAGCCCATATTTTTATCAAGAGACACGGGTAGGACATCGTTAAGTTGGACCAGGCAATAATCAAATGGCCCAACTACCCAACATAGGAAAAGATAATCATGACCCAGGCTTCTGGCTTGTTGCGTACTATGCGGCCCAAACAATGGCCCAAGAACATCTTTGTTTTTGTGGCCCTGTTGTTTGACCATAAACTATTGCAGTTAAATTACCTGCTGGCTACCATCGGAGGATTTATTCTGATGTGTCTGGCAAGCAGCGTTATCTACATTGTCAACGATCTGGTCGATATCGAGGCCGACCGGGCACACCCCACCAAGCGCAATCGCCCGCTTCCGTCCGGCGAGCTTTCTAAGCAGGTTGCTGTGGCTGCGGTTATTATTATGCCACTTATCATTATTCCCCTGGCTTACCTTTTGCTCCCGGCCTTTGCGATTGTTCTTGTGGCATACATAGCGCTGCAATTCGCTTACTCTTTCTGGTTGAAGCAAGTCGTATTGATTGACGTTATGGCAATTGCTGCCGGATTTGTGCTGCGGGTGGTAGCCGGTGTAGTGTTGGTTGATGTGGTACGTTTCTCACCCTGGCTGTACATCTTCACTACGATGCTGTCACTGTTCATTGGTTTCGGGAAACGGCGGCATGAATTAGTGCTGCTGCAAGGAAACGCCAATAATCACCGTGCCATCCTTGACCAGTATAACCTCAAATTGCTGGACGATATTATCATGATCGCGACCACCACCACGATCATGACTTATGCACTCTATACCTTCTCGGCAGAAGGTTTGCCGGAAAACCATACCATGATGCTCACCATTCCTTATCTGCTGTATGGGATGTTCCGGTATTTATACCTGATCCATGTTCGGGGGGAGGGGGGGGCACCTGAAGATATTGTGATGCGTGATCGTCCCCTTCAGATCACGGCAGTATTGGCCGGTCTGACTGTCTTTCTCGTTTTGTACATATTTTAATGATTACCGCTGCTGCCCCTGGCAAAATTATCCTGTTTGGCGAGCATGCGGTTGTATATGGTCAGCCCGCATTGGCTGTACCGATCCATGATATCCGGGCTGAAGCTTGTATAACGCCTGGACAGCCGGGTAGTGGATTGATCATCGAAGCGACCGATCTCAACCTTCGGCTGCCATTGATCAAGGCAGAGGCATCACAGGCTCTTGCTGTGACGGTTCGACTTGTGTTGGAGAAATTCCAGACTGATGAGCCGGACGCAGTGATCAACATTCACTCTAC
>JBNKDD010000239.1:0-8747 GCA_050288085.1 Anaerolineae bacterium
TGCCAACTCTATATGGCGCGACGGCTGAGGATGTGCAGGGCGGTGACTTCTTCGGGCCTGATGGGTTTGGGGAGTGGCGTGGCTATCCTAAGAAAACCCAATCGAATCGCCGCTCACATGATCGGAAAGTGGCCCGGCGGCTGTGGGAAGTCTCCGAGCAGTTGACCGGGGTGAGCTTCGACGGGCTGAAGACATAATGGCAAAATGGACTGTCAATAACATACCTGACCAGAGCGGCAGGATCGCCATCGTGACCGGGGCCAACAGCGGGATCGGTTATGAAACGGTCCGCGCGTTGGCTCACAAGGGCGCGGCGGTGGTGATGGCCTGCCGTAACCTGGATAAAGCTCAAGCCGCCGCCGGGAAAATCCAGGACGAAAACCCGCTCGGAAGCGTCGAGGTGATCCGGCTTGACCTGTCCGACTTTGCCTCAATCCGCAGCTTTGTCGAGGAATTTCTGGCGACATACTCGCGGCTCGACTTGCTGATCAACAACGCCGGGGTGATGGCGATCCCGGAACGCACCGAAACCAAAGACGGCTTTGAGATGCAGTTCGGGACCAATCACCTGGGGCATTTCATGCTGACAGCATTGCTGATCGACAGCCTGGTCAAGACGCCGGGGGCGCGGGTGGTGATGGTCAGCAGCGCGGGGCATCTGGCCGCCCAGATGAACTTCGATGATCTGAACGCGGAACAGGCTTACGATCCGATGCAGGTTTACGGTCAGAGCAAGTTAGCAAATCTGCTGTTTGCTTATGAATTGCAGCGGCGCTTTGAAGCTGCCGGTGTCGATACGATAGCGGTCGGGGCGCATCCTGGCTGGACAGATACCAATCTTCCCCAATACCAGGGTTTCGTCAAGGCGGTTACGCCATTGCTCGGCCAACCACCATCAATGGGCGCACTGCCGACCTTGTATGGTGCGACAGGGGAGGATATCCAGGGCGGCGATTACCTGGGGCCGCGTGGTTTGTTCGGGTTGGGCGGTTATCCGAAGAAAGCTCAATCGAGCCGCCGCTCACATGATCGGGAAGACGCCCGGCGGTTGTGGGAAGTCTCCGAGCAGATGACGGGAGTGACCATCAATATATGAACCGGCGAAGCATCTTTCGTGTATACCTGCTGGCGGTGGCGGTTGGGAGTCTGTTCTGGTGGCCGCTGTCGCACTGGTTCTATCCGGGTTGGTATCATACCCTGCTGGGTTTCGATAGTTATGCTGCGGCCTACGTCAAGGTGATCGGCACGTTGAGCCTGATGCCGGTGCTGGGCATGGTCTTCATCGCGTTGAGGCCGGAAAAGAACCGCGATTTCTTTGTGGCGCTGCTGGCCTTCTCGGTGTTGATGGCGGGCACCTATGTCTACCTGATCGCTACGGGGGACTTCCCGCCGCTGGAATATGTCAACGTTGGCATCATCCTGGGCAACGCAGTGATCCTATCGGCGCTCTATCCATGGCGGGAAGGGGTGGTGCTGCCAGGATAGTTTTGCAACAAGATCTCGCCAGACCTTGCTAAAGGCTTTATCATTCTCCTTTTGAGTCCACTAATTACACAAATTTCACGAATGAAGAGATAAGACGTTTGTGTAATTAGTGGACTCTCTTCCCACCACCATTTGACCATTAACCTTCGCGGCTTATAATTGTTGGCGTTGTCTACCCGCTCGATTATCAAAGGAGAATAAGCCGTGAAAGCGATTCAATTCGAGGTCGCCACAGGCCGCTATTTGTTCGGTACGGCATTAAAGAATGTGGTCCCTGGTATTTTGTGGAGCGGCCTATCCTGCACCCGCTCAGTCGATGCCCCGGAACCGACCCTGCTCGGCGAGGACTGGGTCAAGGTCAAGACCCGCTACGGCGGCATCTGCGGCACGGATATGAAAACCGTCCACCTGGATACCAGCCTGTACTACTCGCCGATCTCTTCCGAAACCTTCATCATGGGCCATGAGAACGTCGGCACGATTGTTGAGGTGGGATCGCAGACCGGTGATTGGCAGGTCGGCGACCGGGTGGTGATCGAGCCAACGCTGTGGTGCAGACCGCGCGGCTTTGAAGATGGCGGGATGTGCGAGTTCTGTGCGAAGGGTGAGGTGAATCGCTGTGTGCGGATCGCCGAGGGGAACCTATCCCCCAGCGTGATGACCGGTTTTTGCACCGAAACCGGCGGCAGTTGGAGTCCCTATTTTCTGGCGCACACGTCCCAGCTTTATCGCGTCCCGGATAATGTCAGCGATGAGAACGCGGTGCTGGTCGAGCCGTTTGCCTGCGGTCTGCACGCCGTGCTGCAAGTCCCTCCGGCTGATGACGAGACGGTGCTGATCATCGGGGCCGGGACGATCGGATTGGTGACCCTGGCCGCTCTGCGCGGGATCGGGTCAAAGGCGCGGGTGATCGTCACCGCCCGTTACCCGTTCCAGGCTGAAGCCGCCCGCAAATTAGGAGCGGACGAGGTGGTGCTTGCCGGGCGTGATACGGACACTTTCGCGGCGATTGGTGAACTGACCGGCGGCCAGGTCAAAAAGCCGATCCTCGGCAAGCGGATCATGATCGGTGGGCCCGACCTGACCTATGAATGTGTAGGCACGGCGGCAACCGTAGACGACGCACTCCGCGTGACGCGCAACGGCGGGCGGGTGGTGATCGCCGGAGCACCGGGTACGATCAAAGACCTGGATTGGACATCGATGTTTTTCCAGGAGCTGGCACTCAGCGGGGCGTACATCTATCACCATGCGGAGCAGTATCAAGGCCAGACGCGGAAAACTTACGATGTTGTTTTCGAATTGATGGCAAGCGGCAAAGTTGATGTGGGGTGGATGGTCACCCATCGCTTTGATCTGGCTGATTACAAACATGCCTTCAAATTGATGGAACAGCGCGGTCAGCACCAGGCGATCAAGGGCGTGTTTGAGTTTAACTAGGCCCGATTTCAACCCCCCATCCTCGCTATCGCTCGGATTCGCCCCCCTTTGCGAAGGGGGGCAGGCGGCGCGTAGCGGCGACAGGGGGTTGGTATTGGAAATTGCATTTCCTCAACTATTGACGCATCTCCCGCCGCAAGCCGACATATTGCAATACGGCGAACAGACCGACCATATCACCGAGCACCGCCAGCGACCATTTACCCGCTACGGTCAGCGGCAGCAGTCCGGCAGCCAGGACAATGATGGTGGCGATTACCCAGGCCGTGTTTGAACCGATCACGACGTAGGGCAGCCAGTTGGGCATCGGGTCACGCCGCCCGAAGATAAACAGGTCAGCCGCCCACAGCATCACCACGATGCCGGTGATGGCAACCGCCAGCGGCGGCAGGCCAACCCATGCGCCGATCCGTTGATTGAAGAGAAGCAGCGCAAACCCCATCACGTCGCAGAAAACCGAATCCGCCAGAATTGCTGTGCGCAGCAACCTGCGCTTGGCGCTGACATGCCCTAATGCAGTTGTCTGTGCTTGTGTTGTCATGATAAAGCCTCCTGAAAATTAATGAACGTTGGCCTCATCCTACCGTTCAATCAACTGCCGATGGAACCATTTTCACTGCCATCTACTGCCAGTTCGCAATTAATTATTCCAGGGGGCGATGCAAACCGGAGGTTTGTCCCAATCGCCCCTACAGGTGTGTTATGATTTTCGGAAGTGTCGATAGGTTGCTGCCAGCGGGATGCCAAACCCGATCAGGAATCCCAGGTTAAACAGGGCGTTGAAGATCACCCCGTGTGCCAGCGATGTCCCGGTGTCCAATACAAACCAGGCCGCCATGCTGATCGTAATCGCCGACCAGGCCCAACGTTCCCCGCGCCGGAAGGGGCCAATCACCAGCCAGCCTATTGTGATCAACCAGCCTGCCATTACTGCACCCAGCAGCCCAAACAGCCAATCCTGATAGGCGAGTTCAGGGGCGGATAGGGCGGCGTATGCATCGTGCTCAAAGAAGCTGTTATAGGTGAGCGGCCCCAGTGTCGAGTGGAAGACCCCTGGTACGATTACCAGCGCCAATCCGAACACCACACCCACAATACAAACTACCAGCAGCCACCGCCACCAGAGGGCGGGAATCGAATTCTCTTTCATTGATATGCTCTCCTTATGAATGATTAACTCTGGCTTCAGCTTATCGTTCAGGGAACTGCCAATGAAAGGAGATTTACTGCCATCTGGTGCCAGTTTGGGGGGTGTAGAGGGGATGGTGGGCGAGATATATCTCGCCCCTACAGAGCGTTTATGGTGAATCCATCTGCTCGCGGATGTCCTGGGCGACCAACCTGGCCGCCGCATTTTGCCAGTTGTAGAGCGTGCGCTCTGGCACCTGGGCCCGGAACCAATCAAGCGCCTGATGCTCCGCCCCGGTCAGATCGCCGTTGGCGGCATAACGACGGCTGTAGGGTCGCAGGCCCCGGACGTAAATCCAGTGCAGTGCATTGTAAAAGCGCCATTCCTCGGTCGTGCCGAAATCGCCCTGTCCACGCGGTTTGAGCCGGTCTATCGATTCGGTCAGCACCATTTTGAGTTCGGCGGCGCGGGCCAGCGTATCCGGCTCGATGCCGCGATCTGCCAATCGATGGTCGATCAGGGGCAGGTGGGTAAGGGGACTTTTTGCCAGTCGGGGCAGGTCACCCATATAACCCAGCACCCGGCGGGTCAACCGGTCGAACTTATCGGGGTCGATGTTTGCGGCGGCAAGGGTATCATCCACGCGGGAAGCGGCCTGTGACGCGGCTCTAAGCACATCGCGGCGGGGTACCAATGCCGGAAACGCAGCGAAGGCCAGCCGGTCAAGGGCGGCCTGGATCGGATCGGACAGCGTCACCAGCAGCACCGCCGATGTGATCAGGGCCAGCAGCAGGATGACCATCGAGAAGGTGATGCCGGTTGCGAGGAACATCACCAGGGCGGCTTGCCCACCCAGAAAGGCCCCGATTAGCAGGGCGGCATCCAGTGAGCGGATCATATCCGGCAGCAGGACTTCACCCTCATCGGCGGCATCATGCAAGGCGGTAGCTACTCCCAGCAGCAGCAAATCAACACCCATGCCGGGCAGCAGCAGCGACCGGGGCAGCCAGTCGAGCGGGCTGATTAGCATCCCCACGCCCAACCCAAAGAACATCAGTCCCAGCAGCAGCAGGTAGAAGGCCCGGCGCGGCTCAACCGCCTTGCGATACCAGATCAGCAGGATAAACGCACCGAGCAGCGGCGGGACGATCAGCCCGGCGAAGATCACGCCGAAGGGTGTTATCCCACCCGCAAAGCCAACCGGCAGATCGGCCCCGGCCAGGATCAACAGCAGCATCAGGGTGGCGGGCAAAAACCCGTTGACCCACAGCCGCCATGCCCATCGGCGGGCGGGTAGATCATCGGGGAGCAGGCGCAGCACCGCCCCGGCCCACAGCAGCGGCGGGATCACGATCAGCAGGTTGTGCAGCCGGTCAAACAGCGCGATCAGGCCGTCGGTTGCTGCAACCATGCTCAACGTATCGGCGGCCAGCGACAGGCCGTAGGCGATCAATCCCCAGCCAGCCAAATGCAGGCGCGTTTTCGATGGGTCACGCATGATCAAATATAGGCCAAGCCACAACGCTATCCCATAGACGACCACCTGTAAGGTCAGTAAACCAGCAGGCATAATTAATTACCTCCTTTCCATTCAGGTATTTTTCTGATCTTTTGCAAAGAATGATCGTTGTAGAAACCGCATACCCGCCAATATCTGATTTATTCGTTGCTCGGTGAGTGACCCGATGTATTCACCTAATTGTGTTTTAGGGACTGTAGATACTTTTGAGACTTCCACGACACTTTGCCTGGGTAAATTGGCCTCACCGACTTCAAGCAAGACATTGCCCGGTAGGTTTGCCCGCCTGATATTTGATGTCAATGCACAAACCACTACGGTATGGATACGGGTGTGGTTCAAGACATTAGCCTGGATGACGACCTGGGGGTGGATGATGCCTGGTTCTGAACCACCCGGATATTCTAGTGGAATCCAGAATATATCACCCTGGTTGATTGCCACTCGCTCCTCATCGCTTTGCACAGCCGGTTCAGGGTGAGCATGATAATTCTCGATGAAATCTTCAAGAGCCATCTCAATTAACTGACTTTGGGTGATATTGAGGTGCTGTGCCAGGGTTTTGGCCTGGTTGAGAAGTGGCTTTTGGATAGAAATCGATATCATTACCTCACTCCACTGTGCCTTTCTGATTTGCGATATTTTGGGATTGGTCACATGCCGCGCATGGTCAGACTGAGCTACAATGCAATCCCATAGACGACAGATTGCAGAGTCAGTAAACCGGCAGGCATGGTTGATTTACCTTTAGGTATTTTACTTGGTTCACTTTTTAATCAGACCATTGTAGCTGAGTAGGTGTGTGCCTGTTTTGAGTGGTGCCATCTCCTAATTGCCCATACTTGTTCCGGCCCCAACTCCATATAACTCCATCCCTATTCATCGCTATAGAGTAGTGGCTTCCGGCAGCAACCGCAATGATGTTTTCTAAAAATGGTACTTGAGTTGGTTTTGAGGTGCTTTTCTGGCTTGTCTCAAAGCCAAGTTGACTATGCTCGTTACCACCCCAGGCCCACACAGTTTCCTCATCTGTGATGGCTAAAGTGTGATCTTCTCCACCAGCTACCAAGATTACACTTTTTATACCGTCTATTCTGACCGGCTTAATGATAGTTTTTCCTATTGAATTCGATCCAAGTTGGCCTTTATCATTGTCTCCCCAGGCCCACACTCTTCCGTTTTCAACCGCATAGCCACAGTCTACACCAGCAGCTATGCTCGTCACTTTTGGAAGGCCGGGAACCAGCTCTGGTGTGGATACAATCCACTGCTTGTCCAGTTCTAAGAAAGCCCTGGTATCCTCAGGCCCGAATAGTACATTCTTCGGTATCTCTGGAAATGGATCACCGCTCCCAAGTTGGTTACGTGAATTATCTCCCCATGCCCAGACGGTCAAATCATCTTTCAAAGCCAGACAATGATCGTCTCCTGCTGCAACGGCCACTACGTTTTGAAGAGAGCGGATTTTGGTGGGGATAATATTATTATGCTCTTCTCCTTCGAGCCCATTACCCATTGTGCCGGATAGATTGTATCCCCATGCCCAGACCGTACCATTCTCTTGCACAGCTAATGTGAAATTGCTTCCACAAGCAATATCAACAATTCCAGAAAGTGTCGTAATCTGAGTAGGAAAAGGTCGAGATTCCAATGTGCTATCGCCGAGCTGCCCATAATCGTTCAATCCCCAAGTCCAGACTGTACCATCTTTTTTGAGTGCAACACTGTGTCCAAGTCCTGAGTCAGCACAGACTACATCATTGAGTTCGAGGATACGTGTGGGTTTCGAAATAATTTCTGCGTTGGGCGAACCAGGGCAATAGGTTCCCCATTCCCAGACTGTCCCATCGGGTCGAAGCACAGATGTATATGTAACAGTAGCTTTCAATAACTTTTTCATCTTCACAAGCTCAGATTGTCAGGGATGTGGTAAGCTGTGGGATATTTTAACTCGGAGGAGCCTCCCGCCCACCAATCATCGGCGCATCGGGGTGAAGGTAGTGGACGGCCCGCCGCAGGAGGTTGACCTCCCGGAATTCCTCCGAGTCGTCATCGTCAAATTGAAGGAGCAGGGTGCTTGATGGGGAGTAATCAGGGGGAACATCTTGCACGGCAGCGGCTTTCCAAATGATCTGTCCGTTGATCCTCCATGCCACTTCTACCCGATCACCGGGGCGGAAGCGGGGAAACTTATCAGGTTCAGCCGGGAGCAGGAGGGATGAATGACGTTCGATGATCCGCCCGACCAGATCGACTTGCACCCGTCCATCCGGCAGGACGGCGATCACCCTGCCGGGCAGCCCTGTCCGGTCATCTGGCAGATAGACAATCTGGCCGGGCCGGAAAACGGTCAACTGGCGGCATCCAACCGGGCCGTCAGAAAGTCGTATTGTTCCACGCTCAAACGGCGGGCCCGGTAAAGCGTGTCGATGATTTCGGGCAGGGTCAGCAGGGCATGGACATTGTACCCGATTGAGCGAAGCCGTTCCGCTCCACCAAGTTGTCGATCTACCACCACAAAGATATTGCTTACCTCAAGGCGCACCATCTCTAACAACCCAATCGCCTTGATGGTTCCTTCTCCATAGGTGAGCACATCATCGACCATCAGCACGGATTCGCCAGGACGGTAAGTCCCTTCGATGTACCGCCCGCGATCATGGTGACTGCTTTTCTGCATCCGGGGATAAATCAGCGGGCATTCCATGATACTGCTCAATGCCACGCCAATCGGCAGTCCGGCCAGGGGAATCGCCGCAATCCGGTCGAATGTCAACTGGTTGGCGTAGGCTTCCATCATGTTCGCCACCCGGCGCAGCGTCCCCGGACGGGAAACCAGCAGGTGTAAATCCAAATCGACCGGGGTAGCCTCGCCTGATGGCAAAACATGGTCACCAAAACTGATGGCCCCCAGTTCATATAAGCTTAAGATCAGAGATTCTTTGTCGACTAGCATGTTACACCTGCCTGGCAACTATGTTGGCGCTAATAATTAGTCGGTAACGTTATCGGACGACTAAAATTATGGATGATGGCATTTCTTTCATTGTATACTAAATTGCCAAAAAGGAATTGTGGTTTCGGGGGGGAAGTGGAAGAATATATCGATAGTTGTAGATCGGGATAAATCATTCTACAACGATCTTTGTGGCGGCTTCGCGTTCCTCGTCAGCG
>JBNKDD010000240.1:0-8745 GCA_050288085.1 Anaerolineae bacterium
GAAATAGCCGAATTCACCGGCCAGGGTCTGGCGGAAATCGTCTGGGGCGGCAGCGAGACGATAGACGGCGCTCTGAAACAGGGTAAAGGTGTCGAGGGCCGGGTCGGTGATCAGGAAGTCTGCGCCGCGTGCCTCATCCGGATCAAAATTCCAGGCGGCCCAACTGCCGGGAGAGGCACTTAACTCTATGTCCGATTCGTCAACGATGCGGTCATCACGGCTCAGGATGAAGGTGTCGTATCCCTGGCCTGAATCGATGGCGAGTACATAAACGGTGGCGAGGACTTCGTCCTGGTTAACAATCTCGAACTTGCTTTCGCGGTAGGGATTATCCGATTCCGGGGCATTGTCCCAGGTTTGCGCGGCGGTGGAGGTGAAGGTCAATTTGTGCTGGGTGGATAGGACTTCCCGCTCCCCATAATCAACGGTGTAATCGGCAAGCTGCTTCGGGAAATTGACGGTTGCACCCGGCCAGAAGAGCGCGGCGGTGGTCAGGCCGTTCTGATCGGCGGTCTGCCAGATAGCCGGGGCGTCTTCAGCCAGGGGGAGATCATAGCCGCTGGTGTACCAATAGAGGCCATCTTCCGAGCGGTGGACTCGCTCGGCGCTGATGCCGGTCTTAGCCGGTTCCAGGCCGGTAGATAGGCTGTGATGGCTGACTGCGCCGGATGCAGGGTCAACACCGGTGACGGTCCCGCCTGCGGCATGTTCGGCCAGGGTGGTTAAATGATCGAACCAGTCGGCCCGCCCGCCTTCGAGCGATACCAGGATGACCCGTTGTGATCCGGCTGTCCGGGTTGGTGTTGGGGTGTCCGGTAGATCGGTTGGTTCCGGGATTGGGGTGGTGGTCGGTTCGGTGTCGGTGGGTGGTGGTGGTGTTTGGGTGGGGGTAGGCGATGCGCAGCCGGATAAGGCGATCAGCAGGCAGGTAGCAGTCAAAGAGCTTAGCATATATCCGCCGCGAATGAACTTCGTGGCTAAATTGAGTCCGAAACCGCGAAGCTTATTCGCGGTCGTGCAAGACAGCAAAGAGCGTTTCATAATCATTCAACCATAATAAAATCTTTGATATTCTCAAATGTGGCCGGGCCGATCCCGGAGACATTTTGAATATCTTCAATGGTGGCAAAGGGGCCGTTGGCGTCGCGGTATTCGATGATCCGACCGGCGATGGCCGGACCGATTCCGGGCAGGGTTTCCAGGTCGGATTGGGTGGCGGTGTTCAGGTTGACCGGGCCGGTGGCTGCCGGGGCCGCGCCGCCCTCTGACGGTGGGGCGGGGGGCGGCGCTTCGCCGATGCGGGGGACATAGACCTGATCACCGTCGCTCAGGACTTTTGCCAGGTTGATGCTTTCCAGGTCGGCTTCGCTATCTGCTCCCCCGGCGGCGTTGATGGCATCCCGGACGATTGAATCGGGGGGCAGGTCGTAAACGTTGGTGCTGTTCACCGCCCCGCTGACATAAACCCGGATCGGGCCGGGGGTGGCGGTCGGCAAGGGCGGCTCAATAGTGATCACTGCGGCGGGCTGCCAGCGGATCGTCAGGGCGATTACAGCCGCCAGGATTAATAAGCCGATGGTCACCAGGACAAGGGTCTTGTGCTCCTCAAGCCATTGATTCATGGCGGCTCCTTTTGGGTGGAGAAAGTAGAGGAAACTCCTCGGTAGGAGTATAGGGTTGAGTCGCAATTACTGTCAAGGTTACAGCCATAAAAAGTCGGCAAAAAGCGGTATAATGACGGTAGCGTGTAAATCAGAAAGTTGAGTGTGTTTATGGCTATTAGAAAAATAATTTTTCCAGATAATCCCGTCCTCCGGCAGAAAGCCCGCCGGGTGGTTGAGTTTGATAAGAAGCTCCACACCTTGATCGATGATATGGCGGAAACGATGATCGAAGCGCCGGGTGTAGGATTGGCTGCCCCGCAGGTGGCGGTCAGCCAGCGGGTGATTGTTGTCCGGCTGCCTGATGACGAGGAAGCTAAAGAAGCCTACGGCGATCAGGCCGGGCGGCTGTATGAGGTGGTCAACCCGGAGATCATCAAGCGGTCACGTGATGTGGTTGATGGGGTGGAAGGCTGCCTTTCGATCCCCGGTTATTTGGGGCGGGTGGAGCGGCATGTATCCGTCACTGTCCGGGGGCAGGATCGGCACGGCAAGTCGATCCGGATCAAAGCCTATGATTGGCAGGCCCGCGTTTTCCAGCATGAGATCGATCACCTGGATGGGGTGTTGTATATCGACATTGCTTCCGAGGTATGGAAGCAAGACGAAATCCCGCCATCAATGCGGGAGGCTGAAGCCGAAGCCGGAGCTGAAGCCGAAGCTGAAGCTGAGGAAACGGTCATTGATGAGGAACCGGCCCTCAAATAGAATACAGCCCACCTTTGAAAAACAGCCGCCTATCCGATGATCGGATAGGCGGCTTTGTTTTGTCGCCAGCGGTTGATGGCGATTCCCAAAAGGCCAACGAGGGCGATCAGGATGAGGCCATTGCTGACGGAGCCAAGATACTGTTTACCCACTGCGACGGTGACATATTCAGCCACCAGTGGATGCCCGAAGGAATTGCCAATGCAGTGCATGAGTACGGCAGGCCAGAAAGAGCCGGTAATGGTTCTGATCTCGCCATACAGGATCGAGAAGGCAAACATGACCAGATAGAACCTGGGAATGAAGGTTATCATAGCTTCCGGGGCGTAAACCCAGGTCAGTTCACGGATATACGGCAGGTGCCACGAGGCCCACACGACGGCAACAATGGCGTATCCGGCAAACCGATTGATGCCGAGCGAATCCAGTTTAGGGGCCAGATATCCGCGCCAACCCACTTCTTCAAAGATGGCGAAAATAAAGAATATCGGCGTAGCGATCAGCGTGGTTTGAAGAAAATGTCCCATCGAAAACCCGGATATCGAGGAAACCGAAACCAACATACCGGCAAGCAGTGCCATCACATTAAAAACTGGGAGAGCCAGCAAACTGATGATATACCAGGGAGCATTTTTTCTGATGGCAGGCTTGATCCCCAGGTCAGACCAATCTCGCGTTACTAATCGCATCAGCACTGATACGAGCAGGGGGGCAATCCCCCAGATGATGAAGCCGAGTCCGGGTGAACCTGGGGTGCCACCCAGCAATGGGCCAATCCATGCGATCACCATTACGAGCAATGAAAAGATCACGATATACCAGATTGTTTTCTTCCGTTCAGAAGGGTTCATTTTACCTGCTCCTTATGTTGACAGGTCGGTTTATTTGAGACAGACTGTCTCATATGAGTTATCCTGTCTGATTTCCAGTCTAAACCGGATGGGTGTGAGGGAACAAGATTCAATCGAGAAGATATGTCTCAAATGAGACAGGGAGCGCCAGATGTCTCAGCAAGCAAAGAGTTTAAGTTTACGGCGAACGCAGAAACTGTTACGGGATGCGCTCATCGAATTGATCGAGGAGCGTGGTTTTGATCCGCTCACCGTGAAGGAAATCACCAAACGTGCGATGGTCAGCCGGGCTACGTTTTATCGCTACTACCAGGATAAATACGACCTGGTCGAGCAGATTTTCGCAGAAGCTATGCAGGTCTTGTTCGATGCTGTCCCTGAATCGGCAGGCACAGAACATCCCCCGCAGATATGGGTGAAGTTCTTTGAGCATATCGCCGAATATGAACGGCTCTATGGCGCGCTGCTGGGTCGGAGAGGCAGCAGCTGGTTTGTGCTGAAAATGCGCGCGGTTCTGATTGATCTGCTCAAGGAGTACCAGCGCCTCCCCGACTGGCGACCTGACCCGGATCGACCGATCTACCCGGCCTCGGATGAGTTCATACCGGATCTGGCAGCCACCATGCTGGTAGAAGCGATCACCTGGTGGCTTGAACAGGGTCGACCCTACACCCCCCAGGAGATTGCCACGCGTTGTGCTTCGCTGGCTTCTGCCATCTTCAAAGAAACGAGCACATGGGAATAGACCCCGTTAGCCGCTTTTTCGAAATTGCTGCTGATCTGGTATGCTTGTAACGTCAAAAACCAACTCTGCCCCTGTTGAATTAAAACCATCATATCTTCGGGCACCACTGTCGAACTGTTTAAATGTATAGGGATTTACAGGAACGGACAGCATGTTTCAGACATGAAACATTGATGTTATTCCTGGTTCCCATAAACACGCAAAGGATGATCTGACATGACGGTGAAATATACGGTTACGGCATTATATTGTCCGACCTGTGATAATGTGTTGACCGGCGGACAGCGCAAGTTCGGACCGGCTCAGATACAGTGCGGAAAATGCGGTGCTACTCTATCAACAGACCTGAAAGCCTGGAGTGACCTGACATCAGGCCGCAAAATATCGGTGACCTTGAATGAGATAATCTTACCTTCCTGGTTGAGTGTGTCTGTCCTGCTTGCTTTGCTGGTTCAAGTTTTCCTGTGTTCCCTGGTGGCGGCACCCCTTGGTATTGTTTTATCTATCCTTGATCCAAATACGGAGTCGGCTGCTACTTTCATTGGGATGGGATGCATAGCCCCCCTGATTTACCCGGCTATACTTTTGATCCGTGTGGGGTTCATGGTGCGAGAATCGCAGGCATTCACACGGGATGGGACAATCCCGGTCTGGGGTAAACCTAAATCATCGGATCAGGAGGAAGGGGCAGTCCCTCGTCGCTATGAGAATAATATCTACCCGATCGTGCTCCGCCTGTTTGCGCTTGGCTTTGCCCTGGTCTGGTTCAGGATATTTACCATGCTGCTTTATGGGCCTCCTCTTCTGGCGGCGGCATCGGATTCCCTCAACCGGTGGTTGTTGAGCATCGGCATGGTGCTGGTGCATCTTGTGGGTGGTGCGCTTGCCTTTGAACTTCAACGAAGCCTGGGGCATACAAAAACGAAGTCCAGGGTTGTTGCCGGAATGACGTTCTTCCTGGCTCCTATGGTGCTGCCCCTTGTGGCGCTTTTCTCCAGGCAAAAAGAAGTTCAACCGGAACAGGGGGAACTACAAAAAGCTGCCTGATTTATGTGCTCAAGTTGGCGAGCGACAATAGTAGAAATCGCCAGGGAATTCCCTGGCGATTTTTTCGAATTTGACGACTTTATTACGTCAGTTCAGGCGCTCGAAAATGCCTGCTGCGCCCATCCCACCGCCGATGCACATGGTGACCATCCCCAGGTCGGAACCGCGCCGTTCCATCTCGTACATCAGTTGGACGGTCAGCTTGGCCCCGGTGCAACCCAGCGGGTGACCGAGTGCAATTGCCCCGCCGTTGACGTTGAGCTTATCCGGGTCAATGCCTAGCGTTCGCTGGATGGCAACCGACTGGGAGGCGAAGGCCTCGTTCAGTTCGATCAGGTCGATGTCGGCGAGGTCCATCCCGGCCAACGATAACACCTTCGGCACCGCTTCAATTGGGCCCACGCCCATGATCTCCGGCCTTACTCCGGCGGCGGCAAAATGGCGGAACTTCAGGCGGGGGGTGAAGCCCAAGGCTTCGGCCCGCTCCCGGCTCATGACGATCACCCCGGCGGCTCCATCGGATAGGGGCGAGGTGTTCCCAGGGGTGACGGTTCCCCCCTCCTTGAAGACCGGCCTGAGTTTCGCCAGCCCTTCCGGGGTGGTGTCCGGGCGGACGTGTTCGTCTCTGTCGAGCACCATCGTTTTGACGTGGCGCTCCCCGTCGGCATACCACGACTCTTCGAATTCAAACGGCAGGATCTGGTCGGCGAATCGATCGGCTTCGTAGGCGGCGACGGCCTTCATGTGGCTGTTGTAAGCGAACAAATCCTGGTCTTCGCGGCTGACATCGAATTCCTCGGCGACATTTTCGGCGGTCAGGCCCATGCTGATGTAGACGGACGGATTGTGCTCGGCCAGGTAGGGGTTGGGCGAGATTCGGAATCCGGTCATGGGAACCAGGCTCATGGATTCCATCCCGCCTGCGATGACGATATCCGCGTCACCGACCATGATCCGATAGGCGGCGCTGGCAATGGTTTGCAGACCCGACGAACAGAACCGGTTAATGGTCTGTGCCGGGACACTGACCGGCAGCCCGGCCCGGAGCGCCGTTAAGCGGGCGACGTTCAGACCCTGTGAGCCTTCCGGCATGGCGCAGCCCACGATCACGTCGTCCACCGCTTCGGGGGCCAATGCGCCATCGGTGCGGCGGATCAACTCCGCGATGATGGCGGCCATCATGTCATCGGGGCGTGTGTTGCGCGTGGTTCCTTTCTTAGAACGGCCTACCGCCGTTCGTATTCCATCGACTATCACTGCTTCTCGCATGTGTTTATTCTCCCGGTATCTGAGAGTTTTTCGATTAAGTTACCCCCCGCCACCGCTAACGCGGTGTCTGCCCCCCTTGCAAGGGGGGCAAAATCCGAATGAAATGAGGATAGGGGGGTATTAATTCCGCAGCGGCTTACCCTTTGACAGCATGTGCATGATCCGCTCAATCGATTTCGGGTGCTGCATCAATTCGATGAAGGCGGCGCGTTCCAGGTCAAGGATGTACTGCTCGTCTACCCAGGTTGGGCCGGATAGGTCACCGCCGCAGAGTATCCAGGCGATCTTGTTGCCGATGAAAACATCGTGCTCGGTGGCATAGCCTGCATCCTCAAACAGGTAAAGCTGGGTGCGCATGGCGGCCAGAACATCGCGGCCAGCAGCGTAAATCTTCTCCGGCATGGGCGGGCGATAGCCGCTCTCATAGAGGTGCAGGGCCTCGCGTTTGGCCTCGTAGAGCAGGTTGTCGCGGTTGACGACGATCCGGTCGGCGGGGCTCAAGAATCCCATCTCCTGTGCTTCGACGGCGCTGGTTGCGACCTTGCCCATCCCGACCAGCTCAAAGACTCTGGTCAACGGCGGGAGCGGGTCGGCGTTGTCAAAGCGCATGACAGGGTTCACTACGCGGCGCAGCAGCTCCTTGCAGCCGGTCGCTGCTGGAACAAGGCCGACTCCGACTTCGACCTGGCCGATGTACAATTCGGCGTGGGCGACGATCCGGTCGCCGCACATGGTCAGCTCGGCTCCGCCGCCTAAGGCCATCTGGAAGGGGGCGGTCACGACAGGCTTAGGGGCGTAACGCATCCCCAACATCAACCGCTGGAAACTCTCCACCATGTCCTCGACCACTTCAGCCGGGGTGATGCCCCTGGCGGCGGCCTGTCCCTGGATTGCGCCGAGGTCAAGGTTAGCTCCACCGCAGAACAGCTTGCCATCGTTGCCGATCACAAGGCCGTTGAAATCGCTGTCCAGTAGATCAATGGCCCGGAAGCCCATCTCGACAACGCCGGGAGTGAGGGTATTCGACTTGGTGTGGATCTCGAACAGCGCGATCCCATCGCCCATATCGATGATGCTGGCGTCGTCATTGCCTTCGACTTCGCAGCCCTGTGACTTCAGAACGTTGATCTTGATCGCTTTGGGATTCTCGACCAGGGGAACATAGCCCTGGGTGTTGAGGTCGTAGTAACCAACCGGCACGCCGTTCTCGTACTGGTAGAAGGTGTCACACCCGGCGGCGAGCATATCGGTTACCCAGGGGGCGATCTCAAATCCGGCGGCCTCCATCTTCTCGATGCTCTCAGCGACGCCCAGGGCATCCCAGGTCTGGAAGGGGCCGATCTCGTGGCCGAAGCCCCAGCAGATCGCATGATCGATAGACACCAGATCGTCGGCGATCTCCGGGATGCGGCGGGCGGAATAAGTCAGCAGGTTGTAGATGGCATTGCGGACATACTCCCCGGCGCGGTCTTCGGCCTCGGTCATGGCCTTGATCCGTGCCCCAACCGGTTCCAGCTTGCGGAATGCGCCGACCGAGTCAAAGCGAACTTTTTCCGGTGGGATGTAGTCCATCGTCTCGAAGTCGAGGGTCCAGAACTGGCGCTCCCCATCGACCATGGTTTTCCGGTAAAAACCCTGAGCGGCCTTGTTGCCCAGCCAGCCGTTTTCGACCATCTGCTTCATGATGGCGATGACTTTTTCGTTATGCAGGATTCCGCGTGACTCGTCGTGGGGGACGGCCTCGTAGAGATTGGTGTTGACGTGTTCCATCACATCGAGGCCGACGAGGTCAAGGAGGCGGAAAGTGCCGGTTTTGGGACGCCCGATCAGGGGGCCGGTCAGGTTGTCGACCTGGTCGATGCTGAATCCGTGCTCAATGGCATAACCGACATCGAAGGAACCGGCCACCGAGAATAAGCGGTTGGCGATAAAGTTGGGGGTATCCTTGCAGATCACTGCGCCCTTGCCCAGAACATCCTCGCCGAACGCGATCATGGCCTCGATCACGTCGGGGAGGGTATCGGTGTTGGGGATGATTTCGAGCAGTTTGAGGTAGCGGGGCGGGTTGAAGAAGTGCATCCCCAGAAAATGCTGGCGGAATGCTTCGCTCCGGCCAGCGGCAATATCCTGGACGGGGATACCGGAGGTGTTGGTCGCGATGATGGCGGTTGGTTTCCTGACAGCCTCCAAGCGCTCCATCAAGCCCTGTTTGATCTTGAGGTTTTCGACAATGGCTTCGGCGATCCAATCGGCCTCAGCTAACCAGTCGAAATGGTCGTCCAGATTACCCAGTCGAACCAGGGCGGCCTTCTCTTTGGAATAGAGCGCCGCCGGTCGCGATTTCAGGATGGCATCCCATCCTTTTTGAACAATGCGGTTGCGTACAACGGGATCGTCTAGTGTCAGGCCGTTCGCCTGCTCTTCTGGAGTCAGCTCGCGTGGGACGATATCCAGTAAATCAACC
>JBNKDD010000241.1:0-8691 GCA_050288085.1 Anaerolineae bacterium
AAGAGCTGCGACTCACTCACATTATCCGGGGTCGCTGCACCTTCCTGCACAACCTGTCCGTTCAGAAGGGTTTGCCAGCTGTAGTCCGCTTCCAGATCGCCAGTCGCGGCCATCCAATGCGACAGGCCGAGCAGCGACCAGGCCGTTTCCTGTGTGGAAGGCCAATGATTGGCTTCACGAACGGTCATCAGCCAGCGGACTGCCGGGGGCAGCAGTTCACTGTCGGGCCACACCTGCGCATAAGTGTTGATGACAATCGCGGTTGTCCGCCGGTTCGTGTTCCAATTTTGATAGTCAAGTTCCGTTTCCTCCCAGTGCACGCCGGTGGCCGTCATGATGGCCGCATCCGATAACTCTGAGCGGAGAGTATCCAGGCGGGGATCGTCTGGATCGTCCATCCAGATCGCCTGGGCCAGCAGCGCCTGGGCGTAGAGCTGCATGTTGTGCCGGATTTCAAACAGCGAGTCAATATTCTGTTGTCGATGTTCGCCGCCTAGCCCCTCCACATAAACCGCATAAGCCCGCCGGTTCAGAATATACCGTTGATTGTCGATGGAAATTGGCCCAGCAATGTTGGAACGGACATATCCCATGGCGTTTTCAAGTACTTCCAGATCGATCTCCTGTCCAGCCTGCTCCGCAACGAACAGCGCATGGAGCACATAAGTGCTGAGGTATTCCAACGACGACTGGCTGCCCGGTCGCCACCCCCAGCCGCCATCACTTCTCTGAGCATTTACCAACCGCTGGGTCTCAAATTGAATCTCCTCTATCAGACGCGCCTCAAGCGCTGGGTTTATGGTTTCGGTTTCCTGCAAGGCGATCAATGTTGCCGCATTCGCCAGGATACGGCTGGCGGTTGTTTCTGTGCATTCATAGCGGTAATGCTTGAGCCAGGTCAGCCCTTCTATAACGCTGGAGGCTAGCGAGGGATCGATTTGAACCCGGATGTCCCCGCGTGAGGTATCCAGGTCGGGCGGGAGCAGAATGCCCTCTGTGCGGGTTCCCGGTTCGCTGAGCTGCCCGGCGGTTCCAACCACAATCAGGGCTTCGTTCGGGCCGTCATAACGGAGGACGGGCAGCATCCGGTCATGGTCGGGATCGCCGATTTCAGGTTTGGCGGCATCGGCATAGGTTTCCCCACTCTCCGCAGTGCCCTGCACGCTGAAGGTCAGATCGACCCATTCAACCTCATCATCGACTGCAGCGGGCCAACTGACCTGCACTCGGCTGTCCGCCGGGATCGTGATCCGCTGGGCTGACTCGCCGGGCAGCGTCAGGCCCTGTGCTTCCAACATCACGAGTGCGTCAATCGGTTCGTCGGTGTTGTTATGCACGGTTGCCGACAGGGTGGGTTTATCTCCCTGGGTGAAAAAGCGTGGCGTTTGTGGGCGAATCATCAAGGGGAGCTTGGCGACGACTTCCGTTGTCGTTTGTCCAACACGGGTATCGGCGGTGACAGCACGGGCGTCCATCTGCCAGGTGGTCAGGTTATCGGGCAGCGTCACGCTGACCAGTGCCACACCATCCTCGCCGGTTTGTACCGTTGCCCGCCAGAACGCGGTATCTTCGAATTCCGTTCGCACCGGGATCTCACCGCTGGGGCGATAGCTAGGTGGAATATCTCCTCCGCCACCGCCACAGTTGTTACAGGGTGGGGGCGGCAGCAGTGCGACGATCTGGCGCTCGACAAGGGCGGTCAGCGGCGCAGCAGTATGAACGCCCAATCCCTGACGTGCATAGTAGTATTCCAAAAGCGGCGAACTGTTTTCCCTCGCAAGGCCGAAGATCGCCTTGTCGACCAGCGCCAGGGAGACATCGGCATCGACCGGCTGCCCGGCAAAGTCCGTGACCTCCACCCGAAATTCCACTTCGCTGCCCGGTGTCAGGATATTCTCAGTAGGCGTTACGCTGACATTCAGAGTTTGTTCAAACGGTTCGACCGTTAACTCGGTCACGCCCATTTTGAAATCCGGCAGCGGATCATCCTCTCGGACGGGAGGCAGTAAAACCACCGAGAAAAAGACGTTGGGCACATGTTCATTCGTGATCGGCAGTTCATAGATGTAAGATGAACCGGAGAAAGTGAATACTTCGTGGGTCAGGATGCCAGCTCGTTCAACGGTCACCAGGGCAGTGACCTCGCCTTCATAAGGCGAGGTGATCAGGATCGAGGCGACGTCCCCGGCGCGGTAGCTTTCTTTGTCTGCGACAACGTCGATATGATTATCCGGCTTTTCATAGGAGCGCCATCTGACGTCCTCTTCGCCGCGCACCCAGATGAAGTCCGCGCTCTGGTGGATATTCCCGGCGTTATCCCTGATGGTTGCTCGCACCTTGTAGGAACCGGCATCGGGGGCAGCCAGCGTTGTTTCAGCGAGCCCATCCGCATCCGTCACAATCGTAACTGGGTGACCCACCTCTTCCTCAACCACGTAGCTGCGCCATCCGGTTGTATTATACGAGTCGGTGACGACGTATTCACGCTCCCAGGTCTGTCGGACAAGCTGCACTTCAACCATCTGGCCGGGAATAGGTTTGCTGTCCCAATCAACTACGATAGTTTCGACCGGGATCTCATCCCCTTCGAGCACAGTATAGGGCTCAACCTGTGTGCCAACATAGTACAGGCTGTTATGGACAATCACCTGCCCTTCTGTACTGACCTCGGTGGTGCTGCCATCATTGGCCGATCCCTGGATAACAAACCGCCAGGTGCTCTCGCTGCCCTCCGGCGACACCAGGGTTGGGTCAACTACCAGCCGTCCATCTTCGTCCAGGATAGCGCTGCCTCTGGTAATGTATTCATCGTCGAGATAATAATCGGACATCCAGAAGTAAAACGGAGATGAGCGCCAGTAGCGATCCGGGTTCTCAAAGCGGTAATGCCCCTCCCCGGTGTAATCGAAGGTGTCGGGAATGGCCCAGATACCCCAACCAAGCGAAGTGTCGCTTAATTCCTCTCCGAAGTAGTATTCGCCGCTGAAAGTAATGTCCACCTGTTCGCCGCTCAGAATTTCTTCCTGGGCGGGGAGAATCGATAGTTCAAACTCCGGTTTGCGATACTCTTCAACACTGAAATGGGTGCTGGTTATCCCATAATAACAACTGTGCTCTTCTTCTTCGTTAGCTTCAAGAGACACACTAATCGTGTAGTAACCCAACAAGGCATCGTCTGGGATATCAACCGAGCTGTTAAAAGTACCAAACGGACTGAGGTCAACCCAATCGGAGAACAGTTCACGATAAGTCTTCGTATTACCGGTGCAAACCTCGACGTAGACCCGCTCTTGCTCAAGATATGAGTAAACCATATCATCTTTGGTGCGATAGATTCCTTTGAAGTACACAGTTTGTCCGGGCCGGTAAATTGGACGTTCGGTGTAGACATAAGTGGCGTCGCTTTCAATGTCAGGTTGCCCTGGTAGATCGAAGTCCCACACGCCGATGCCGTCTGCCCAGGCAGAATAGACAAAGCCAAATCGTTTGCCATCATCCAGGATCGCCATAACAAAGCTGTTCGGCCCATTAATGTCCACCCACGGATCGGCCAGATATGTCGATTCATCGTCAAGATTGAATTTGACGATCCCATCGGCATCGGATGTTTCCTTCCCTGCTGGCAAAGCCTTGCTGTAAGAACCGCCGCCGACAAGCAGTTCCACCTCGGCCCCTTCGATAGGCTCGCCGGTCTGGAGGTCTGTTACCCACAGCAAGGCTCCCTTGAGACTTTGTTTGGCAAGGATGTGCGTATCGGCAACAAACATGAAATGTCTATCGCTGATCCATTCTGTGGAATTATCCCAGGAATCATAATAGTTATAGCCAATATTTAGCTGATAGATGCCCGGTGGCAAAGGGCTGTTATCCGGCGTCATACTGACTTCACTGATAATGAGCCTGTCCAAATCCCCTTGTGGGAAGAACTGCCACTGCCTGATCACCTCGCTCGACTCGGCAGGGGGGACATAGTGCCAATCAAAAATCGCCGGTATCTGGTCAGAATCCAGGCGCGTCAATTTCAGGTCGACTGCGCTTATATTGCGCGTCGTTAACATGATACGGGCTGGCAGGCTGGCATCGTAAAAATCCGTCCCACCCATATTCACCTGGAGGGTAGAAGAGGTATTGGTAGTCGTGAAGCTGAAGGTGTATGGCTCTTTTATGGCATTGCCATAAATATCCTTCGTGCCCGGATTGAGTGTCACGGTATAGGTTGTTTGTGTTTCGAGATCGGCTACAATCCTCAACTCAGAGGCCGAATCCACCCCATAAGGTCTCAATTCATAACCGCCCGGCGGCTCGGGGCTGATTGTCACCCGGTCTTCTTCAATCAGGCTTTCGATATCCATTTGGGTATTGAAATTGAAATATATACCCCACATAGGAAGGCCTCTCTCGCTGCCATTCTCTGGGGACGTTGACCTGACTGCCGGATAGGGCATGGTTTCATAGTTTTCCTCAAATGGATTCGCGATAGGCGTTGTGCTCTCATAACCCAGGGCGGTTGCCGAAACTTGAAGCGTATAGGTTTTCTCAAGCGCAAGGCGTCTATAGGGGGTAAAGGTCACTGCCGTACCGTCTTCGCTCCATTCAAAGCTTCCAGAAACGGCCTTGTTCATTTCATCATCAGTCAGGCTGATGGCATCCTCGGTGCTGTGCGGGTCCATGCGTTGGCTGAAGCTGATCTCAAAACCACTATCTAAAGGCAGATATTTAACTCTTGAACTGACCCGATGAAGCCGCTCCGTAGGTTCTACTCCTATCACCTGTGGCGGGGCAGTTTCGAATTCCCAACTGTAAGCCTGATCCAACTCCAGCCCGCTTTGATCCTTTAGATCGGGATCGACACTGACCTGAAGCGTCTGCCCGCTGGGAAGCGGTTCATCAGGCTGCCAGACGTAAATACTCGTGTTCAGCCACTCGCCTTTTCCGGGGATATCAGGTTCAAAGCTTAAAGGCTGCGTGGTGATCGCCCCTGGATCGACGCTCAGCGGGACAACCGGGCGGTTAAAAGTCAGTACAATTTCCGTATCGACCGGAATGCCGCTTGCATCCGGTTGGGGGATCATCTCGGATACTTCCAGGTATCCAACCGTCTTAAAGGCGATCTGAGCGGGGTCGCTTAATGCCACGCCCTGAAGGTTGACCGCACCCGTCCCGATGGTGACAACGTAGTCTGTATCACGCTCCAGGGATTCCCAGTCCGGATGGAGGCGCAGCGTCATCTCGTCGAGCCATTCAACCCGATAGTCAAACTCCGGCGTCACTGCAAGCGCCGTTTCGACGCTCCCCTGGTTCATCGGACTCAGGAAAAAAATATCTACCGCCTCATCGATCAGCAGCTCCTCACCGGGATAGGGCCGCTGTCCGATTACTTGTGGTGAGACCTCACTGATATCAAAGGTGGCGGTGGGAACCTCAAGTGTAGCGGTGGGGGCTTCTGCCCTGTCCGAGTCTTTGCCCTGATGCAGGCTGAGGAACAGGATCAGGCCGCTCAGTACGACGGCCAGCGAGATGACAATCCAGGTTTTCCAGGAAATCTTTTTTATGTTTTCAATCATCAATGACGCTCAACTTTCTTAACGTTCATTGCTTGGGCAGCACGGTGAACAACATTCCATCCCCGCGCCCATACACCTCCGGGAAGTAGAATTCCCAGGCCGTCGTTGGAATAACGTGATATTCACCCGCCACGCCCAGCCGGATCTGGTAGGCGAATTGATAGGTTCCCGCCGGGAGATAATCCGTTGAGAGTACCGCCTTTTCGTCGCGCAGCTCGATATGCTTGAAATACCACCAGCCCCAGCCCCAGCGCCGCAGTTCATCGATTCGGGCCAACGATGGTTGGGGCCGCAGGCCGCTCTCGGTCAGCAGATCTGAATTCACCGCATCGGCTCCTGCCGGGTAATAATCCTCCAGGACAAAGTAATGCATGGCGTTCGAAGCCACCACCGTTACCACGACCGTCAGTTCATCGCCGACCCGGGCCTGTGTCACCGGGTTACCATCGGCATCCAGGTAGCGGCGGCTGACCATCACCCCCCGGCTGAGCGCCTGCACCTCTTCGATTGGCAGATCAAGGGAAAGATGGGAGGTATAGTACAGGCTGCCCGGCCCCTCCGTCCGCCCGAAGATCAGCGTGTTAAGTTCGCCGACCGGCAGATCGTCCATCCCAACCGACAGGATGGTCGGATCACCCGTAATTGTGTCACCACTGCCCAACGGTTCCCCGTTCAGGCCAACCGACCACTCGTAACTGGCGTCAAGTTCGCCTGATGCCAGCATCCAATCGGTCAGGGCCGTTAGCGACCAGACCGTCTCCTGGGTGGTCGGCCAGTGATCCGCCTCACGAGACACTATCAAATAGCGCACGATCTGTGGGTTGAGCTCGCTCTCCGGCCAGATCAGCGCGAAGGTATCGAGCATAATAGCTGTCGTGCGCGTGTCGGTATTCCAGTTCCGGTAATCCGGTCGATCCTCCTCCCAGTGGACACCGGTCGCGCTCATGGCTGCCGCGCTGATCAGGTCAGTTTTGATCGTTTCCAGGCGCGGATCGTAGGAGGGCGACTGCATCCAGATTGCCTGAGCCAGCAGGGATTTGGCGTAAATGCTTAGTTTGTGGCGCGCATCGTAGAGTTGATCGACTGACTCTTCCTGATAGAGCTTGCCTTTTGCCAGCACATATAGGATATAGGCTTGCCGGTTCAATTCATACGAATCATCAAGCTCGGAGATGTTTTCTACTTCTGTTCTCAGGTAAGCATATGTCCTGTTGGGAATGGTCACGTCAAACCCTGCATCCTTGGCCATCAGCAAACTTTGAGTCACATAAGCTGTCGCCATTGGATTCCGCTTGTCGTCTGGCCACCACCCCCAACCGCCGTTATACCTCCCCAGTAAACGGGTAATTCCGATCTCGATCTGCTCCTCCAGGTGTGCTTCCAGTTCGGGTTCGTCCAGACCGGATACCTGGATCAGGCGCAGCGTGGATGCATTAGACAGCAGGCGGCTGGCAGTCTGCTCGTTACACTCGTAGGGATAATGCTCCAACCAGGTCAGCGCCCCGAACACACTGGTCGCCAGCGAGGAGTCGATCTGGATCGCCAGTTCGCCCCCGCCGTAATTTAGGGTAGGCGGCAGGAACAACCCTTCGATCCGCTCCCCAGCTTCGGTCAACTGACCGGCCAGGCCGACCGTTTCCTGCACCTCGTAGCGATAGACCGGCAGCATCCGATCGTGGTTAGGGTCGCCGATTTCCGGCTTGACCGCATCTGCGAAAGTTTCGCCGCTGGTGGTCATCCCCTGGGCACTGAAGATCAAATCCACCCACTCGGTATCTTCATCGACCGTCACCGTCCAATCAACCTGCACCCGTCCATGCGCCGGGATCGTGATCGAGTGTGTCATGCCCCCCTCGAAAGTTACGCCGCTCGCGTTGAGTGTGGCAAACACCTGCATATCCTCGGCGGTGTTATTGTGGACAATCGCCGCCAGCACCGGCCTATCTTCGGCGATCAAGAAACGCGGCGTCTGCGGCCTGACCAGCAGCGGCAGGGTCGAGACGATATCTGCCGTCACCTGCCCAACGCGGGCATCGACTGTGAAAGCTCGTGCTTCCATCCGCCAGGTGGTCAGGTTATCTGGCAGGGTGACCGTCACCTCGGCCACGCCATTCTGATCCGTTCGAAGCTGCGTCGTCCAGTAGGCTGTGTCTTCAAATTCACTGCGCAGCAGGTCGGTCGTCACCAGGCTCGGCGACGGTGGGCCGCCTCCCCCGGAGACCCCGTCTGGAATAAGTCGGATTAGCTGTTGATCAACCAATCCGGCCAGGGGAACGGATGTTAAAACACCCAGTCCCCGGTCGCTGTAAAAGTGTTCGAGGATCGGATCGGTGTTTGGTTCGGTCAGGCTCAGCAACGCCAGATCGACCAGCGATAAAGTGACGTTGGCGTCCTGAACCCCCATGCCGGTATGATCGGTCACTTCAATCCGGTAGGTTACGTCTTCGCCTGGGGAGATATGCTCGCGGTCAGGCGTGATCGTGATATTAAGCTCCTGCTCAACGGTGTCAACTTTGAGTTCGGTCAGCCCCATCTTGAATTCAGGTATCGGGGCGTCCTCATCAACGCCTTTGATCAGGATCACCGATACGTAGATATTCGGTGCATGATCGCCGGTGATCGGAAGCTCGTACAGGTACGAACTGCTGTCGATGGTGATCACTTCGTGGCTGAGAATGCTCCCCCGTTCGACCGTGACCAGCGCCTGAACCTCGCCCTCATAAGGCGATGCGATCAGCAGTTCCGCCGTATCACCGGGTTGGTAACGATCCTGATTGGGGATCACATCGATGCGATCGTTGTTGTTCGCTGTCGAACGCCACGAGATATATCCAGGGCTGCGCACCCAGGAAAAGGTACTGGCTGCATTTTCGCGCCCTTCCGGGTCGTTGATGCTGGCGCGGATGCGGTAGGAACCGGCTTCCTCCGGGGTGAAGGAAACCGTCGCCTGCCCATCCTGGTCGGTCGTTACAGTGATCGGTTCGCCGATGGCGGTTTCGACGGCCACCCACCGCCACCCAATACCCACGTAGACCAACCAGTCGATTTCATACGGTTCCCAGTGCCAATCCTGCTTGATGGGCTGCACGGTGATGGTCTGGTTGGGGATCGGCTGGCTGTCCCAATC
>JBNKDD010000242.1:0-8618 GCA_050288085.1 Anaerolineae bacterium
TCAATGGGATGAAGGGGAGGGGATGGGTATCCCCCAGGTTGCAAGCCCCTTTCGGGCGCTTCCGGTCTCCGGGATTTCTCCCGGCGGTTGGCCCCTCCCGGCCCGGTTTGGAAACCGTAAGGGGTATTGTTCCCCGCAAGGGGAACAATACCCCTTGCAAAGGAAGCCTATGTGCAGGACACACAGTCTGATTGAAGTGTGCTGCATGCTTGATATAAGCATAAACCGAAGTTGTGACAGGTAAGATCACAGATTCAGGGAATTTTGAGGATTTTTTGAAATTGCTATTCATGTCTGCAAGGATTTTCTCATTCTCGAAAAAAGTCCACGAATTTCGCGAATAACACGAATTTTAAAAATCTCAATTCGTGAGATTTGTGTATATATGTCCCTGATATTTGCCGGGTCACCGGGTTATGCGATAATGAGAACGCAACAAGGAGAACGCGAATACATGAATGATTTATCGGGGCAGACTATTGGAGGATACGAGGTCCTGGGGCTGATCGGCAGGGGCGGCATGGCGAGTGTTTACCGGGCGCGCCAGTTGTCGATAGGGCGGATTGTTGCGTTGAAGGTTTTGCCCGGCTACTTCATGCATGAAGAAACATTCTTGAAGCGCTTTCAGCGGGAAGCCCAGGCGATTGCCCGGTTGCAGCATCCGCGCATTTTGCCGGTTTATGACTATGGCGAGGACAAGGATGTCCCTTATATTGCCATGGCCTATATCGAAGGTGGGTCGCTGGCAGAGATGATCCAGCAAGAAGGGGGTCTGCCGCTGGACGAAGCCAGCCGCCTGCTGGTTCAGATTGCCGAGGGGCTGGATTTTGCCCATGAGCAGGGAGTGATTCACCGCGACTTCAAGCCCAGTAATGTGCTGCTGGATGGCAGGCGGAATGCCTACCTGGCGGATTTCGGGATCGCGAAGGTCAGCCAGGAAACGGCCCAATTGACCGGCAGCGGCATTGTGGGGACTCCGACCTACATGGCCCCGGAGATGTTCAAGAATGAGCCGATTTCCCGTTCGATCGATCTGTATGCCCTGGGCGTGACGCTCTACCAGATGCTCTCCGGGACGGTTCCGTTTGGCGGGACAACGCCGGTTCAATTGATGTATGCTCACCTCAACCAGCCGGTTCCCAATATTGCTGCCCTGAAACAAGATCTGCCGCTGGATATTCAGATCGTGCTTAATACCGCGATGGCGAAGAATCCCGAAGATCGCTACCCGAATGCCACCGTATTGGCAAAAGCTTTCCAGGCTGCACTGTCCGGGGAGGCTGGGGAATCTGGAGATATTCATTCGACTGTGCCTATGTCCGCTTCAGCAGGTCCAGCGGATAAAGATACTACTGTCTCGATGGTTGAGCCAGAGTTGGCGTTATCAGCGCCGCCACCGGCTCCGCCGTCACTACCTTCTGAACGAGGTCGGGGTAGGGGTAGGGAACATCGGACGCCCGAACGGGAAGCCCGGCGGGGCAAACGCCGGGATTGGTGGCAGCGTAATGGCCGGATTGCTGGGGCGATCTTGATCCTGCTGGCGGTGATAGTAACCTGGCGGGCAGAGGATGTGAGTGTCATTGGTTTGGGGATTGTCGTCAGCCTGGTTTTGATCGGGTTCCATTTGCAGAAACGCAACTGGTGGCGGTTGGCGCTGTGGGCCGGTATTCCCCTGTGTGGGGTCTCGACGGTGATAACTCACAAGGCCGGTCATGATATTGCGGTTCTGTTTGCGGTTATCCTGACGCTGGATTCCTTAGTTGGGCTGATCGCCGAGATTGCCGTAAGGCGTAGGCAGTATAAGACATAAAAGTAAGCATTCCGAAGATTCGCCTCAGGCACAGTTAACAGAAACGTAACAATTGCGTTTGTCTGGCGGTGGAGGGAATACTTCAACCGCCGATGTGCTACAATTGAAGTCTATCTCTGGTGCACATAAGGATCGAAGCGACCGCATGAAATATAAGCTAAAAGTTCCGGCCCGGATCAACATCCTGGGAAATCCATCAGACGGGTTGGAAGGTGATTTTGCCACTATCTCGATGGCAGTCGATATCTATGCCGGGGCTTTTGTCGAACCAGCCGACCAGATCGTCTTGAGCTTTATCAACCGGCATCATGCTCCGGCTACATCACAGTTCTCCCCGGATGATATCCCCCTATCGTATGGGGGGCCGCTTGACTTGATGAAAGGGGCTGTTAACCGGCTGTATGCCTTCAGCCCGGAACTCCGGGATAAATTGACTCAACAGGGCGGAGTCAAGATCGAATTGTGGACCGATGTCCCCCGCCAGAGCGGGTTGGGCGGTTCTTCGCTGCTGGTGATCCTGACGCTGAGCGCCCTGCGTGCTTTTTATCAATTAGATGCCCGGCTGCATAAC
This sequence comes from Anaerolineae bacterium, assembly GCA_050288085.1. Classification (GTDB taxonomy): domain Bacteria; phylum Chloroflexota; class Anaerolineae; order Aggregatilineales; family UBA3940; genus JBNKDD01. The sequence continues at coordinate 2,382 of JBNKDD010000242.1, forward strand.
GACTACATCCTGAGTGAAATGACTCAGCGGGTGGAAGAAAATGAACTGGGGATTACGTGCGGTTTTGCCGACCGTTATGTGCCGATCTTCGGCGGGCTCGGTTACCTGGATTATCGGGGTAAATTAGAGCGGGCGGTGATCCGGGAACAGCCCTTTGTCACCTATGAGCGGTTGGATGACTGGGCCGATCAACTGCGACTGGTGGCGGTCACGTCGGGGATTCAGCGTGATTCCGGTGACGTTCATGGCCGGATGCGGGCTTATTACCTGAGAGAACATCGCCAATGGCAGGATGAAAAAGGCGATCCGCCGCCGATGGTACAGTTCATGACCGGGGCTTATCAGACTGCCTGGCAGGGCAAGATCGCCCTGGTGGAAGGTGACATGGATCGCTTCGGCGAATTGATGAATACCAATCACCGGCTGGTGAACGACATGATGCTCCACTGCGGGTTTGAGGATGGGGCAGGCTGGGCGAATAATATGTTCATCCAGGCGGCGCTTGACAATGGCGCGTTGGGGGCCAAGCTGACGGGAGCGGGCAGCGGTGGGTCGGTGTATGCGTTGGTGCGCTACGGCGAAGAAGAAAAACTCATTGCGGCCTGGAAAAAAGCTGCCGATAAGGCTGACTTATCGACGGCGCATATTTACACCCCGCACGTGTCGAGGCAGGGATTGGTGGTCGAGGTCGAATAGCTATCGTCACAACAATAGTGCTCCAACCTTAAATTTGGCTATAATGCTCGTGGACAATCTATTTTCTTGCAAAATCGAGGATAGTTCATGGAGCAGCTCTTCTCTAACCGCTATGAAATTCAGGACATGATCGGCAAAGGCGGCATGGCGACAGTCTACCGTGCCACCGATACACACTTCGACCGCGAGGTAGCCATCAAGGTGCTGCCCCGCGAGTTCCTCCACGACCACACCTTTATCGACCGTTTCAAGCAGGAGGCCCAGACCATCGCCAGGTTAGGGCATCCGGCCATCGTCTCCGTGTACGATTTTGGCGAGCAAGACGGGCAGCCCTTCATGGTGATGGCCTACATGCCGGGTGGTTCTCTGGCCGGGTTGGTGAAGAGAGGCCCTCTGTCTCTTGAACAGGCACAGACCACACTGGAACGAGTCGCTCAAGCCCTTGATGCGGCCCACAGCCGGGGGATTATTCACCGCGATGTGAAGCCCGCCAATATTCTCTACGACGGCTACGATTTTGCCTATCTTTCTGATTTCGGGATCGTCAAGCTGGGCGAAGCCACCGCCCAACTGACCGGCTCCGGCATGGTGGGGACACCGGCTTATATGGCCCCGGAGATGATGCACAAGGGCGGCCTGAGCAGGTTGGTGGACATATACGCCCTGACTGTAACGCTCTACCAGATGCTCACCGGTAAACAGCCTTATGATGCCGATACACCGATAGGTATCTTGATGGCCCACATGAACCTGCCTGTCCCGGACATCCGCAACCTGTACCCCAACCTACCGGGCTCCGTTCAGGCGGTCATCGAGCAGGGCATGGCGAAAGACCCGGCAGATCGCTATCAGAGCACGGGCGAGTTAGCGACAGCCTTCCGGGACGCCATCCAGGATGGCAGCCGGACTGCTGCTATGCCCCCGACACCTGTAGGAGCCGTCCCGGTTATGGCGGACGCGCCGACTATGGACGCGATCAGCGAGCCTACCGCGCCCGGACAGCCCGCGCCGGTCGCGAGGTCGGCCCGCCGGTCGGCTCTCCCCTGGATGATCGGAGCCGCGGTGGTGCTGGCTGCCGGGATCATCAGTCTGCTGGCGACGTTAAATGGCAGCAAGCCCGAAACACCGGCAGCAGCAGCCGCTACCGAAATTGAGGAACAAAGCCCTACGCCCACTATCATCGAGCCGACTCCGGTTCCCACTGACGAACCAACACCCATTCTCCCTACGCCGACCGAGGAACCGACCGCCGTCTTAACTCCGATCGAGCTGGCTGTTGTGGGCGTGCATAGCAACGCAGAATGGCAGCCCTACATTCAGGAATTTGACGGCGTGCCGATGGCCCTGGTTCCGGCGGGCTGCTTCATGATGGGCAGCCAGACCGGCTTCAGCGATGCCCAGCCGGTTCACGAAATCTGCTTTGACAAGCCATTCTGGATCGACCTGTATGAAGTGACGAACAAGCAGTATGGCTCATCGGGATATTGGCCGGGGGATAATATCCCGCGAGACAGCGTGACGGCACTTGATGCGATTACTTACTGTCGATCGCACGGCAGACGTCTGCCCACCGAAATCGAATGGGAATATGCTGCACGCGGCCCGGATAACCTGGTCTATCCCTGGGGGAATGTATTTGATGGTAGGCTGGCGAATTTCTGTGATGTCAACTGCACCTTTAACTGGGCGGAATATGCGGTCGATGATGGGTATGAGAATCCGGCCCCGGTCGGCTCCTATCCGGAGGGCGTTTCCTGGGTTGGGGCCTACGATCTGAGCGGCAACGTCTACGAGTGGGTGAGCAGCCTGTATTGGGATTACCCCTACAATCCAGGCGATGGACGGGAAGCAGGGCCTGATGACCCGGTTGAGCGCGTGTGGCGGGGTGGCTCGTGGTCTAGTACGGCGAGCGGTGTGCAATCCTCCGACCGGGGCAGGCACGATCCGGTTGCCAATATTAATACCCGCGGCTTCCGCTGTGCCCGCGACTATGATGGATAATCGAACAGGACAGGAGCGAAAAAGTTAACGCGATCAAATCAAATCGGGAGTCATCATGACCGGACATTTCAAGATTGGGCCGTATCGACCGATTTACCTGTGGGGCGGGCCGGGAACGATCCGCATGAACCGGCTGAAGTTCATGGATCAGCCGGTGGACGAATTCGCCCATCACGAAGCTCATGCCCCGGCTGGGGCGGCGCGGGTGGTGGGGGATATGTACTGCAACTGGGTACACCTCACCTACGATTGGGGCTTCCCCCCTGAGATTGAACAAGAAGATTGGGATGATTTTGAACGGGCTGCTGCCGTCTATCACGAGGCAGGGAGTCCGGTTTTTGCGTACTTCCAGAGTTCGAACTGTGTGTTTGATGGCAGCTACCGCGATAAAGATTGGTATGCGCGGAATGCCTGGGGGCAGAAGGTCTATTATTACAGTGGCCGGTATATGACCTGCCTGACTCATCCAGAGTGGGTTGATCATCTAAAGGCGATGATCAAAGGGGCGATAGAGCGGGGCGCGGACGGGGTTTTCCTCGATAACCTATGGCACGGGAGTATGCCGTTATCGCTGTTTAATACCTGGCTCGGATCGGCGGGGTGTCACTGTGAGCGGTGCAAGGCTGAATTCCAGGCCGAAACGGGCTATGCGATTCCCAGCCTGATCCAGCCTGACGATCCGGCGACGATCAGCTATTTGAGGTGGCGGGCCGATCAGGTGACGGGGCTGATCAGAGAACTGGCCCAGTTTACCCAGGATCTGCGACCGGGTATCCCGGTCAGCGCTAATGATTTCGACGCGATCACACGGTCGGCTTACCTGATCTACGGGATCGATCTGAAAGCGCTGGCCGAGGTTCAAGACATCATCATGATTGAGAACTTCGGGCTGCCGCATTGGGATGGTCAGAATCGATTGGCGAATAATGCGCTGACGGTCCGGACGGCGCTGCCGATTGTGGGAGAATCGGCGCACTTCAGTGTGCTGTCGTATGATGTGGGGATCGGGTTTGATGGGCTGTACCCGGAACGGCGGTACCAACAAGGGATCGCAGAAGCGGCGGCGTGTGGGGCCAGTATGACGATCAAGGGGACAGAGTATTTTGTTGATGGTCAGCACACGGTCCTGACTCCTGCCGATTATGGCCCGATTCACCGGGCGATAGGGGATTACAATCGCTGGCTGGAAGCTCATACCGAGCTGTACGAGGACGGTCGAAGTGCGGCCCCGGTCGGGCTGTTGTACCCGGGTGAGAAGCTGTGGTTCGATTGGCAGCGACTTGCCCCGGTCTATTTTGGGGCAGGGCAAACGTTGATCCAGGCGGGGATTCCCTGGCGGGTGGTGATGCCGGGAGATGATTGGGAAGGGCTGGCGGCCTTGCTGGCGTTTGAACCCATCGGCGAGGCTCCGGCGGGCACACGGGTGATCGATATGTTGAAGCTCTGGCCGCCCCGACCTGATCCGGTTATTAGCAAAAATGAGCGGCTGCGGCGGGTCATCAGCCGGGGGGCGGAAGAACTGATCCGGCTGTATCATGGCAGCCGTCCGGCCCGGCGGATCATGGATGGCTTCGGGATGGCGAAGATGGTCACGCAGACTCCGCTGTACAGGCTCCCGCCCGAATTGGCACGACAATCGCTGCTCAGAGCTTTACCCGATCCGATCTATCCACGGTTGGAGAGCCGCGATCCGGTGTTGATCGAAGTCTGGGAGCGCGGAGGTAAGCGTCAAATCCACCTGGTCAACTATGCCGAGCAGCCGCAGACGGTCACGGTGCGGTTTGGGGCAGAAGTGAGCGGCAAGGTGATTTCGCCTGATGGCGAGGAGGAAGCTGTTCAGGGCCGTGAGGTTGAGATGGCTCTCGATATTTACAAGGTGTTGGTTATTCGGAGTTTGTAACCCCCCTGCGCTCCTGTGGAGCTTCCGTCCCCCCTTTGCAAAGGGGGGACAAATCTGAGCGGCGTTAAACGCTGCGAAGATCAGGGGGGGAAGATGAGAATCCAAAAGGCAGCTTTGCCCCACCACCGACGAAAGGAAAACATCGTGGAACGCCCGATTCGCTGGCATGACTACATCACTATCAATATGCAATGGTTTGCGATTTCGGCCCGCGCCAATGTATTGACTCCAATCGTGATCCCGCTGCTGGTTCAACAGTTTGTGGGTGAGGGGGAGAAAGGAACTTATGTCGGGATTATCCGGCTGTGGGCGCTGATGGTCGCGGTCTTGGTGCAGGCTCTGGTCGGGCTGCTGTCTGATCGGAGCACCTCGCACCGGGGGCGGCGGCGGCCCTTCATCGCGGGGGGGACCCTATCCGAGATGCTGGTCTTCGTGGGGATCGGGTTGGTGGGCGGCTTATCGGGCATGAACGGCTTCTGGGTGTTGTTTGTGCTGTACATCCTGTCGATGATCGCGTCGAATACGTCACATGCGGCGACCCAGGGATTGATTCCTGACCTGGTCCCGGATGAAAAGAAAGGCATCTTTTCGGGCGTTAAGGCATTTCTTGAACTGCCCCTGCCGCTGGTTTTTGTCGCGTTTGTAATCGGTGATATGGCGGCGGCAGGCAACCTGTGGGGGGTGCTGATCACGCTGGCGGCGGTGATGTTGTCTGCGACGGTGATTACGATGTTCGCGCCGGAGGAGCCTCAGACCAAAGCACCACCGCCGCTCGACTGGCAGCCTTTTGGCCGGTTAGTGCTGATGACGGCGGCGTTCACGGCCATCATTATGGGGTTGGGGGAACTGGTCAAGCTGGTGATGCGGTCGGTGGATAACCCGGCACAGGCTTCGATTCTGATCGGGGTCGCGGGGCTGGTCGGGATGGGGATCGCCATCGGTCTGGGGGTATGGACGAGCATCTGGATCGGGATCGGGGAAGAGGTTCAGGGCAACCGGTCGTTTGTGTGGTGGGTGGTGTCGCGGTTAGCCTTCCTGGTCGGGGCGACTAACCTTGCCAGCTTTATCGTCTATTTAATTCAAGAGAAGTTCCCCGAATTTCCGGGCGAACTGGCGGCAGAACCGGCAGCCGACGTGGTGATGTTTGTCGGGATATTCATCCTGCTGACGGCGGTGCCGAGCGGGTGGTTATCTGACCGGATTGGGAAGAAACTGCTGATCGGGATCAGTGCGGCGCTAACGGCTGCCGGGACGTTTGTGGTGATCTTTGGCCCAGACCTGACGATGTTGTATGTCGGTGGCGGTATTGTTGGGGCAGGGGTCGGGCTGTTCTATTCGGCTAACTGGGCGCTGGGGGCGGAGATCGTGCCGAAGGATAAAGCCGGGCAGTTTCTCGGATTATCCAACCTGGCGGGGGCCGGAGCCGGAGCGGTCGGGGCTTACATCGGTGGGCCGATTGCGGATCAGACCAGTTACAGCCTGTTGATTGGGATTTATGGGGTGTTGTTCCTGCTGGCGATTGTGACGCTGTTTGGGATCAAGGAGCCGGGGCGGGTGTAATAATTGAGTAGGGGGCGAGATATATCTCGCCCCCTACAGAATAGGTTTTAATTAATTGCGAATTAGCGGACGCGGAGCAG
>JBNKDD010000243.1:0-8611 GCA_050288085.1 Anaerolineae bacterium
TTCCGGCTTGAGCAGCACCGGGTTCATGGCGGCGGTCGGTTCGATGCCGCAGGCGAGCGCCTGGGTATATTGCGCCCGCCCGATTTCCGATCCGTCCGGGCAGACTGCCGCGTTATTGGACATGTTCTGCGCTTTGAATGGTGCAACCCGCAGGCCGCGCTGGGTAAAGGCGCGGCACAGCCCGGTCACGACCAGGCTTTTTCCGGCTGAGGACATGGTTCCGAGTACGACAAGGGTTTTTGAGGTCATGATGTTTCCCGTGTTTTTTGTTAGTTGGCACAAACTGGTTTTGTGTCTGGTGGGGGCGAGATATCCAAACCTTTGGTTTGCCTCGCTCCTACAGGATTATTTGGTAATAGTCGATAATACCAGGCGATCTATATTTGTTTTTGAATAATCCCCACCAACACCGGGATATCCACATTCCCGCCGCTGACCACCACCGCCACCTGCTCGCCGACATCGATCCGACCGTTCAGCAGGGCAGCGATTCCGACCGCACCGCCGCCCTCGACGACGTGGTGCTCGCCTTCGAGCATAAAGGCCATCGCCTCGGCGATCTCCTCCTCGGAAACCAGCACCGAGTCATCGACCAGTTGGCGGCACAGCTCGAAGGTATAGTGGTTGTTCGATCCCAACCCGCCGACCAGCGCATCGGCCAGGGAGGGTTCTTCTTCCAGTACGACGATCTGACCGGCTTTGAGACTGGCGTGCATTACCGGGCCGCGATCCATCGATACGCCGATCACCCGGATGGCGGGGTTGATCGATTTGGCTGCCAGTGCGATCCCAGAGATCAAGCCGCCGCCGGAAAGCGGCACGACCAGAGTATCAATCCCCGGTTGATCTTCCAGGATTTCCAACGCAATTGTCCCCTGCCCGGCGATCACCTGCGGGTCGTCAAAGGGGCTGGAGAAGGTCAGGCCACGCTCTGCCTGGATTCGCTCGCTGTGTTCGGTCGCTTCGTCGTAACTCTGACCGACCGAGAGCACTTCCGCGCCGTAGCGTTTGATTCCCTCAACTTTGTTGGCGGGGACATTTTCCGCGAGGCAGACCATCGCCTTGATCCCCAGCTTACTGGAGACATAAGACACGGCCCGCCCGTGATTGCCGCTCGATACGGTGATCACGCCGCGATCTTTTTCCACGTCGCTCAGGCTGAGTAATTTGTTGGCTGCCCCGCGCGGCTTGAACGAGCCGGTTTGCTGGCAGTTTTCGAGCTTCATGTAGACGGGTACACCGACTCGCTCACTGAGCAGAACCGATTGGTGCAGCGGCGTCCGGGTGACGACCGGGGCGATCCGCTGGCGGGCGGCGAGTATGTCGGCAAGGGTGATGTCAGGCATGTGGATTCTCCTTGTGCTTGGATTTTCATCCGTAGGTAATACACCGGTGCTCGAAATGTGTCAAGCCAGAGTATAATGTCAGCCTGAAATTCAAATCATCAGTAGCCAGAAGGGATATCGTTATGCCACACGAGGGACAGACCGGCGTATATTTTGACAGCGGTGGGTATCGCTTGCTGGGTACTCTATGGATGGCAAAGGGCGACGATCCCAAGCCAACCGCCGTCATTTTGCACGGGCTGCCGGGCATCGAGAAGAATTTTGACCTGGCGCTCCGCCTACGCGATCAGGGCTGGAACAGCCTGATCTTTCATTACCGAGGCTGCTGGGGCAGTGATGGTCTATACACCTTCCAGACCATCCCCGATGACGTGTTTGCCGCATTGGATTATCTGAGCAGCGGGGCACATCCCCAGGTCAACCCGGAGCGGCTGTACCTGATCGGGCATTCGATGGGCGGTTGGGCGGCGATCATGGCCGGGCACGATCCGCGAGTCCGGGCGGTGGCGATCATCGGGGCGGTGTGCGATCCGCGCCCGCTCGATTGGGGCGACGCGGTGATCGAAGCCGAGTTTACGCCCTGGCTGCCCGGTCTGAGTCTCGATGCCTTCAAGGCTCAGTGGGCCGGATTAGATGCTGATTACAGCCCGGTCGAGCAGGTGGGGCGATTAGCGCCCCACCCCTTGCTGATCCTTCACGGCGGCAAGGATGAGGTCGTCCCGGTGGTGCAATCGGAGGAACTGCACGCCCGCTCAAAAGATTTCAGCGAGTTGGAGATTCATCCGGCAGCCAATCACAGCTTTACCTGGCATCGTCCCTGGCTGCTGGATCGGGTGTTGGGGTGGCTGCAAGCGGTGGATCGATCCCGGTAGCGTCAATCCTCCCGCACATCGTCGAAATCCTCCAACCGGTAATCGAAGGCCGTGCAGCCCTGATCGCGTAAATAGTCCAGCATAGCCGGGAACCCGGACGCAAACCGGTGGAACATCACAAAGTCGAAGGTTAACTGTCTGCCTTCGCGCTCAAATCCCCCAAAGCCGGTGATGGCCTGTGTGGGGCGCGGCTGGTAATTCGTGGCAAGCTGGCTCATGGCATCTCGCTGTGCCTGCCAATCACCTATCAGTCTTGTGTCGATCTCAACACCGCTTTCCGCTGCTCTCTGTGTGACCTGATCCTCCAGGACTTCGAATATGGCCTGCTGCATTTCTTGATTCAGCCGCTCCTGCCGCTTCCTTGAGAACAGGGTGAGCAGCAGCTTTAACGGATTATTGACTGCCTTGAGGCTCATCTCCTGGAGCCGCTCACTATAGAGGGAGCTTCTCCACGACTCGTGGAGCAGTTTGACGGTGGCCTTGGCACGGGCTTCTTCTTCGGTCAGTTCTTGTGCCGATTCATCGACCGATTCCCAGGGCGCTTTCGGGCCAAGGTAAAATGTAGCGTGAAAATAGTCGGACATCTCCGTATCGATCTGCTGGGCGGTCGAATCGTCCGGGGCCAGACAGGTCAAAAACAGGGTGATGGCTTTCTCCTCGGCCTGATACTCCAACAAAGTCTTGCCACCATGCCCCTGTAACTGTTCGCGGATTTTGCGGATCGTGTCCCCATCTGCCTCCCGACCTGCTACAAACACCAGTTTATCCACTGTGCTTACTGGCTCGGTCGAGATACCCTGCGCTGCCAGCCAACTGCGGATCGCTGCCTCGGCAGCTTCAGCCTCAGCGGGGGATTCGAATTGTGCTGTGATGGTATAACGGTCATCCATATCAAATTGCATTATAATGGCCTCCTTGACAGCAGTATATGGCTCGTGTGTGTCAGGGTGTGACAAAGTGCACGAGGTATTTTCCGCGATCGGAGAATCCGTTATACTGGCGGCATGGGGGATAAGTCTATTGGGAAGCAAAAAAATCATGACCACTGGCGATGAACCCTCCATCGGCGGCGACAAGCGGATCGACACCACCGGCGCAGAACCGACACTCGGCGGCGAGGCAGCGATCCTTCACCTGGTCGAGATGCTAGGTCATACCAGTCGGAGGGTGCGACTACAAGCGGCGTACAAGCTAGGTGAGCTTGGTGATGACCGGGTTGTTGATCCTTTGCTTGCTGCTCTGGTAGATGATAATTCAGTAGTAAGGCTTTATGCCGCGATGGCTCTTGGTAAGCACGGTAGTGTCCGGGCTGTTGAGCCCTTGATCCGTACTTTGCGCGATGAACAGGTCTTAACTGTTGTAGCACAAGCCGCTATAGCCCTGGGTAAACTAGGTGATCGGCGGGCCATTGAGCCACTCTTGACCATAATCACCGAAGAACGCGCCGTCTGGGCAGCCGCAGATGCTCTAGGGCGTTTGGGTGATAGGCAAGCTGTCGAACCATTGATTGAAGTACTCAACAACTATAGCCGTTATGGTAGGCAAAGTCATCTTACCCGTGTGAAGGCTGCTATAGCCCTGGGTAAGCTTGGTGATGGGCGTGCGGTTGAGGTTCTCAAGAATGCCTTATATGTTGTAGAGCGGGAGACAGCTGACCTTCCAGAGATTGAAGATGAATTACGGTCTATGGGTTTCCACTACTTTCAATTGTCTAGAGCATGCAAAAAAGCCCTCCAACAAATCGGCACGCCGGAAGCCCTCGCCGCGATTGAAGACCTGCCTTTTCAGGAAATTGAACCATGACCACCGGCAACGAACCCTCCATCGGTGGCGACAAACGGATCGACACCAGCGGTGCAGAACCGACACTCGGTGGCGAGGCAGCGATCCTACACCTGGTCGAAATGCTGAAATATGAGGATCGGAAGGTGCGGTATCGAGTCGCAGTAAAGCTGGTTGACCTGGGCGATAAGCGGGTGTTTGATACGCTGGTCGAGATGCTGCAAGACGAGAATGGGACTCCCCGTTTAAGAGAACGAGCGGCTATGATGCTCGGCCAATTGGGAGATAAGCGGGCGGTCGAGCCGCTGCTCGCTGTCATGACTGATGGTGACGGCGACGTAAAACAAAAAGCTGTATATTCCCTGGGGAAAATCGGTGACAGCCGGGCAGTTGAACCCTTGATCGCCGCCCTGGAAGACAGCGATAACGAGGTGAGGATGTGGGCGGCTGTTGCCCTGGGGCAGATCGGTGACAGCCGGGCGCTTGAGCCTTTAATCCGTAGCTTGACCAATAACCCAGATCGCTATGGTCGTGTTCCCTCTGCGGCTGCCTGGTCGCTGGGTAGACTGGGCGACCGTCGGGCGGTAGCGCCGATCATGGCGGCAGTTCCCCGGCTGGGTATTCCTATCCGGGCCGCCGCTGGCGATGCCCTGGGGTGGTTAGGCGACCGGCAGGCGGTCGAAACTTTGCTTGAGATACTCAACGATTATGCCGGGAGTGGCTGCCGGGAGGCGGTCGAAGCGCTGGGTACGCTAGGCGATGAACGTGCCGTCAAACCGCTGATCGCCACCTTACATCGTGCCGGTCAGAGCATAAGTGTTTATCAGGCGAGTGGTGAGGACACTCGCGTGCCCTACTATGTTACACTATTAAAACGGTGCAAAGAAGCCCTGGAAAAAATCGGCACACCAGAAGCCCTGGTTGCAATTGAAGACCTGCCCTTCCACTCTCTAGGAGACGAACCATGACAACAGGCCGCGAACCGTCCGTCGGCGGCGACAAACAGATCGACACCAACGGGGTAGAACCGAAGCTCGGCGGCGAGGCGGCGCTCCTCCACCTGGTCGAGATGCTGGAACACACCGACCGGATCGTCCGCTATCGTGCGGCAGCGAAACTGGTCGAGTATGGCGATCAACGGGTGTTTGATACGCTGGTCGAGATGCTGCACGATCCAAATGGTACCTTCCTTTTGCATCACCGGGCGGCAGAGGCGCTGGGGCAGTTTGGCGGCGAACGTGCTATTGAGCCCCTGATGGCATCCACCCATCTTTACGAGCCTTTCATGATTATCAAGGTACTGGCGCGGATCGGTGGGGAGCGGGCAGTCGAGGCGATTGGAGAGCTGTTCCGTAATCATGGCTATAACAGCGCTGTGTTTTCCTCGATAGCCGATGTGCTGCCCGACATTGCGGGGCCACAGGTGATCGATTTTCTCCTTGAGGCTGTTGTCAATGATGTGCCGGGGCCTGAAGGCGGGGGGGACTATGACGAGGCAATTTTATATCATACCCCTGGACATCACGCATCGAATTTACTGGGCAAGCTGGGTAAGCTGGGCTATCCGGTCCTTGATCGGCTTTTGCCGCTTCTTGAGCACGAATCAACACATATCAGGAGACTTGCATTAGCGGCACTGTGGTCGAGCAGGGATGATGAGCGGTTGTTTGATCCCCTGCTTGCCTTGCTGACTGATGAGAATCCGCACATTGTCAGAGAGGCTGTGCAGCTGCTCGGTGCTTTGGGTGATCAGCGGGTTATCCTTCCGCTGATCGACTTGCTGGATCATGAAGATGATGATGTGGTTTGGACGGCCACCGAGTTCCTGGGCAGGTTAGGCGACCGGCGGGCCGTCCCTCATTTGATCAAGATGCTCGATCACCCCGGTGAATCCTTCCATTCTGTTGCGGGTACGGCTGCTTATTCACTGATGGAACTTGGCGATCCTCGTGCTGTTGAGCCCTTGATAAAAGCTCTGAACAGCCCGAACCAACATCTCCGCACCTGGGCCAGGTTTGCGTTAGGGAAGATCGGTGGCCCCAGGGCTATCGGAATACTGAGCGATGGGTTGCAAAAAGCCAGTGTTGAAGATGCAGAAGATTGGGCCAGGGTTCTGTCCGGTGTTGGCTCCGAAGAAGCAGATAAAATCCTGGAGACAACCATGTGGCAGCATCCATTGGCCGGAGTGTGCGAGGTTGTTGCCAGGGTCCTGGGAGAAACCAAAGACAACCGGGTAACCGACATTCTTGTCAAGGCCCTACAGCACCATCCCAATCTGGTTGTGCGGGCAGAGATCGCCGCGCTGCTGGTTGAAATCCCGGATGAGCGTACCACTGGGCTTATCAAGGCACTCGATGATCAGGATGCGGTTGTGCGCCAGAATGCGGCGGTTTCCCTGGGAAAGATCGGCGGCAAGCAGGCCGTTGATCCGCTGATCGCTGCCCTGCAAGACAGCCAGATAGAAGTACGGGAATCCGCAGTGGATTCCCTGGGGGAGGTTGGCGACTATCGGGCCGTCGAATCCCTGATTGCCGCCCTATCTGATGACAACATAGGGGTCAGGAGCCGCGCTGCTGAAGCCCTGGGAAAATTAGGAGATCAGCGGGCAGTTGAACCCTTGATCAAGGCGCTGCTGAATGACCCGCAGATTGGCCGGGCTTCGGCGGTTGCCTTAGGTAAGCTGGGTGACCGGCGGGCAATCGAGCCGCTCCTGACGGTTGCTGCCCAGGGTCGTGATCTCGAACAGGCTGCCGAAGCCCTGGGAAAACTGGGAGACTGGCGGGTAGTTGAACCGCTGATTGGGATACTTAACAAATTCGACGATGGCGCTCAGGAAGCGGCAAGTGCGTTGGGCAAACTTGGTGATGCACGTGCAATCAAACCCCTCACAGCCGCACTTTACCGTGCTATACAGATGAGAGAAGAACGGTTAGAAAATGGGGACCACTTCCAGGCAAGTTCCTATTACAATCTGGCCTCCACATGTGAAAAGTCCCTGGAACTTATTGGTACGCCTGAAGCCCAGACCGCAGTCGAGGATTTCGTTTTCCGGGAAGTGCATGGGCGGGAATGATCGCCGTTCGGGAGCACGGAACATGACCACTGGCCGGGAACCGTCTATGGGTGGCGACAAACGGATTGACACCAGCGGGGCAGAACCCGAACTCGGCGGCGAGGCGGCGATCCTTCACATGGTCGAGATGCTCAACCACACCGACCGCAAGGTGCGCCACCGTGCCGCGCTGAAACTGGTCGAGCATGGCGACCGCCGGGTGTTTGATACACTGGTTGAGATCATGCTGGACCCGGAAAACCCGCAGCTTATGCGCTACGAGGCGACGATAGCCTTGGGGCAGCTCGGTGACGAACGGGCTATCGATCCTCTGGTGGCTTCTACCAGTATTTTCCCTCCCTACTTTGTCATCAAGACATTGGGGCAGATCGGGGGAGATCGAGCGGTAGACGCTATCCTGGAGATATTTTCCGACAACAGGTATGACAGCCATGTGTTCTCCGGGTTAATCGAAACGATACCTAGAATGGCGGAGGGCTATAGGGCGATAGGTTTTCTAATTACTACTATTGAAAATGATGAACCGGGATATTACCCGGAACCTGTGAATGGTGTGCCTACCCAGCCTTCCCTGAATCGGACCCCTGGCTTATTCGCAGCAGCCACGCTAGGCAAAATGGGCAGCCAGGTGATTGAGCCACTCCTGCCATTGCTCGATCACGAATCTGTCCACGTGCAGCGGCTTGTCATAAGGGCGCTACCTGTCATTGAAGATGAGCGGCTGATCAGGCAGTTGGCCAGTAAGCTGATTGACATGCTGACCAACCAGGGTGATGAAATCAAAGAGGATGCAGCAAGAGCCCTGGGAGGATTGGGAGACCGGCGGGCGGTCGAACCCCTGATTAAGCAGCTTAACAATTATTCTCATGGTTGCCAGGATGCTGCCTACGCACTGGGTGAACTTGGCGACGAGCGGGCGGTCGAACCCCTGAGGGCCATTCTATACCGGTCTGATCAGGAGATTAGGGAGTATGATCATTCAAACCCAATCGATGATCTGGAAAACGATGCCTACCGGCGTGTAGTCTGGTATCTTCGTCCGATATATCGAACGTGCATACAGGCCCTGGAAAAGATCAGCACGCCTGAAGCCCGGGATGCGATCAGAGGTATGCCAAGGCACCATGACCGCCCCCACAGAACTGAGCACCGCACTCAATAGCAGTTTGAGAATCTGCTATACGGTCATCAATCAGAAGTATAGGAGACTGGATCATGACCACGGGTGATGAACCCTCCCTCGGTGGCGACAAGCGGATCGACACCAGCGGCGCAGAACCCAAACTCGGCGGCGAGGCGGCGATCCTTCATCTGGTCGAGATGCTGAACCACGAGGATCGGAAGGTGCGTTACCGGGCCGCGTTGAAGCTGGCCGAAAGCGGCGATGATCGGGTGTTTGATATATTGATCGAGATGCTGCAAGATGAGAACGGATCGCCTCGACTGCGAGAACGCGCCGCGACGGCGTTGGGGCAGCTTGGCGACGAACGTGCCATCGAACCCCTGGTGGCTTCTGACGGCTTGGTTCCTGCCCACTA
>JBNKDD010000244.1:0-8601 GCA_050288085.1 Anaerolineae bacterium
TTGGAGGTTTTGAAATTGACCGCCGAAGGGCTATCCAACCGGGCGATTGCCAGCCAACTGGAGATCAGCGAGCATACGGTCAAGTTCCATCTGAACGCTGTATTGAGTAAGCTCGGCGCACAGAGTCGGACGGAGGCGGTGGTCAGGGCGATGCGGTTGGGGTTGATTCCGCTGTAACTGGTTCGCATGAGGTATCGAATGGTTAAAAAAGAGAGAGGTCGAATTAATATTACCAACATAGCCTTACTACTCGCTTCGCTGTTGATCACGCTGGGGGTTTGTGAGGCCGTGATCCGCATCTGGACAGAACAGGATTCCAACGGTCAACGCCACATCCTGAACCGGCCCGTTCCGCCCTGCTACTTCGATACTACCACCATCCAGGATGCCCTCTATCAATATAATCAGCTAAACCGCCCCCCGCTCGTATACCATCCCGAACTCGGCTGGACGACCAACGCCAACGTCTGGTGGGGCGAGGGCTACCGGGTCAACGGCATCGGCATCCGCAGCAGTCAGAGCACCTACACCGATGTCCCCGCCGATGGTGTATTACGGATCGCTCTCTTCGGTGACTCGTTCACCTTTGGTGTTGAAGTTGACAACGATCACACCTGGGCCAGCCTCCTCCAGAGCGAACTCAGAGAGCGCGGGTTGAATGCTGAGGTGATGAATTTCGGCGTGCCCGGCTACGGCATCGATCAGGCTTATCTGCGCTATCTAGTTGATGGGCAGGACTACCAGCCTGATGTTGTTATCTTTGGTTTCAACCCTGAAAACGCCAACCGCAACCCGAACATCGTCAGCCCGCTGTACTTTGGCCCGCTGCTACCGTTTACCAAACCGCGCTTTATCAAACAGGACGGACGATTAGAACTGGTCAACTCGCCTGCTATCCCACCCGAAGAGATGCTCGATCTGCTGGCCGATCTCGAATCCGCGCCCTGGATCGAGCACGAATATTACTATCCGGCGGCTCAATATCGCTCATCAATCTGGTTTGAGAGTCACCTACTGGCCTTTACTTATGCTGCCTTATCCGAACAAAACTGCGGCTACAAACGCACGTTCCCGCCCATCCCGGAAATCAACCTGAAAGCATCACTGACCCCTGAGATTGTCAGGCAGTTTGCCACCGATGTTCAGGCCAACGATTCCGTATTCGTCGTATTGCAGATTCCCATTTACGAGGATGTCAGCGCGACACAGGAAGGCCGTCCACCTTTTTTCGCCGACTTTATCGAGGAGATCCAAGCAGCAGGCATCCCCGTCATCGCCGCCACCGACACATTCACCGGCCATCCGATCGATGACTATTTCTCCGAGACCTATCACCATTCGGAGTTTGGTCAGGCGACATTGGCTCATGCCGCCGCCGATACCCTGCTCACGCTGCTCGATGACGGGACGATCTCAGCACCGTAAGCGCAATATGTAAATATGTAACTGGATATTCGTTACCTACACGAACGAATTATGAAAATGATCGGATAGCCCCCCACCGACAATCGGCGCAGCCAGATGACAGGTCACTTGTGCACCCTGGCCCGATCTCCCGCTTGATAAACTCCCGCCATGCCGTTAAACTTGTGCCATGCCGAAGCAAAACTGCCGCTATTTCCGGTAACAATTCCTGTTCTTTATTCTTGCCTATACCCTGTTGTGATGGCCTGTACGATCTGACGCTGTGATTGCATGCCATCCTATGGCTGATGCTGCCTGAGAAATATGCGGCGGAATCGATTTTCAACCGGAGGTCTTATGAAGAAACTACATGATCTCATCGACCCAATCACGGCAGCTCTGAGTATTGCAATGGGTTTACAGCTTATAATCATTGGTTTTTATATAGGTCTAATTGTCTGGCCTTTCTATTACAACGGCTTGCATATGCAGCCATCTGCCAGTGTGTTGGACGGCTCATCCGACCCAAAATGGCTTGTGCCATTCTGTTACACTCCCCCCGACGCGCCCGGTGAGTCATATTCGCGCTGCGCAGATGGTACAGAAGGAAACCCCTGGGGGGCCACCCTGCTTGGCGCGGCCAGCGTCACGGCATTTTGGGGGCCATTTCTCCTGATCGTACTGAGCATCTTGGTGGGAGTATTTTTGATCAGGGAGTGGTCGGGACTCCCAGGCTCTGCGCGAGTTGTCGGCCTGGCACAATCAGTGGTGGTTCTGGGGGGATTAGGATTTCTGGGGGTTTCTGGCCTGGGGCGAATGCTGCTTGTTTGGATCATGGATTAAGGGCGTTGAAAATACTCTAATTTGTTTTGAAGCGGCTGACCTGATTCATCCTACTCCTGCTTGATAAACTCCCCCCTCACCGTTAAACTTGCGCCATGTCAAATCAAAAGCAGCGCAACTTCTGGTTATCATTCCTGGTCTTTGTCCTGGCCTATGGCTTGTTGTACCTGGTATTCCTGGGACGGGCTGGCGATCCGGGTGTCTCCATGCGAAATCTGGGCGGGGGCGATCCGTATGAATACGATGAACTCGCCAAATCGCTGTTGGCGGGAGAAGGCTTCAGCAATCGAATATTTGGGCTGCGCCCACCGATTGTCCCGCTGTTTGTGGCGCTGGTCTATACGATAGCCGGACCGTACCCTTACCTGGTGGTGTTCTTTAATCTGGCCTTTGCAGCAGCGGGAGTCAGCCTGATCTACAAGCTGGCCTATCGATTACTGGGCCAACAGAAAGCCGCACTGATCGCCGCCATCTTGTTGACATTCGAAGCGGCCCACCTGGACGGCAGCGTCACGATGATGTCCGAACCACTGCATAACCTGTTCCTGTTTATGGGGCTGTACTGGCTGACGGTCTTCCTCCAAACGGAAAAATCGGGGGCGCTGTTCGCAACTGCCGGGTCGATGGGGTTGGCGCTGCTCTCCCGACCGATTGCGGCCTACTTTGCGCTGTTGATGGCTGGCGCGATCCTGGTTTACAAACGGCGGCTATGGCGGCAGGCGGCAGTACTGTTTGTCCTATGCTATATCTCGATCGCCGGGTGGAGCTTCAGGAATTTATATTATGTGGATAACTTTGCCCTGACGACCACCGGCAGTTATACCACCCTGTTTTACAAAATGGTGTCGGTTGAGAGTCATGCGACCGGGCGGTCACCGGAGGATGTGTCGGTCGATATTGCTTTAGAAGTCGAGCGCCGCGTGGGGAATAATGACATCACGCGGGAAGAGTTGATCGATTACGCGGTGGGCCGACCGGAAAACCTGCACGGCAACAGCCCGGAACGGCAGGCGATTTTCAGAGATATGGTGATCGAAAAAGCGCGAGCTTACCCGGCCTGGACGGTGGTAATGACCGGGGTGTCACTGGTAAAGCAGTTCGATTTTGACGGGATGATTCCGGTTCCGGGGTGGCTTCAGGCTGCGTTGATGGTCGGCTACCTGGGGCTTGGCGTGGTTGGGTACGTCGTGGCCTGGAAGGATCGGCGATATTTGTTCCTGTTGATCAGTCACCTGACGATTGCCTATTATGCCGGGACGACGGCGCTCGTGATCTCCGGGTTGTATCATATCCGCTACCGGACGCCGTACATGCCCTTCGTGTTGATGTATACGGCACTGGGCGCGGTGTTCCTATGGGAGCGGATCGGGCGGAGAGAACATCAAGGTTCATACAGTTAACCCCCCATCGCTACTCGTGCTAATGCACTCGCTGCGATTCGCCCCCCTTTGCGAAGGGGGGCCATACTACGTAGTAGTCCACTGCTTTGGCGGTGACAGGGGGTTATGATAAAAAGGAGACACAGCCAGCATGACGATCAAGCCCAAAATCGTGGTAACGCGGGTTGTCCCCCAGCCGATTCTGGATCAGATGGCGGCGGTCGGGTCGCTGCGTGTATGGGAAGGGGAAAATCCGATTCCCGCCGATACCCTGCTGGAGTGGGTGCAAGGCTGCGAGGGGCTGTACTGCCTGCTCACCGACCGGATCGACGAGGCGGTGTTAGAGGCTGCCGGGCCGGATTTGAAAGTGGTCAGCCAGATGGCGGTGGGCTTCGATAATATTGACGTGGCGGCCTGCACGGCGCGGGGTATCCCGGTTGGGAATACGCCCGGTGTGCTGACCGAAACGACCGCCGATCTGACCCTGGCCCTACTGCTGGCAGCAGCCCGCCGGGTGGTCGAGGCGGCGGAATTCGCCAGAGCGGGGCGGTGGGAAACCTGGCGACCGATGGAATTAACCGGCGTGGATGTGCATAACAGCACGGTCGGGATTGTCGGGTTGGGGCGGATCGGTAAGGCGGTCGCGCGGCGCTTGCGGGGCTTCGACTGTCGGCTGCTGTATCATCAACCAACCCCCGACCCAGATGCCGCCAACCTGGGCGCGGCCTATGTCGAGTTTGAGACGCTGCTGGAATCGAGTGACTTTATCACGCTGCACTGCCCGTTGAATGACGAGACTCGCGGGCTGATCGGGATGGCGGAATTGGCCCGGATGAAATCGAGCGCGATATTGATCAACACGTCACGCGGGCCGGTGGTTGATCAGGCCGCGCTGGTTGAAGCCTTGCAAAATGGGGAGATCGCCGCTGTCGGGTTAGACGTAACCGACCCTGAACCGATAGCCGCCGACGATCCGCTGCTGAGTTTGCCTAATGTGGTGGTGCTGCCGCATATCGGGTCGGCAAGTGTCGCGACGCGCACCAAGATGGCGCAGATGGCGGCGGATAACCTGATCGCGGGGCTGCGGGGTGACCGGCTGCCAAACTGTGTCAATCCGCAGGTGTACGGGTGAGGGGGACACGGCAATCCATGTCCCAGGGCGACTGACCAGTCGCCCCTACAATTGCCTTATTAATTTTTTAAAATTCAATATCTCGACAGCTACCTGATTAGATTATTGGCCCGTTTCAGATTGAGGATTCATGTCTTTATCAACGACTAAACGTGTACCGGCTCCTGACTGGCGAAAGCTGGCCGGTTTATTTGCGCTCTCACTGGTGCTTCGCGGCTTGATGTTAGCCTATCGGCTGGTGTCGTTACAGACGCCGACTAACCTGTTAGGCGGCAGCGATGTTCCCGGTTGGCTGGGGATGGCGAGTCACTTCTATTATGTGAGTCCCTTCGACTTTTCCTACTACCTGCTGGGTGCTCGCCCGCCGTTCTATCCGATGGTGCTGGCCGGGGTATATGCCATCGGAGGGAGCCAGGTACATGCCGCGGTGCTCCAGGTGGTCTTCAGTGCTGCGACAGTCTTATTGGGCTACCTGCTGGCCCGCCGACTGCTCTATCAAACGGAACTGCCATCACCGGAAAAGTTGGCGCTGATCGCCGGGCTGGTCATGGCCTGCGATCCGGCCTCGATTTCGACTGCCGCTACACTGCTTTCCGAGCCGTTGTTCAACCTGCTGTTTACGGCCTGCCTGCTGAGTTTGACAGCCTTCATCCAGGAAGAACGCTGGCGTGATCTGGCTCCCACGGCGGTGTGGCTGGCCCTATCCATGCTGACTCGTCCGACAGCAATTTATTTCTGGGTGGTAGCACCATTGATGCTGATCCCGTTTGTCAAACGGTGGTGGCGGCCTGCCCTGGTGTTGGCTGTTACCGGGCTGGTAGTTTACTTTAGCTGGACGGTGGTCGTCTGGCAAAATCGGGGCATCTTCACCTATTCGACCAACGGCAGTTTCAACTTACTGTTTTTGCGGGCGCTGTCCGCCGAACACCTGGCGACCGGTGCATTAACCGACGACATCCAGGTTGAGTACGTCCGCACGGTTTATCAGAATACGGGCAACGATGAAGCCGCCGCGTTAGCCGTCCCGGAGCACTTCTGGCGGTTTATGGTTCCTGAAACCCCCGAAGAATACGCTGAGGTTAACCGGTTGGCCCGCGAGAAACTGATCCAGTATTGGCCGTATGCGCTGCTGGGAACCGGAGTCGGAGCGTGGCGGATGTTTGCCCTGACGACCTCGCTGCCCCACTGGTTCAGGCCGGTTGAGTTGATCTATCACCTGTTCCTATATGGCCTGATGGTATGGGGCGGCTGGCAGGCTTTCCGGCGGAAGGACTGGCAAGTGATGATCCTGACCGGGCTGCCGATCCTGTATATGACCGGGTTGACGCTGGTCTCGCAGACTTCGGCGATGGACTCCCGGATGCGGACGGGGATCAGTGTGCCGATTATCATCCTGGCAGCGTATGGGTTGGGGTGTGTGATCAGGACGGTCAGGGTAAGGGAAGCAGCGGGGTGAGATGCAGTTACCCCCTGACACCGCCAAAGCGGTGTCTGCCCCCCTTGCAAGGGGGGCGAATCCGAGCGTCAGCGAGGATGGGGGGTAATTAATTGTCCCCCTCACCCGGATAACCGGACACGCACCAACAGATCATTTAATGCCAGGTGGGTTTGATCAGATACCTTCTCCGGCAGCGAACTAACCTCACCAGCCTGCGCCAAAACTTTGGATAGGCGCTCATATTCCCGCTCGTGGAAGGAAACGTCCGTCCCAAACAACATCGCTTTTTCTGCTCCTTCGACTTTACGCAGGATCAGGTCGGGGATGTAATCTAACCGGAAAGTCAGGTTCAGGGCATCAAGGTTGGCTTCGACCTCGCCGGTTCGCATCAGGTTGATTCCAGCTAACAAGGCGCGGTAGACGTACAGCAATGGCTTGGCCTGTCGCGGATACTCCTTATTGAATCGCTCCCACTGCGACCGGGCCAATCCGAGATAGTGGTGGACGTGATGGCGGGTGATACAGCTCCGCGCGATGGCTTTTAGCTCCTCATGTTCCGGGGACGTATGGACAACCAGCGGGGAGAAGATTTGCTCCAGGACGTTTCCGTTCTTGTTCAGCAGCAAGAGGATATACTTCTTGATGTCATAAGTGACCATATCAAGAAAAAGCTCATCGACCGTCCGATAAAATTCGACGCTCTCGTTGGGTGGGTAGAGGCTGAGCACTTCTGCCAGGGGCAAGATATGTGCACCCCGCAGGTCATAATCTGAATCGGCTGAGGGGAAGCCGTAGAGATGCGCCCCGCTGAGCGTGGCAAACATCAGCGGATAGGTTTGTTCTTGCGTGACCTGTATCAGGCGTCCGTCGATTAGCATATCAGTCTCTCATTGTACTCAAAAAAGTAGTCTACAATGTTGGGTCAGCTATCCAGTATGGCACCATTGAGCTCTTCGTGCCTCCAACCACTTGCCTGACACCCGTCCCATCTTTCCTGATGATGTAGATACCAAACTTCTCCCCTCCTCTATCGGAGTGGAACACTATGTATTCACCGTCCGGAGACCAGGTCGGGTGCGCATCTTTGCTGGGGCCTTCCGTGAGCTGGGTCAGTTCCGTGCCATCTGCATTGATGATATAGATATCAGTATCCTCATAATCACCAGAATGGAAGGCAATTTGAGTGCCATCCGGAGACCATTCGGGGGCAATATTATCTTCGGGATCGTCGGTCAGTTGCAGGACATGTCCATCGGGTTCAAGTACATAAATGTTATGATTACCATCGCGATCAGATTGAAAGACAATCCTTTCTCCATCTGGCGACCACCTTCCATTTCCATCGTCGAAATCCGTGGTGATCAAATCAGTTAGTCCACTCCCGTCAACATTGATAGCGTAAATATCATAACCATTCCGACCTGTTCCAGATGATGTAAAAATTATTCGTTTGCCGTCAGCAGACCAACGGGGTGAAATATCCAGGGTATTCTGGGCCGTCAACCTGATGGTTTCCTGAGTACTCAGAGACATAACATAGATACTCGGTTTCTGGGGGGTGTCTCTCACAGATTCGAAGACAATATACTGTCCATTAGGGGATGGAATCGGGTAATTATCTCCCTCCTGAAGCCGGTAGATTTCTTCAAGATTCTCACCATCCGGGGTGATCCGACAGAAAACCAACCCTGAGTTGGCAACCCGATGCGAGAAGTAGATGTACCCCCCTGGCAGGATAACCGGCGTGGGTGTGTTGCTTGGCGTGACCGTTGGCGAGGGCGTGATGCTCGGCGCGACGGTCGGCGAGAGCGTGATGGTGTCAGTCGGTGCCGGACTTGGCGAGGCGGTAGGCATCGGTGACCCGGTCGCGGCGGCGCAGGCGGTGAGTGCCAGCACGCTGGTTAGCAGGGTGACGAGGATCAGTAATCGTTTCATGCGGTGCCCCCAAAGTGTGCCCGGTTTAATCAGGGTCAGAAGGGTCAGCTATCCAATATGGTACAAGAGAACTCTTAGTGCCTCCAACAACTTGCATAAGGCCCGTCCCATCTTTCCTGATGATGTAGATACCATAGATACCATATTCTCCATCAGAACAAAACACAATGTATTCGCCATCCGGCGACCACGTAGGTTCCGCATCTTTGCTGGGGCCATCCGTGAGTTGGGTCAATCCCGTGCCATCGGCATTGATGATATAGATATCAGTATCCTCATAGTCACCAGAGACAAAGGTTATTTGAGTGCCATCCGGAGACCATTCGGGTGCCCCATCTCCCTCTGGATTGTCGGTCAATCGTCGTATCTGACCATCGGGTTCAAGTACATAAATGTTGTGAGGTCGGCCATCACGGTCGGAACTGAAGGCGATCCGTTCTCCATCTGGTGACCAACTCCCGGAAATATCG
>JBNKDD010000245.1:0-8571 GCA_050288085.1 Anaerolineae bacterium
GGAGGTGCCTGCTAAGCATCTCAGGGTTGTGATTCGAATAGCCTCACAAAACGTCCTCTGCAAAAAGGGTGGGGTCGTTGTTTGACCCCTCTGGCGGCGGATTCCTCCCGCTCTGAGCTTCGGCTCACAACGCTCTGAGCCTCTCCCCCCAGCCTATCTCGAATTATCCGTCACTTCCATTTGCTGCACCTCCGTTTGCAGCACCGCTATAGCTACAAAAAAGGCCAATATTGACACCAGTGTACGTTTTGTTTTATAATGAGTGCACATTTAACCATATCTGCACATATGTGCAAGTTCGGTCAGGGAACACTATGGATACCGAATCAAAAACGCATTTGATGGTAAAGATAGCCAAGCAATATTTCGAGGAAGGGCTGACCCAACAAGAGATTGCCACATCCCTGCGCATCTCGCGCTCAACGGTATCGCGAATGCTGTCCAGAGCGCGGGATAAGGGCATCGTTCAGATCAACATCGAGGTGCCTTCGGGGATCTATCCGGAGTTGGAAAAGTCTTTGGAGCAGCACTTCAATCTTGTTGAAGCAATTGTGATCGAAACGAAAAATTACGAA
Organism: Anaerolineae bacterium; assembly: GCA_050288085.1. Taxonomy (GTDB): domain Bacteria; phylum Chloroflexota; class Anaerolineae; order Aggregatilineales; family UBA3940; genus JBNKDD01. Next base: position 576 of record JBNKDD010000245.1, read on the forward strand.
TCCGCCTTTGGTGTTGCTTCGGAACTCGGACAGGCAGCAGCGGCCTATTTAGAAAGAACTATTCAGAAGAATGACACTATCGGTTTCGCATGGGGAACCACGATGAAAGCGATGGTGGATGCGGTACAACCCCAGCGAATCCCTGGCGTCAAGATCTTTCAAATGAATGGTGACCTTACCCCGCAAATGATTGATATTCATGGCACTTCTTTGACCCGTAATCTGGCTACTCGCCTGGGCGGGGATGCTTATATGCTCCAGGCTCCGGGTGTGGTTGATGATCCAAGAACGCAGCAGCTATTCATGGCGGATGCTCAAGTCCGCCAGGTGTTTGATTTTGCTGATGAAGCCAGCACGGCCTTTTTGGGAATTGGCACCATTGCCGATGACGCGTTATGGGGGCGAGCTGGTCTTTTACCTGAAGAGGTGACTTCAGAACTGGAATCCCTAGGCGCGGTCGGCGACATTATGTCCCGATATTATGATGAAAACGGAACGTTTGTAAACTCCAGCCTGTGCCGACGTGTCGTCGGAATCCCTATTGATCAATTTTTGCACATAAATTGCCGGGTTGGTGTAGCAGGCGGCAGTAATAAATGTACGGCGATTTTGGGTGCTTTGCGTGGCGGATACATCAACGTGTTGATTACTGATCACATCACTGCACAAAAAATCGTAAGCAGTGTTAATTAAAGCCAAGAATTTTGGAACTATAGAAGGAGGCCTGAATCCAGAGAAATACTCGACTAAGTTCTTCCAATTCAGTTCATAACAACGTAAGGAGTGAGAAATGAATTTACGTAAAAACCTGTTGTACATTGCCCTCTTGCTGGTTCTGGTAACGATGTTTGTTGGGTGCAGCACGCCTGCCGAGCAGCCCGCGGCTGAAGCAGAGGGTGCCGCTGAAGCGGAGAGCGCCGCCGAATCAGAACCTTATGAGATCGCCGTTATTGTCAAAATCACCGGCATTCCCTGGTTCAATCGCATGGAAGAAGGCGTAGTCCAGGCTGCTGAAGATTTCAACGTGAACGCTTACCAGGTTGGCCCTGCCGATGCAGACCCGGCCCAGCAAGCCAAGATCGTTGAAGACATGATCAGTGCTGGTGTTGATGCCATTGCCGTGGTTCCAAACGATGCGACCGCCCTTGAGCCGGTCTTCCAGAAAGCACAGGAAGCTGGCATCATCGTCCTGACCCATGAATCACCTGACCAGGTCGGCAACGACTATGACCTGGAACTGATTGATAATGTGGAATTTGGGCGACATCACTGGGATATGCTGGTTGAAAATATGGGTGACTCCGGTCAATATGCGATCTTCGTCGGCGGCTTGACTGTACCCCTCCACAACCTGTGGGCTGATGAAGGGCTTAAGTACGCTGCTGAGAAGTACCCGAACCTCGAACTCGTCACCGAGCGCATCCCGTGTGGCGAGGACCAGGAACTCTCCCGGCAGAAGACCCTTGAACTGCTCCAATCCTACCCCGACCTGAAGGGTATTATTGGATTTGGTAGTCTTGGCCCTCCAGGGGCGGCCCAGGCTCTGATCGAGAAGGGTCTGACCGATCAGGTTGCGGTTGTCGGTACGGTTCTTCCCGGCCATGCAGCACCTTATCTGGCAGATGGTTCCATCGATCATGGTATCCTCTGGGATCCCAAGGACGCTGGCTATTCGCTGGTCTGGACTGCTATCCAACTTCTGGATGGACAGGATATTTCTGATGGAATGGATGTCCCCGGAGTTGGTGTAATCACTCTGGACGGCAACGTGATCAAAGTTGACGCGATGCTGGATATCACGGCTGAAAACGCCGAGGACCTCGGCTTCTAATAGTTCTTCCTTTTTAGACGTGTGGGGGAACTCACACTCAGATGAGTTCCCCCACAGTTCAAGCCTGATTCTATTCATTCAATACCTTTGATTGGTTTTCTATGTCGGAACTATTCCTCTCTCTAAAAAATATCAACAAACGTTATGTTGGCGTGCAAGCCCTGGATTCGGTTGACTTTGAGGTCAAGAAGGGGGAAATCCACTGCCTGGTTGGGGAAAACGGTTCGGGAAAATCGACCCTGATCAAAGTGATCTCAGGCGTGGTCCAGCCTGATGATGGTGCCCTGATCGAAGTCAATGGCGAGGAATTCCGGGATTACCAGGCAATCGATGCGATTCATAAAGGGATTGAGGTGATCTATCAAGACCTCTCGCTGTTCCCTAACCTGACCGTTGCCGAGAATATTGCCCTGAGCGAAACCATCGCGACCGGGAGTAAATTCGTAAACTGGGGCAATGTCAGGCAGATCGCCCAGGACGCGACCCAGAAGATCGGCGCGGATTTACCCCTGGATGAACTCGTCGCTGATATCTCCCTGGCCGATCAGCAGATGGTGGCGATTTGCCGGGCGCTGACTCACGATCTGAAGCTGCTCATCATGGATGAGCCGACAACCGCCCTGACCCGCAAAGAGGTTGATTCCTTATTCAAGGTGGTCAAGGACCTGCAATCCAAAGAGATTGCCATTATGTTTGTCAGCCATAAATTAGATGAAGTCATGGAAATCGCGGAAAGTGTTAGCATCCTGCGCGATGGTAAAAAGGTTGGTACTTTCCCCAGTCAGGAAATGGATGACGAAAAACTCATCTTCCTGATGACTGGCAAGAAGCTTGATTATGGAAAGTACGCCGGGGAAGTTCAAGACGACCAACCACTGTTACAGGTTGAGGGCCTGACCAAAGCCGGGAATTTCAAAGATATTCACCTCGAACTTCATCCGGGTGAAATTCTGGGCATTACGGGTTTATTAGGCTCAGGGCGAACCGAATTGGCCTGTTCCTTATTTGGGCTAAACCCGGCGGATTCAGGTGAGGTTATTCTTGATGGCGAATCGGTCACCATTAAAAGTGTGAGAAATGCCATCGATCTGGGGATTGGCTATGTACCTGAAAATCGCCTGGTGCAGGGATTGGTGATGCAGCAGGCAGTCGGCCAGAATATTATCATCACCATCCTCAACGATCTGCTCAATTCACTGGGGCTGCTCCACCCGAACAAAATGCAAACCAGCATTGACCATTGGGTAAAGAGCCTTTCGATTAAGGTCCCCTCGGTTGACTCTCCTGTACAGACACTTTCTGGGGGCAATCAACAGCGAGTTGTCCTGGCAAAGTGGATTGCCACCGAGCCTAAACTTCTGATTCTGGATGGCCCGACGGTGGGGGTTGATGTCGCGGCCAAAGGCGCGATCCATGAAATTGTCAGGGATCTGGCTGCTAAGGGGATGGGGATCATCGTGATATCGGACGAACTGGCCGAAGTTTTCCATAATTGCAAACGGGTGATCGTAATGCATAAGGGAAAGATTGCGGCAGAGTTTGACACCGCCCAGACCACACAAGACGAAATTCGCGATTTCATCGCTCAATCCAATTAGAGATAGCACTATGAAAAAATTGTTTTCCAGGTACGAAACCTTTGTTTTCCTGGCAATTGTAATTCTTGGGGCCATCATCACCTCAGTGAATCCAAACTTCCTGACGCTAGAGAACCTGCTAGATTTAGTTAAGAGTTATTCATTTGTGGGAATTCTGTCCATCGGGGTGTTGTTTGTGTTGATCTCTGGGGGGATCGACATTTCCTTCACTGCCACCGCCACCGTTGCCATGTACGTCATGGCGGTGATCGTCAACAAATACGGTGGGAATATGTTCACCGCCTTCCTGATCGTCAGTGTGGTGGGTATTGTCCTCGGTATGTTCAATGCTGTTCTTGTCCATTATTTCAAGATCCATAGCATTATCGCCACCATCGCCACCCTCAATATTTACTACGGCCTGCTGACCGTTTTCTGTGGGGGGAAGTGGATTTACTCCTTGCCAGATTGGTTCCGTGAGTTCTCACGGGTCCGGGTCTTCACGCTGACTAATTCAACTGGCGGGGAATATGGGCTGTCCATCATTACCGCCATCTGGATTGTATTGTTGATACTGGCCTGGATCATTCTGCGCTACACCACCATCGGGCGGGGAATCTACGCATTAGGCGGCAACCCAACCTCAGCCGAACGGGTTGGTTTTAGCGTCGTGCGTTTGCAATTCTTCGTCTACGGTTTTATGGGCTGGTTGGCCGGTGTTGCCGGTCTGGTGCTCACCTTGCTGGTGCAGTCCGTCGCACCGAATTCGATTGTCGGCAAAGAGCTTGACGTGCTGGCTGCCGTGGTGCTTGGCGGTGCGAGTTTGATGGGCGGGGTAGGGACACTCGGTGGAACGCTGCTTGGCGTTATCCTGATTGCGACCATGAACAACGGTATGACGTTGATGCGCATTCCGGCGGTCTGGTACAACGTTTTTATCGGATTAATTATCATCATCAGTGTCAGTGTCAGCGCTATTCAGCACAAAAAGAAGAAGACAAAGATGATTACCATCGAGGTCGAGTGAACCGGAGATCATGCGTTGAAAAACAAACTATCTGAGAATCTAATCTTGTTATTAGCCTTAGTTGCCATCATCTTGTTGATGGGCGGGTTCAATGGTGCCCAGTTTTTCCGGCCCCGAAATATCCAATCAATGGCCTTTCAACTCCCGGAGTTGGGACTCCTTTCACTGGCAATGATGATCACCATGTTGACGGCGGGTATCAATCTTTCAATTGTCGCTTCTGCCAACCTGACCAGCATTGTTATCGCGTTGACCCTTTCTCACCTGATGGGGCCAGAAATGAGTCAAGGTGGTTCTTTTCACCTTGTTCTCCTGGCTTTGGGCGCGGGGTTATTGGTTTCCATCCTGATCGGTTTGCTGAATGGCTTTCTTATTGCGAACCTGGAGGTCTCACCCATCCTGGCAACCCTGGGAACCATGATCCTCTTGAATGGCGTTTCGATTGTTTTGACGAAAGGGTATGTGATTTCCGGCTTCCCGCCGTTCATCCTTTTCCTGGGTAATGGTCAGGTCTTGGGGATTCCCATGCCGATGATCATTTTCATTCTGTGCGCCGCTGTCATGGGCCTGATCCTGTCGAGAACCCGGTTAGGGGTGAGCGTCTATATGCTCGGATCAAACGAGACCGCCTGCCACTATTCAGGGATTGACAATCGAAAGGTCTTGATGAGGACCTACCTGATTTCAGGAATTTACGCAGGTATGGCCGCTATTGTCATGATGTCCCGTTTCAACTCGGCCAAAGCAGATTATGGCGAATCCTATCTCCTGATGACAGTTCTGGCTTCGGTGTTAGGCGGGGTCAGCGCATCCGGGGGCTTTGGTAAAGTATCTGGTTTGGTGATTGCATTGGTTATCCTGCAAGTTGTCTCTAATGGATTGAACTTGCTCAGGGTCAACAACTTCCTGACGATTGCTATCTGGGGAATCATCCTCATTGTGGTGATGATAGCAAACTACCTCAGTAAACAGTATCAACAGAAGAGGCGAACAGCATGAGCGTATTTCTTGGTATTGATCTGGGAACCACCGGTTTGAAGGTGACATTAAGCGATGAGATCGGTAAATACATTGGTTCTGCGTATCGTGAATATCCTATCCTTTCGCCTGAGCCGGGCTATGCCGAGCAAGACTCATTGGCCTGGTGGAACGGCCTGATCGATGCCTGTAAGCAGCTCAAAGAAGATCTCCCCGCCGATTTCGCTGCTGTAGTAGGGATTGGCATCTGTGGACAGATGCACACCCAGGTTTACCTGGATCAACACAACAATATCCTGCGACCGGCCATAACCTGGATGGATCAACGCGCCAGCGATATTGTTGATCGCATCAACCAGGATCAGTCTGCCAAAGAGCTGATATTTGACCAGACTCAGAACTTTGCTTCCACGACCTACACCGCCCCACAAATCCAATGGGTTATCGAGAATCAGCCTGAACTGTGGAGCAAAGTCTCCAAGATCCTGATTGCGAAGGATTTCATCAAATTCAAGCTGACCGGCCAGATGGTGACCGATATCTCCGATGCCAGCGGAACCTTGTTATTCAACGTCAAGGATCGTGTCTGGTCCGAGGCCATGTTTGACTACTTTGGCATCCCGCGGGAAACCTTCCCGGATGTGCGGCCTTCGGTTGAGATTATGGGTGAAGTCTCCGAAGAGGCTTCTGCTCTGACCGGAATCAAAGCCGGTACACCGGTCGGGAATGGCAGCACCGATAATTCCGCTTCTGCCCTGGGTGCAGGGATGACAAACCCCGGTCAGGTTACGCTGATTATTGGTACGGCGGGCGTGATCTCAGTCTGTTCAGACCAGCCCTTAGTAGATGATCAATATCGAACCCTGTGCTGGAATTACTGCTTACCTGATCGTTGGGCCACCGTGGGAATCACGCAAACCGCAGGTGAATCGCTCAACTGGTTCAAGAAAGCCTTTGATAAGGGCCAACCGGGGAGCAGTTCCGGGGATATTTTCGAGCAATATAATCAGGACATCGCCGAGATCCCTGATGGTTCAGGCGGGGTGATCTTCTTACCCTACCTGAATGGAGAACGCACCCCTTATTGGGACCCTGCCGCCCGCGGTGTTTTTTATGGGCTGAACCTCACCACCGAAAAAGCACACTTCATCAAGGCGATCATGGAGGGTGTGTCATTTGCGCTGCGGAATAATATCGAAACGGTTGAGTCGCTAGGGATTGAGATCAACCAGGTGAGAGCTGTTGGTGGGGGCCTGAAAAGCCGGGTGTGGTTGGAAACCCTGGGAAAAATCTTGAGAAAACCCATTGTCAGTGTGAGTGTTCCAGATACGGCAAACCTGGGCAATATGCTGCTTTGTGGAAAAGCCCTGGGCGTATTCCAATCGCTGGATGACGCTGCCGCCGGGATGGTTACTATCGACAAGCAAATATTCTATGATGGCGACACCCCGGTCTACGAGCAGCAGTATGAAACATTTCTGGAACTATACCAACAGTTAGCACAAACATTCAGAAAATAACTGACAATTGAGGAAATAATGACAAATAGAATTAATGAAGAACTCAAACAGGTTGTCGTCGATACTGGTTTGACCATGTTGGAAGAGGGCTTAACCGTCGGGACCTGGGGTAATTTCAGCGCGCGGGATCCTGAAACCGGCCTGATCTACATCACCCCCAGCGGGATGGATTATCACATTATCACGCCGGATGATATCGTTGTGTTAGATAGCTCGGTGAATGTTGTAGATGGTTTCCGGGTGCCCTCAGTAGAGAAGGTTATGCACGTTTCAGTCTACAATGCCCGGCCCGATGTCAATGCGGTTATCCATACCCACCCACTCTATTCGACGGTGTTGGGTGTCAATGGGATGGAACTGCCCGGCATCAGCGAAGATTTTGTCCAGATAGTCGCCGACAAAATGATATGTTCTGAATATGCACTTCCTGGTACGCCGGAGTTAGCTCGTAATGTGGTGAAAGCTATGGGGGATCGGAATGGCGTTCTCCTGCCCAATCATGGAACGCTGGTAGCCGGGGCGGACATGCCAAGTGCGATTACAATCTGTCAGGTTGTGGAGAAGACAGCCCATATCTACATCATGGCGCTAAGCATCGGAACCCCCAACCTGATTTCTATGGAAGATATCCTGGCGATGCAAGACTATGCTCGCAACAAATATGGGCAGCGATAGCCATTTCACAAGCCAGGTCTAAAATGAAACAGGATTATTCATTAAGCCCGTAGTCCCAAAAAACATCATCTCTACTTGAATCAACCAGATCAATCCTCATTGAGATGGTAGACTTATCGCTTTGTCTATCACATCGAAATGAGTCCGAATGATCTGGTTCGTCGTTATGCAGGTATTCTCCACCTTGCTCGAATGGCTAAGCCTAGGAAGGAAAACAAACCAAGAGAAAGACCTTGAAATCCTGCTACTGCGCAGGCAGTTGGCTATTCTGGAGCGAAAGCAAAATCAGCCACTACGTGTATCACGCGCCGAAAAGCTGCCGCTAGTTGTCCTGACTGCCAAACTGAAGTCGGCAACCAATCGAACGACCAGTCAATTACGAGATGTC
>JBNKDD010000246.1:0-8557 GCA_050288085.1 Anaerolineae bacterium
GAGGAGATCGAAGACTTCTCTGAGCCGGTTGAAGAACTGGCGGTTGAAGAGGAGATCGAAGACTTCTCTGAGCCGGTTGAAGAACTGGCGGTTGAAGAGGAGATCGAAGACTTCCCTGAACCGGTTGAACTGGCGGTCGAAGAAGAGATCGAAGAACTCCCTGAACCGGTTGAATTGGCGGTTGAAGAGGAAATCGAGGTACTCCCCCCAGAGCCGGTTGAAGAACTACCGGTCGAAGAGGAGATTGCCGCCGAACCATCAGAAAACGGCTGGCATGAATTAGAAATCGATTGCACCGAATCTCCCAGAGTGATTGAAGCCCTGGTATCGGAAATGCCGACCATGGTCAGCCAGGCAACATCGGCCTATAACCGGGATTTTGCCGCCAGCCTGCGCGAAGATTTTGTAGAATCTTTACCCGAACCTGAACAGTCGATTGTTCGCGATGCACAAAGCAAACCGGCAGCTTCTCTGAGGGGACAGGCTGATACAAAGGGTCTGAGTGCTGTTGCCATCGGGCTGGTGGTGATCACCGTCCTGGCGGTGGTGGCCGGGATATTATTGATCTGGCAGCCGCCGTTCTTAGCCGGAACGCCGGTATTTCCGCCGACGACCTCCAAGCCGCAGGCTACGATCACATCGGTGCAGCTTGCTGCCCCGGCAGCTGCTGAACCCAGCGAGACATCCGTCCCGCCGACCGATGAACCGACCTCCATCCCACCGACTCCGACCGCGACTACTGAGCCCGTGCGCGGATTATTCAATTACATTGTCACCGAGAATGATACCATCGTCGGGTTGGCCGACCGCTGGGACCTCGACCCGACCTCGATCCTGTTGTGTAACCCGGATACCCTGCCCACCGCACTCGCTATCCAGGTGGGGTTAGAGTTGCGCATCCCGCCTGAAGATGGGGCCTGCATCAATGCCGATGGTGAAAGCACCCTGGCCGACATTGCCGATAAATATGGAGTGAAGCCGGAAGCTATCATCAACTCACCCCACAACAGCCTGGGTGGATTGACCCCGGACGATACCCCGGCGGCTGATATGCTGGTCTTTATTCCCGGCGGAACCGGTACTTTCCAGGAGCGGAACTGGTCTTCTGAGGTGACGATCAACCCGGAGTCGGATATCCCGATTGTCAATTATGCGCCGGATCATCCCGGCTCGTGTGGTGAAATTGAGCTTCTCCCCCGGGGGCTCGGAACCGAGGAATGGGCCAGCCCCATGTATTTCTACCAGCGGATCACGCAGGGATATCACCCCTGGCACATGGGCATTGATCTTGCCAGCCCTAAAGGGACACCGATCTTTGCCTCAGACCGGGGGACGGTCGTCTTCTCTGGTTGGAATAACTGGGGTTATGGCAACCTGGTGATACTCGATCACGGTAATGGGTGGGCAACCTTTTACGGTCACCTGGAGGAAATTCACTATGATTGTGGCGAGATCGTCCAGAAGGGCGATGTGATCGGACAGTTGGGCAGCACCGGCAACAGCACCGGTCCGCATCTGCATTTTGAGATTCATAAGAAAGGGCGCTCGCTTGACCCACAAGTACATGTTGATTTTTAAGGGGTGGCAAGCGCGAAATTTGATAATACTATATTATATGAACAGAGGTTGCATCCAGAAATATTGACATTATGAAATCAAATCATACCTGTATACCCGTCCTATGTGCAGGTGCATCGAAATAGCCAATGTCAATGGGCTAACCTTTTTAGAGTATAGGCTGTGTCGCACAGCAAGATTGTAGCTATTGGTGAGGAGTGAACCAATGATTACCGAAGCCATACCAATTGATTTGAACCTGATTAACCACGGGCTGAAAGCTGCCATCAAGCAGCCGTACGATGCGGTCTATTGCACGACCGGCCATCATATGCTGCGCCTGACGGTGGTGCATGATGAGAATTATGTGACCTCCTGGGAAATCGATCATCATATCGATATGCCTTCACGGGTCTTTCCCATCCCGCAGCACATTGTGTCGATGTTGATCAGCGATGCCGTGGTGAGCCTCGATCAGCTTGGCCTGACGGTTGAGGATGATCGCATCCGGCTGCTGCTCGAAGAACCGGGTGAACTGCAAGCCGAATTGGCCTGGCGTACCGACTCCCAAGCGACCACGCTGCCTGATAACCTGACGAAGATGGTTGCGCGGCCCACTCGCTTTGTCCAGATTCCGTTCCAGGAACTGGATGAAGTACTGGGGGAGGCCATGGACGAACTCACCCGCCTGGTTGAATTTGGCAGTGATCCGCCATTAATCGTGGCGATTGACTTTGCCCCGCTGCGTTTATCCGTTGCCGGGCATGACATGACTGTGATGGACCTCAAGCGATGCTACTACGATCTGCGCCGGTTCGTGAACAGCATGGAACTGCTCACCAGCGAATTTGTGACGATTGCGGTCGAGGATGAGGGTGATCAGGCTTTGTTGATATTGAATGCCCAACAGTCGGGTTGGCGCGTACAGTGCACACTGTACTCGGTCGAAGATGCCCAGGGTAAGCTCACCTACACTTCAAGGGATGAGTTTGAAGTGCGGAGTAGTAAGTCACTGGTTCAGCAGACCCCGGTTTCGGGAACCAATAACAACAATAACCATTCGATGGACAGCCGGTCGCCGGGAGATTCCTAACCAGACCGCCTCATATTAATTGACATTGGTCAGGCTTCGCCAGCCTCACTTCTCCAATCCAGCCCGATTGGAGAGGTGAGGCATTGCGGGTTACGGATAGGGGCACAGACGGATTTCCGCGGGCGAGGGTAAATTACATCACCGTGATGGGCGTACCGGGATTGGATGAGCTGCCGAACGCTTCCACGTCGTATGGCGCGACCGGGTCGACCCATCGGTACAGCCAGCGGGCCGCCTCCGGGGTGACGTTCAGGCAGCCGTGACTGCGCGGGCGGCCATAGTCGCCATGCCAGTATGTGCCATGAATGGCGTGTCCGAGCGTGGTGAAGAAGATGTTGTATGGGACGCCGGGCAGATCGAAGAAGTTCGGATCGCTGAAGGCTTCGACCTCCGGGTCAGAATACATGTGCCGGGAAGGCTGCTTATAGACGACTGCGTGCTCCCCTTTTGGCGTATCAAAGCCATCTCCACCTGATGATGTTAAAGTCGAAAAGACCAGTTGATCATCCTCGAAACAGTCAATGCGTTGATCGATCAGATTGACGATGATTTTCTTATTTGCGCCGGGGCTGATCGGTTCAAAGTCGGCGGGGGTAAGCACCCGCATATGCCGGGCCAGGATGTAGATCGGGTCGGCGTCTTTTTTGTCGTCGAAGATCTTGTACCACAGGTTGTTATCCAGGTCGGGTTCGACGGCCAGAATGCGGTGGACGCTGGAATAATAGCAGACCACCTGGCTGTCATCCTCCAGCCTGACCGGGGGGCCGCTCGGTTCGGTGCGGGCCAGCGAATAGGGCACGATCAGCTCGGCCCATGCCCCGAACTCCTCATCGACTTCGGTGAGCTCGGTTGGCATCCGGTAGGGCTTCATCGGCTGGATGGTGGAGGTGTAGACATAGCCGTTGGACACTCGATACCACAGGTCGTTGTTGGGATTATTGCCCTCGGCGCGAAGTTCCTCTAACAGCGGCAGGACGACGTTTGGATGCAGGAATTCGATCACAGGCTGGTTCAGGCCGGTTGCCTCACGGACGCTGGTCGTAACAGTTGTCCGGCCCCATAATTCCGGGTAAACGGGTTCGGATTGGACGAAGTCCAGTTCTTCGGGCGGGGGGGAATCAGAATCAGCCAATGCGCGTATAAGCGGTTGGGGCAGGGCCAGTCCGGCCAATGCGCCCCCGGCGGCGGTCAGGAATGTGCGGCGTGACAGTTTGTCCGTCATAGGCTACCCTCGGTTTCTTTTTCAGTCCCGTGATTATAATAAACGAGCACGGATATGCAACGCGCCGATTGGCGGGGACAGGCTGGCTATCCCGGCGGCTGCCGCTTCTCTGCCAGGATAAAAGTCCAGGTGACCGGGGTGGCAGTTTCTAAAATATTGAAATATCGGCTTACAAATCGCTTGAAACTCCAGATAGACCAGTGATTAATATGCTCCGGGGTATTTCCCCATTCTGACCAATATGCGCCGCGCAGCATGTTGGCGATCCGCCAGAACGGCTCATTGGGGACGCTCAGGATGGCATAACGCCGGGTAATCCGGTGCAACTCCTTGAGGGAAAGCTCTGGCTCTCCGACATGTTCCAGAACTTCCAGACACAACACGAGGTCAGCTGCGTTATCCGCGATGGGTACATGGTGCAGGTTGCCCCGAAAAACACGCATAGCCGGGTTATTCTGTTTGAGGTAGGCTGCGCGCCCCATGTCCAGGTCAAATGCCTGCAAGTCCGGGTAGCGTGGGGAGAGGATATTCTCTACAATGTATCCCTCCCCACATCCGGCTTCAATGACCGTTTCCACCTGGATTTTGTCCAGCAGTGATTCCAGCTTTTTTCTGAAACGGGAAACGGCGAAATGTGCCAGCCGTCCCGAATCTTTTGCATATTTACCAGATAGCAATGCCATATTCTGGCTAGATTCACGTTCCATTGATTTTTATTTTCTCCTGTGTGCCATGATCTGATCCATACCCATCCTAACGTTATACTGATCATTACGCCAATGGCCAGGACTTCGGGCCGCCAGTCGCTGGAAGAGTCCGCGGCAGCATGTCTAGATCAACGCACTTGGTGGCATCGGCATGGCGGAAACCTAACCAGCCGAAGGTGATCGCCAACCGAGATCAGCAGGGGACAAAAAGGGCAGGTAAAAAATGAGTTCGCTATCCGCGCACGAAGCTGAGGTATAATGCTATGCTGTGTTTTGAGTTTCACTGTCCGGGAGCTTTAGCGGGAATTTGATACTATCTATGGAGGGCATCTTATTATGCAGGAGCAAAAACGTTTCTGGGGACTGTCTTCTACGGGTCTGGTTATCCTGATTGCGGCAATCGTGAAATTCGCGATTCACCTGTATTACGCTCCTGGCTATGGCTTCTTTAGCGACGAGCTTTACACCATCGCGATGAGCCGTCACCTGGCGTTCGGCTATGTGGATCTGCCGCCGCTTGTTCCTGCCCTGGTGGCACTCAGCCGTGCGGTGCTCGGCGAATCGCTGTTTGCTCTTCATATCTTCCCGGCGCTGGCGGGTTCGGTGACGCTGGTCTTTATCGGCCTGATCACAAAGGAATTCGGCGGCAAACCGTTTGCCGTCGCACTGAGTGCCCTGACCTTCATTGCGGTTCCTATCTGGCTGGGCGTCAATTCGATATTCTGTTACGATGGCATCGACCAGCTGGTTCTGTCGGCATTCCTCTATGTGCTTGTTCGATTTCTCAAGACGGGGGATCGGAAGCTCTGGCTCTGGTTGGGGGGGATCGCCGGTATTGCCTGTATGACCAAAATGACCATCCCGTTTTTTGGTCCGGGCTTCCTGATTGCGCTTCTAATTTCAGAACACCGGAAAGACCTGTTGACGCCCTGGCCCTGGCTGGGTGCGCTGATTTGCCTGGCCGTTGTGTCACCGTATCTGATCTGGCAATACACCAATGGTTGGCCGACATTTGAGTACTGGACGGGCTATGGCACAGTACGAGTCTATCAGGCTTCCGTTCCGCAGTACTTCCTCAATCTCCTGATTTATATGAACCCGCTTCTTTTGCCCTTGTGGCTGGCCGGGTTGTATCGCATCTTTCGCCGCCTGGACGGTACGAAATACACCTTCCTGGGCTTGATGTTTTTCGTTACGCTGGTGCTGATGTTCCTGATGCATACCCCTGCCCGGATGCTGTCGGCGCTTTTCATGCCGCTTGTTGCATCTGGCTCGGTGTTGGTCGAAGAACTGCTGGACAAGGTGCGTTGGGGAATTGTATTGAAGGGGGCAGCTGCCGCTTACCTGCTGGTCGTAGGGATCCTTGCTATCCTTATCAGTCTGCCTGTTCTCCCAATAGATTCGAACACTGCTTTAATTGAGGCTCTCATCCCGCCGAATGTGTTCATCAAGGAGTTTGCCGGTGTCACATCAAGCTTTTCACCGCTTCTCGATGGTCGGCTTCGTTGGGAGGAACTTGCTCAGGATGTAGCCGGGGTGTATGACGAGCTTCCTCCGGCGGATCAGGCGACTGCGGGAGTTTATGCGGATTTCTATATGGCGGCTGGCGCAATCGACCAGTATGGACCTGAATATGGACTACCTCATGCGGTCAGCGGGCATCTGACATACTATCTCTGGGGGCCGGGCTATTCCTGGGACGTGATGATCATCGTCACCGATCAGTCAAATGAAATGGAAGTCTTCTTCGATGACTGTGAGCTTGCCGCCGAGGCCCGGTATGATTATGGTAGGCCGACGGGCCATCCTAATATTTATGTGTGCCGGGAACCGAAGGTCTCCGCTGATGCGATCTGGAGCAGCGCCAAATCTTACCGATAGCGATTTTGCCGCTGACTTACCGATCCAGGCATTTGATACTACAACATAGTCACGGGGTTCATTTTGTGAAAGATCAAAAACGTTTTTTGGGCCTGACATCTGTGGGCTTGATCATCCTGATCTCTGCAATCGTGAAATTTGCGATACACCTGTATTCCGATCCTGGTTATGGCTTCTTCTTCGATGAATTCTATACCATCGCGTTGAGCCGCCACCTGGCGTTTGGTTATGTAGACCTGCCACCGCTCGTCCCCGCTCTGATGGCAGTCAGCCGCGCTGTGCTGGGCGAATCGCTGTTTGCTTACCGTATCGTTCCGGCGCTGGCCGGTTCGGTGACTCTGGTCTTTGCCTGCCTGATCACAAAGGAACTTGGCGGCAAAGGATTTGCCGTTGCACTGAGCGCCCTGGCATTTATCGCGACTCCTGCCTGGTTGGGGGTCGATTCTGTTTTCTGCTACGACAGCATTGACCAGATGGTCCTCTCGATATTTCTATATACGCTTGTCCGGTTTCTCAAAACGGGGAACCGGAAGCTGTGGCCTGTGCTGGGGCTTATCGCCGGTATCGCCTGTATGACCAAGATGACCATCCCGTTTTTTGGCCCGGGCTTTCTGGTTGGGCTGCTGGTTTCAGAACATCGAAAAGACCTGTTAACGCTCTGGCCCTGGCTGGGTGCGCTGATTTGCCTGGTAGTTGTGTCGCCGTATCTGATCTGGCAATACACCAATCATTGGCCGACGCTCGAATACTGGACTACCTATGGCACAGTACGGGTCTATCAGGCTTCAGTCTCACAATATTTCATCAATCTCCTCATGTACATGAACCCGTTCCTTTTGCCCTTGTGGTTGGCCGGGCTGTACCGCATCTTTCGGCGTCTGGACGGTACGAATTATGCCTTCCTGGGGCTGCTGTTTATCATTACGCTGGTGTTGATGTACCTGATGCTCACCCCCGCCCGGATGCTCGCGGCGCTTTTTATGCCGCTCTTTGCGGCTGGTTCGGTGTTGGTTGAAGAACTGCTGGATAAGATGCGTTGGGGAAATGTGTTGAAGGGGGTGACTGCCGCTTATCTGGCTGCCGGTGGTGTCCTGGCGATCTTGCTCTCTCTGCCCATTCTCCCGGCGGATTTGTTCCCTGCCTTTGCCGATACTTTCAGTTCTCCGGCTTTGGTCATCAAGGAGTTCAGCGGTGGCACTTTAACGTATTCGCCATTTCTCTTTGGCCGCCGTCATTGGGATGAGTTTGTCCAGGATGTGGCCGGGGTATATGATGAACTCCCTCCGGCGGATCAGGCCGCAGCGGGAATCTATGCCGACTCCTATTCGGCGGCTGGTGCAATCGACCAACTAGGGGCTGAGTATGGACTGCCGCATGCGGTCAGCGGCTCTCTGACCTACTATCTTTGGGGGCCGGGCTATTCCTGGGATGTGATGATCATCATCACCTCTGGAACGAATGAAATGGCGGTCTTCTTTAAAGAGTGCGAACCGGCTGCTCAGGACCGGCAAGAATATGATAGACCTGTAGAGCAGTTCAATATTTTTGTATGCAGAGAACCGGTCGTCGCTGCTGATGTGATCTGGAGCAGTACCAAGTCTTACCGGTAGAGGCCGGGAATAAAAAAGAGGGTGGTCATCCACCCTCTGATCGATTCTGGTTTAGGTTCTGTTGACGTTTGAGTTTTGAACCCCCCATCGCTGCTCGTGCTGCCACGCTCGCCGCGATTCACCCCCCTTCGCAAAGGGGGGCAGATACCGCTTTAGCGGTAGCCGGGGGTTAAATCAGGTAAACAACTCCAAATGTCAACACAATCTAGTGTTACGCTCTGCGCTGCCGCCTGATCTTATAACCACCCAATCCGGCGATCAGCGCCCCGGCAGCGGCTATCCAGCCCCAGACCGGTATTGGCTTCACCGGTTCACCGCCGGTCGGTGGGAGCGAATCGGGGAAGAGGGTCACGCAGTCGGTGTCGTTGACCGGATCGGTGATGTAGCCGGTCAGGCAGATTTGTTGCCCTGCCGATTGACCGGCTGCCCCCTCCGGCAGGGTGAACCCGGCCCCGCCATCCACCAGGCTTTCAATAATGATTGTTGC
>JBNKDD010000247.1:0-8548 GCA_050288085.1 Anaerolineae bacterium
ACCTCCACCAACCCGGAAGCAACCGTCCCCAGCAGCAAGAAGGGCGCGGCCTCGATGAAAATCCCAAGAAACACCGTTGTGAAGTTAATAATCTGATCTGCGATCATCTACACATCCATAGCTAAATCTACCACCTCATTATAGGCGATACGGGGGTAGATTTCATTAAACCGTATGGTTTGGGCCGGGCGATCCGGCAGGATATTACACCCCCTGATCATGATCTGGGCGTATAAAGAATATCTATGATATGATGGGTTAAGTATACGCTGTTGTCTTTTATAACGAATCAATTTATAGCCAATGACGGCTTTTCGAGGAGAGTTTTATGCGGAAGTTAACCTGTCCTCCTGAATCAGAAACCATAGGCGTTAACATCATGGCTTTCTTTGATAATCTTCGGGATGACAACACCAAGCCGGTGATGGAGAAATATGGGCTGCTAGACCTCGATCCCGAATCGTGGTTTCCCACCAGTAAATATCTGAATGCCCTGAACGAACTGGCTTTAAACCCGGATTTCTCCTCCAACCTGGTTGCTATCGGTTTAGAAGTCGGCCTGATGACACCGCTCCCGCCCGACCTTCCAGACCCCACCCTGGAAGAAGTGTTGATCCGTTGGAACGACATGTACCAGTTCCTCCATCGCAACGCCGATGTAGGAAAGATCACCTTTGAAAAGATCAGTGAAAACCACTACAAAACCGTCCATACAGTGGTTTATCCTGACGATATGAGTTATGGGGTTCTGTATGGATATGGGCGTCGTTTCCTGCCCAAAGGGACTCGGTTCAAGGTCTTTTACGACCCGGACATCCCGCCGCGTGATTATGGCGGAGAGGAAGACTACACAATCATTCATATCTCTTGGGAATAAATTCTCATAACTAATCAACTAAGAACCCTGGATAAATCGATACCCAGGGTTCTTAGTTTTGTGGTTGCATCAAATCGGAGTCTGGCCCAGAATGTGAGGTATGGAACGAGAGTCAGCGATTCGATCAGATAAAGATAATCCACCCAACCCCATCTACGAACGCTTCACGCGCGGCAGCCGTTGGCCCTCCATGCGACAATCCCGCTGGTTAGTGGTGGGGGGAGTGCTGATCTGTGCTGTGTTAGCGGGCTTGCTGATCGCGTCACCAAACTATCGACAGTTATTCACTGGCCTGGCCCTGCTGTCCGGACTCGCGGCGCTCAGCCCGGTGATTCTTTCGGTGTACGCTGTCAATCTGACTTACCGGCTGATCCGGAATAGTGATTACCAGATGATCCGGCTCACCCCACTATCCGAAGATGAGATTCTGCAAGGTTTCACTCAGGTCGCCTTGTCCCGGCTGCGGGTGCTGCGGGTGATTATCACCGGGGTAGTGTTGATTGTTGGCTTGCTGCTCATCTCTGAATCGGTGAAGCAGAATTATCAACCAGACTATGCTGAGCCAATCATATTGGCTATTATCGATATTGAGTTTGCTATTGTAGTCTGGATAGCCCAGTCGATATGCATTGGGGTGGGAGTAAATCTTGCTCTTCAGCACAGTTCCCGCTGGCTTGCCATGCCCCTGGCGGTGGGGTTAACGCTGTTCGCGTCGGCGATGCTATATTTTCTTAGTGTATATATAACCTTCACAACCTTGTCGGTGATATTAATGTCCATAGCGGCATTGTGATTATGCTCGAAACCAAACCACCCAACCCGATCTACGAACGCTTTGCGCGTGGCAGCCGTTGGCCTTCTCTGAGACAAGCCAATTGGTTGGCATTGGGTCTGGTATCGGCCTGCACAATGTTGGCGGCCTAGTTGCTATCGATCCGGATCTATTATTGGTTGTCCGGTACCTTGTTTGTATTGGCCGGATTGACTGTCATCAGCCCGGTGATGTTTTCACTGTATGCCGTCAATCTGGTTAATGGGCTGACCAATAGCAGCGACTATCAGATGATCCGCCTCACCCCGCTGGCCGATGATGATGTCTTGGAGGGGATTACCCGAGTAGCCCTGTTCCGGCTGCGGGTACTGCGGATGATCGTTATCGGGTTCGCGCCGATCTTCGGTTTGCTGATCGCCAGCGAATTCGTATTCGGTTGGAATAAGCAGTGGGTGATGCTTCCCCATCAAATAACAACGGCTGCCATCGGTATAGAGTATGCTGTCCTGGTCTGGGCAGCCCAGGGCGCGAGCATTACACGTGGTGTAAAGATTGCCCTCCGTCATAACTCCGGTTGGGAAGCTATGTTCTTAACCGTATTGATGGCGCTGCTCACGTCAGTGGCGCTGTATATTTTTGTCGGATTTTACTTTGTCGGGATAGTAGTTATGACATATTCCCTATTTGTGCCGGTGTACTGATCATGTCCAAAAACAAACCACCCAACCCCATCTACGAACGCTTTACACGCGGCAGCCGTTGGCCTTCCATGCGGCTGGCCCGGTGGTTAGCGGTCGGGTTGGTGCTGATTTGTACGGCTGTGATGGCCTGGCTGCCATCTGTGCTGTACTATCGCCAACTTATCCGCGCATTGATCCTGCCCTCCGGGGTGGCGATCATCAGCCCGGTGGTGTTTGCGATTTATGCCGTTGATCTGGCCGACCGGATGATCGCGGGGTTCGATCACCGGATGATCCGCCTCACCCCCTTGACCGAAACCGAGATTCTGGACGGCTTCACTCAGGCAGCACTGTTCCGGCTTCGCGTACCGAGAGTGATCACCACCGGATTAGCGCCGACTTTATCCCTGCTGCTGATCACCGAACTGGGTTGGTACATGCCGGTGATCGTCGAGCGGCTGCTGCCGGTTTTGATCGGATTCGCATTTGTAGTGGTGATCTGGATAACCCAGCGGATCGGCATTTCCTTTGCTGTCAATGCCATCTATCAGGATCAACCTCGCCTTCGGGCATTGATCGTAACCAGCGCCGCGATGTCGATCATCTCGGCGCTGCTGTATTTCGTGGCTGGTCTGGCCGCCTTTGCCCTGACAGTCTGGGTAACGATTATGACAACGGTGGTGTTCTGACCATGTCCAAAGACAAACAACCCAACCCGATCTACGACCGCCTGACCCGTAACACGCACGGCCCATCGACATGGTTGGTGATTGGGCTAGCGGTCGGGATTGGGGGGGCAGCTTTGGTGACGGCTCTCACTTCACTTGATGACTATGGCAATCTGTATGGTCCCATATTGCAACTGACCCTGGTCATCGACTTGATCAGCCCGGCGGTGATAGCTGTCTATGCTGCTAATTTGGCTTCTAAAGACCAGCGCGCAGAAAACTTTCAGATGATGAAGTTGACCGGCATTACTGAAGAAACGATGATTACGGGTTATGCCAGCACCGCCTTCCATAGGCTGCGCTTATTAGCCGCGGTTGCCACAGCCCTGGCCCCCACACTGATTATGGTGAGTACTCTGGCACTTCTCATGCTTGATCACCGCCGCCCCTCAGTTGATACAGAATTATCAGGGATTATCAGCTTTCTGGTGGTCTGCTTTCCGGTAGTGATTCTGTTAACGTCTGGCCTATGGTTTTTTCAGAAGGCTGCTGGCGTTTTGGGGGCATCGCTGGCCGTCTGGTGGAAGCGTCCCATCCCGGTAATGATCGTCTCGTCATTCATATTGCTGATCTTCCCGCCGATTGCCTTGATCGCCACTTCATGGAGTATATCTATCTTATTTATTGCGATTTACATACTTCTATCGGCAGTTTTTCAGTTTTGAGGCAGATAATATAGTAGGGGACTGCAAGACAATTATGGCAGCAATGGGGCTTTGAACATGGCAAAAAACGAACAACCCAACCCGATCTATGAGCGCCTGACCCGCAACACTCGCGGCCCATCAAAGCGCTTTTTGCGCTGGCTGTCGATTGGCATCGGGGCGGTGACCTTGTTAACAGCACTCGCCCTGCTTGACTACAACCTCAAGCTGGCTGTTCCGATCCTGCTGTTTATCGGGAGCCTCGACGTAATCAGCCCGGCAGTGATCGCTGTTTATGCCGCCAATCTGGCTTACAGAGACCTGCCCGAAGAAAACGTACAGATGCTAAAGTTAGCCGGAATCACCGAAAATACCATAATCAAGGGTTATGCCGAAGCCGCTTTCCACCGGCTGCGTTTATTGGCCGCCGTCGCTACATCCCTGGTTCCTACCCTGTTGATAGCGGGCAGCCTGGCGACACTAGTTGCCTGGCCGGGCAGGGATGTTGACCTGGTGGATATTGCCATATTGCAATTGTCGATCCTGCCAGCAGTGGTATTGTTATCCTTTGGGCTGTGGTTTTTCCAGAAACTGGGCAGTATTTGTGGTGCATTCCTTGCGATTTGGTGGAAGCATCCCATACCGGCAATGATCGCCGGGGCGCTGGCGATGCTGATTTTACAACCGGTGGCCCTGAATACCGTCTCAAAGATATTGTTTGACCCGTTGATGACGCTATACATAACTCTGTCGTCACTCGCCGAGAACTTGAAATGACAAAAGACAAGCAACCTAACCCGATCACCGAGCGCCTGACCCGTAATACTGGCGGCCCATCGAAGCGCTTTCTGCGCTGGCTGTCGATTGGAATCGGGACGGCGGCAGTGGTGGCCGTGATGATCATCCTTGCAACGGTGCCCGAATTTGTCGTTCTCTCACTGCTGCTGACCGGGGCGGTGGTCGCCATCAGTCCGGCGGTGCTGGCTCTTTACGCCGCCAACCTGACCGCCAACGACCTGCGCGGCGAAAACCTCCAGATGCTCAAGCTGGCCGGGATCACCGAGAACACCATGCTCTACGGTTATGTCAATGCCGCCGCCCACCGGATGCGCTTGTTCATCGCCGTTGCGACCGCGTTGACCCCTGCGATGGTTCTATCGGGCGGTTTTACCCTGGTCGGTTCGGTGGCACGTCCGGCGGGATTTGATATAAGCCCGTTGGCAATCATCAGTGTGCTGGTGATCCTCACCCCCCTGATGGCGGTAGTCTCGACTGGGATGTGGTTTTTTCAGAAACTCGGCGGTGGGTTAGGGGCGCTGTTAGCCGTCTGGTGGAAGCGTCCGCTTCCGGCTATGGCGGTCTCCTCGCTGGCGATGTTGATCATGATGCCGGTGGTGTTCTATACCACCGGTTGGATACTGACCTTTATGTCTCTAATAATTATTCCGCTGTTGGTCGCGATATTCTGATCCTGCGCTCCTGCTGGCCTATCCCGACCGGGAAGGATGTACGATGACAGACATCGACGATCCTCTAGAAGCTGCAAAACCGGGCTGTCTGCTGTTTGATGCAGTCTGGAAGATAATGGTTTTCTCCGTAATCGGGGCGGTGCTGCTGACCGTGTCGGTGCTGATTATTCTGGGCTACCGGTCATTGATCGTATTGGGTCTGGCGATCTCCGGGATTGTGTCGCTGCTGATATCTTATCTCGCCAGCCGGTCTGCTGTTCAACGCCGCAAGCTGATCGAAGAACAAAACCGGGCGCTCACCCGGCTAAACGAGGATATCCGCCAGGCTAATACCGATCTTGAAGCGCGTAATGCGGAATTAGCCATGTTTTCTTACACCGTCGCCCACGATCTCCAGACCCCTCTCGGAACCATCATCGGCTACTGTGATATCGGTACAGCGCTCATCGAAACCCATACCAAATCCGACCTCGCCCAACTTCTCCAACGGATCATGGACATTGCCCAGAACTCGTCACACATCATCGATTCGCTGCTCTTATTAGCCAGCGTGCGCGAGGAGCAGGTGACCTTCGAGCCGCTCGATATGCAGCCGATTGTCGAGCGGGCCTGGCGGCGTTTAGATTCCCTGATCAGGGAGTACGACGCTTCCATCACTTACCCTGATACCTGGCCGGTTGCCCGCGGCCATGATCGCTGGGTGGAGGGAATCTGGAGCAATTACCTTAGCAATGCCATCAAATATGGGGGCCGCCCGCCGCTGATCGAAATCGGGGCCGATCTGCAAGATGATGACCTGATCCGGTTCTGGGTGCGGGATAACGGCAGAGGCATCTCCCTTGAAGAACAGGAGAAGCTGTTTACGCCCTTCGGCCAGTTGCAGCCCAAAGGGCATGGATTGGGCCTGTCGATTGTGTATCGTATCGGTGAGCGCTTAGGCGGCAGCGTAGGCGTAGACAGCGAGATCGACCAGGGCAGCACCTTCTACTTCACCTTACCTGCCGGAAAGGCAAAATGGTCTTGATGAGCAGATGGGGTTATATTTTGACCACATATCCGGCTATTTTCAGTGAGCAGGGTTTATGACAATCTCTCAGGAGGAACTCATCACAAGGGCATCCAATCTTCTTTCCAAACAGATGCCTTTCTTGGACACCGTCTGGAAGGTTGTGAGTCTTTCGGTCATCTTCTCTGATCTACTATCCATGCTGCTGCTGGTACTCTTCCAGCAGAGCAGGCTTTGGCCGGTTGTCCTGGCTATCTCGACCATCGTTTCTTTTACCACGTCGTATCTTGCCAGCCGACCGGTATTAAAATATCAGGCGATCATCAAGGAGCAGAACCAACAGCTCGCCGCCCTGAACCATGAAATCCGCGAGACCAATAAAAAGTTGCAGGAAAATAACGCCGATCTGGTAGCTTTCTCGCATACCGTCGCCCATGACCTGAAGTCCCCCCTGAGCGGCATCATCGGGTTTTGCCAGCTGGGAATGCTGTTCATCGACCAGAAACCGAGAGGTGAACTGGTAGAATATTTCCAGCGCTCGATGACATCCAGCCAGCAGGCCATTGATATTGTCGATTCGCTGCTGCTGCTCGCCAGCGCCCGCGAAGAGAATGTCCAGTTCACGCCGTTGGATATGGGCGCTGTTGTCCGGGAAGCCTGGGATCGTCAATACCCGCTGACCGAGGAATATCAGGTTACCCTGACCGCCCCTAAAGAGTGGCCGGAAGCTTACGGCTACGCTCAATGGGTGGAGGGAATCTGGAGCAACTACTTTAGCAATGCGATCAAATATGGGGGCCGCCCGCCGCTGGTCGAAGCCGGGGCCGATATGCAGGACAATGGTCAGATCCGGTTCTGGGTGCGGGATAATGGAAGCGGTATCTCCCCTGAAGAACAGGCGAAACTATTTACCCCCTTCAGCAAACTCAGGCTGGAGCGGATCGAGGGGTATGGCCTGGGCTTATCGATTGTCCAGCGCATCAGCGAGCGCTTAGGCGGCAGTGTGGGCGTAGACAGCGAAATCGGCCAGGGCAGCACCTTCTATTTCACCCTGCCTGCTGGGCGTTTGTAGTGGCGAGATATTGAAAATAACCGGTCGTAGGGGAGCTTCGTGAAGCGCCCCATAGCTGTCAACTTAAGAAGATTTTTGGCCGCAAGAGAACAGTCTACATCTCAACATTGAACCTGACTCCCCTCTCCATGAGGGAGAGGGGCTGGGGGTGAGGGCTAAAAATCGGATTAATAAGAGCTTAACTTGACAGGAATAGGGGAGCAGCATGCCGCGCCCAGGAGGCTGGTCAAAAAAACTTACCCTGGCTCCAAAATTTAGTCCGAGGTCATCGTATGCAAATCGCCGATCTGCTCATCCGCACCAAGCTGCGTCTACCCTTCACCCGGTCAGAACTGGTGTCGCGACCCCGGCTCCAGGAACAGATCATGCAAGGGCTGCGCGGCCCCCTCACCCTGATCACCGCCCCCGCCGGTTTCGGTAAGACCACCCTGGCCGCATCCTGTCTCGCCGAATCGGAATCGGCAGCGGTCGGTTGGCTCTCCCTTGATAAAGATGATAATCAGGATGGCCGCTTCTTAAGCTATCTGACCGCCGCCCTTAACGAGGCCGATCAGGCCGTCGGGAGCGAGGCCATCCAATTGATGGGGGCATCGAACCAGGTTCCAGCCGAGTTGATCCTGACCAGCCTGATCAACGATCTGGATACCACCGGGCGGGAGATTACCCTGGTGTTGGATGATTACCACACCATCAGCAATCAGGCCGTGCACACGGCGGTCGCCTTTTTGCTCGATCACTGCCCCACCACTTTCCACCTCGTGATCGCCAGCCGCTCCGACCCCCCGCTGCCTGTTGCCCGTTTGCGGGCACGCGGCCAGATAGTCGAACTCCGGGCGGCTGATCTCAGCTTCACCGAGGAGGAAGCCGCTCAATTCCTGAACGATGTGATGGGCCTCCAACTGGACGCCGGATCGATTGCCGTGCTCGAAGAGCGCACCGAGGGTTGGATCGTCGGCTTGCAGATGGCTGCCCTCTCGATCCGTGACCGTGAAGATGTTTTGGGGTTCATCGAGAGTTTCTCCGGCACGCACCGCCATATCCTCGATTACCTGCTGGAAGAAGTGCTCGCCCGTGAACCGGAAGAAATCCAGGCTTTTCTCCTCCAAACGGCGATCCTCACCCGGCTGACCGGGCCGCTTTGCGATGCGGTGACCGGTGCTTCGGGCGGACAGGATATGCTTGAGCAGTTGGAAAAGCGCAATCTCTTTGTCATTCCTCTGGACGATGATCGCCGTTGGTATCGCTATCACCACCTCTTCGCCGACCTGCTGCAAGCACGCCTTCAGCAGTCGGGGGCTGA
>JBNKDD010000248.1:0-8525 GCA_050288085.1 Anaerolineae bacterium
ATTGTATCCGATTGGGCCTTACGCGGTTCACCCCCCGTGATGCTCCACCTGTGGTGTTTGCATCATCCGCCCCCCTTGCAAGGGGGGTAAATCCGAGCGGGACGCCTGCGAGGATTGGGGGGTAATGATAATCTACCCAACAGCGTAAGTCCCACCAACAAAAAAATAACTAATGGGGAACCATATGACCCAACCCAACTTGATTACTCTGACCAATCCCCGCTCACCGGTGAGCGAGGCTTATCGTACCTTACGGACCAGCCTGATTTTTTCAAGCCTGGACGAGCCGCTCCAAACGGTGGTGATGACCAGCCCTGCGCCGGATGAAGGGAAAAGCACCGCTGTGGCAAATCTGGCGGTGACCCTGGCCCAGGGTGGGCGATCAACGATCATCGTGGACTGCGACCTGCGAAGGCCCAGCCAGCATACGCTGTGGGGTGTCGATCAGGAACCGGGGTTAACCAGTATGGTGCTGGAAAACATGGACGCGCCGCCCCTGGTTGAGACCGGTGTTGATGGGCTTCGGCTGGTGACAAGCGGCCCCTTACCGCCCAATCCGGCTGATTTGCTGGGGTCGCGGCGCATGGATGAGATCATCGAAGGGCTGAAATCCGAGGCTGAATTTATCCTGTTTGATGCCCCGCCGGTGATCGCTGTGACCGATGCGGCTTTGTTGGCCTCCAAGTTAGATGGCGCAGTGATCGTTCTCCGGGCCGGTGGCACTCGCCGGGAACATGCCGAACGGGCCAAAGAATTGCTTGAGCGCGTAAATGTACGTATAGTAGGGGCAGTGCTAACCAATGCCCAGGTTGATACCCGGGTTGGCGGTTACTATTCGGACTGACATCAGCAGAAATTTCGGGGGCGGGTCTTAGTTCCGCCCTGGACATGGCACGCTGTGTCCCTACAACCATGCCGTTGCCACCAGTCTGAATGCTTACGGCCAACCGCTATTCTACATGAGGTGAGTCATGGCTTCGCAGTTGATGGCAAATCGTTTTCACCGGCTTGAACAGATCACCGTCAAGGCACTGCGTAATCTGGATCGCAACCAGACAGTGGTGCTGATCCCTATTGGCATGATGGAGGAGCACGGCGAGCACCTGCCGTTGGGGACAGATTTTTTCTCAGTTGAATCCCTGACCCTGGCTGTGAGCGCCCGCTTACTCGATCAAGACCCCGACCTGCATATCCTGATGATGCCGGTGATTCCCTTCGGGACCGATCCGATTGATATGCGTCGCCCCGACCTGTTTGAGGATGCGGGCAGCGTGTGGATCAGGCGCGAGACTCTCAAGAGCATCGTTCGGGATGTAACCGATCACATGGTGCGCTATGGGTTTCGCAATATCTTTCCGATTGGATATCACGGGGGCGCAGAACAAAGTATGGCTCTCGACGAGGTCTGCATCGATATGCGGCGGCGGTATCCCGGCCTGGTGATGTTTGAACCAATCGGCTATGTGATGGCCGGGGCCGAGCAGGATGCGACGCCGGGGTTGGCGACGCTGTTAGGCCGTCCGCTGACCATGCAGGAGCGGGTCGCGTTGAAGGCCAGCGTCCATGCTTCCATGTTTGAGACTTCTGTCATGCTCCATTTACGCCCTGAACTGGTTGATCCGTCCCATAAGCTGCTGCGAAGCATCGAGTGGGATGAGGTTTACCGGATGGAGAACTGGCCCGGTTATGTCGGGACGGGCCCGCGCCATGCAGACCCAGACGTGGGGTCCGCGCTGATCCGGTGGCGGGGCATTCGAGCCGCTGCCTTGATCCGGCGGGCGATGACAGGTGAAGATCTATCGGAGTTGGTCAGGCATCCGAGATGGCGTTATGAAGAAGGCCCCGATCTACCGGCTCCGGTAGAGGAAGATGCTGTGGCGTCCCCGGATCAAGACGCGTATATCGATTCTAAACCGGCCATACATATCTCGCGCGAGGCGTTGGATCAGGTTGAGAGTGCTAAAGAGGCCGCAAAAGCACCAGAGGATGATATCTTTGATTCGACCCATACGGATGATACGATAGCTGCCGGTGGAGGAAGCACCCCTCCTTCATCCAGAATGAAAACCAAGCCGATGTCGGAATCTGACGAAGACAACCCGGATATTATTGCCTGATTCGCAGTTCAAAGAGAGGACATCAAAATTTGAAGGGACTAATCCTATCAGGTGGGAAGGGCACACGCCTTTATCCACTGACCTATACCCGCGCCAAGCAGCTGATCCCGGTTGCTAACAAGCCGGTGCTGTGGCGCGTTATCGAAATGATCCGCGATGCGGGCATCGAGGATATCGGGATCGTGATCGGAGATACCGGCCCGGAGATTCAGGAGTCGGTGGGGGACGGATCGCGTTGGGGTGTCAAGGTGGCCTATATCCCGCAGGATGCCCCGCTTGGTCTGGCTCATGCAGTCAAAATATCACAGGATTTCCTGGGTGATGATCGTTTTGTGATGTTCCTGGGCGACAACGTGATCCAGGGTGGCATCAGCAGCCTGATCCGCCAGTTTGCCGAAAGCGACTGGAACAGCCAGATCGTCCTCAAGGAGGTGGCTGAACCATCTCACTTTGGAGTGGCGGAACTGGACGGGAAAGGCCAGATCAAACAGTTGATTGAAAAGCCAAAGGATCCCCCGTCGAACCTGGCGCTAGTCGGAATCTATATGTTTGATCACCATGTCTTTGAGGCGGTGAATGCTATCCAACCCTCGTGGCGCGGCGAATTGGAGATCACCGACGCGATCCAATGGCTGGTCACTCACAAGTACCGCGTCTTCCCGTATGTGCATCAGGGCTGGTGGATCGATACCGGCAAGCCAACCGATATGCTGGAGGCAAATGGTCACGTCCTGGAGGAGCTTGAACCGTGTGTGCTCGGAACCATTGACGATCAATCCAGGGTCGATGCGCGGGTGACAGTCGAAGCAGGCGCTCAGATTATCAACAGTGTGGTGCGCGGCCCGGCTATTATTGGCGAGAACACCGTCATCAAGGACAGCTTTGTTGGCCCGTTCACCAGTATTTACCACGATGTGACGATTGAAAACAGCGAGTTAGCCCGGTGTATCGTGTTGGAGCACAGCCAGGTTATAGATATCCCGTCCCGGATCGAGGACAGCCTGATCGGGCGGTATGTATCGTTGAAACACAGCACCCGTAAACCCAAAGTTCTCAAGATGAATATCGGGGATCACAGCCGGATGTGGTGGCCGTAATGTGGCCTATCCTAAATTTGCTTTACCCATTTAGGATAGGCTCTTAACGAAGTTTTTGCGACTCGTTAAGAGCGGATTAACCTGAACTTAACACAGGCTTAATCCGCTCATTGTATATTTTGTCTGGACAATGCGACTGGAGTAGTCGAAACTTCTTCTGGCCATAGTAAAAACCACATAACTATTTCCTGTTGCCCCCTCACTTTCGGTGCTTCCCCCCCCTGGGAAGCACTGCGCTTTTTGTGGTATCCCACGTTTTCACCTATAAGGTATACTGAAATCCGCTGTTCAACTGAAAAGGGTAGGAAAAATTCATGGCGGAAATTACAGACCACCGCAAATGGGTAATTGAGCAGATGCTCATTTTGGGTCGTGGAGATCGGAAACTGTTTCGTGGATGTTTGCCGGTGGAGATCGATCTGTTGATGGAAGTGCAGTCTGTTAATCGCCTCCCACAAGTATACGTTGAACTGTTGACACTGGTAGGGAAATCTGTGCTAATTGAACTGGTGTTTTGGAGTGATTCCAGTCAATTTGAAAACCTGTTTGAGCTAAAGGACAGGGCCACTAGTGTTTTTAACGAGTTTGGTTTTACGTTGCCAAGTGATGCATTTGTGTTCTACGATCATCAAGGCGAGCACATTATGTACTTTCACACCAATAACTCATCTGATGATCCTCCCATTTATCATTATGTAGATAGTCAAAGTGTCAGCAGACTGTCGGAATCCATGACCGATTTAATAAGTGAAAATGTAGAACGGATCATCGCTGGGAGAAGTTACAGACCCAAGAAGAGAGCCCCATCGGATGAAGAAGATTAAATCCATCCTGGAATTATTAATCGAAACATTCAAGCTGTGAAGTTATTCGCGGCTTCTTTATTGAGCGGGCACCCGGTGGGCCCAGCGCAGCGCAAAGAATCCCAGCAGGAAGGGCAGCCAGAACGTAATGCCCCGGTAGGCAATAGTCAGGACGGTTGCCCCGGCTTTTTGGATGCCAAGAGAGGTCAGCACCAGGACTAACGATCCCTCTACAAACCCGATACCGCCGGGGGTTGGGGAGATGATGTAAAACAGGATGCTCACACTGTAAGCGGCGACCAATACTCCAAACGGCAGCGCCAGACCAAAGGCGCGGGCAAGCAAATACAATATGGCGAGGTTTAGCGTTTCGTTGATCAGGGCATGCCCGGCGGGGCGCAGGAGGCAGCGCCAGCCCAGGTGCCGCATTTGGGAAACAGCATCCTTTAGATCGTAGACGAAGCGGTCGATTTGGTGCACCTGGAGCGGGGCCGGGCGTTTGAACCATCCCATCACAATTTCCAGCACGTGCTGAATTTTGCAGAGCAGCTTTTTCAAGAAGTGGGGGGCGATGCTTGCCAATACCACAATGGCGATCATCACGGCATCGATGGTCAACAGCAGGGTCGCCGCGCTGATTTCGAACCATTCGAGGTCATGTACCAGGAAAAGATGCAACAGTCCGACAAAAAGAAAGATTGAAAAGATGCTGTACCACAGGATCATGTAGACCAGATTGGCGATCAGCACCGTCCCGACACCCAGATCGCGTTTGCGGGCATCCTGGATAAACGGCACCCAACCTGATAATCCCCCGCTGGGGGCAGCGACCATAATAAACCGGGTGACCAGGTAGAGCGGCAGCAAACGCTTCTTCTCCGGGGGAAGCTCAAATATCTCGTAGAGGCTGGCGTACAAGGCCGCTTGATTGTAGATCGCTCCGGCCAATATCAGCACGGCAATCACGACCAGATACCAGACCCCCTTGCGGATAACCTCTGCCGTTTCCGTCAACTGGTCGCGGTAGGAGAATACGGCATAGAGAAAGGCGATTCCCAGGAGGATATAGATAAGTTGCTGAAATGTAAGTGTTTTTTTCAAACGCGCACTGATCCAGGTTCCCATATTTCTCTTCAACCACTAAGTGGAAACAGCATAGCTATTTCCTGGATAGTTGAGCCATTTGATTTGATGGCCCACTTTAAGGCAGTAAGGTTTATATCTTAACATACTTATCTGGACAACTATAATGTTTGGGTGCGGATTTACCAATCGTGTTTGGTCAAACTCCGGTAGAATAGTGGCTGTTGATGAAATTCACGCAAGGATAGGAAGGGAATGGTCAAATCCATCCTGAAACTGTTTGAAGAAGCGGCCAGAGCCTGGAACCGGGACAATGCGGTTCAACTAAGCGCGGCACTGGCTTTTTATGCGGCACTGTCGTTGGCTCCCTTGCTGACCTTTGGTATCACGTTGATCGGTTTGGTGACCGGGCAGGCTGAGATGCATGGCGAGATCGTGGCCCAGTCCGAGGAAATTCTGGGATCGGATGCCGCCGAAACGATCCGCACCATTGTCCGGCAGGCTAACATTCCCCGGCTGACCGTTATCGCACTGGTTACATTGATCGTCGGTGGATCGGGCGTGTTCTGGCAGGGCAAGAAGGCCATCAACGGGGCCTGGGGGATCAGGCGGCTGTCCGACAGCCGGATCAAAAACCTGATGACATTTATCCGGGGGCGGGTGCTGGCCGGTGTGATGGTGATCGGAGCCGGGATGCTGCTGCTGATCTCCCTGACACTCGATACGTCGTTGGCGCTGTTCCGGCGCACCCTGACCGATCTCCTGCCCGAACTGGTTACCGAACGGCGGCTGCTTTATGTTATCCAGGTGCTCAAGTTTATCCTGTCTCTGGCTCTGACCTGCCTTGCTGTGATGGTGATTTACAAAGTGCTGCCGGATGCCAATATCGCCTGGAAAGATGCCGGAATCGGTGCAGCGGTGACGTCGTTCCTGCTGTCGATCAGCAACCTGGCAATCGGGCGGACTCTGAGTAATCTCCACATTGGGTCTGCTTATGGGCCAGCCGGATCGCTGCTGGCTTTCCTGGTCTGGGCTTACTTGACCTCGCTGATCTTTTTCTATGGGGCGGAGTTTACGCGGGCATATGCCAACCGGTATGGATCGGGGATCAGCCCTTATGATGATACGCTGATCATCGTCCATCAGAAGAACATCAGCCTTGATCCGGGCGAGTGGTCTTTTGCGCTTGATGACGGCGAGAAAATAGAATTGCTGTCTGCTAATGAGGTCGAACAGCAGGCGGATCAGACGGACTTAAAACGACCCGGTCAAATCCTGGGGGCGTTGGCGGCAGCGACGGCGGTATCCGCCAGCGTGTATTATGTCATCCGGCGGAATTCCGAGGATCATAATGGCGCATGATAAGTAAGGGCGAGGCATTGCCTCACCCTTACGAAGAATATCTAATCTTAAAGTGGACTCGGCGGATAGCCGGTCACCTCGCGGATTTTTTCGTATAGTGGTTTGAGCTTCTTATACATCTCTTTGTAGACGCCGTGATAGATTTCATCATAGAGTTTATGGGTGGCCGGATCGGGTTCGAAGGTGTCGCCGGTCCGGGTCATTTCCCTGGTGGCCGTTTCAAAATCGGGGTGCAGGCCCAACCCAACCGCTATGTCAATCGCTGCACCGAGACCGGATGCCTCGTAGGTGTGCGGACGGGAGGCCGGTAATCCGAACACGTCCGCGGTGATCTGCATGGCGGCATCGCTCTGTGATCCGCCACCTGCTACTCGCAGCTCGGTGATCGGGATGCGGCTGCGGCGCTCGGTGCGCTCTTTGCCCTCACGGAGCGAATAGGCCAGCCCTTCGAGAATGGCACGATACAGGTGTCCGCGGGTATGCACATCTCCCCAGCCAATGATCGCGCCTTTGGCCTCCGGGCCGGGGACTCGCAGTCCCGGTGACCAGTATGGCTGCAACGTTAATCCCATCGATCCGGGCGGTGCGTCGTCCACCAGTTTGTCAAATAACTCTTCAACTTCAACGCCGCGTTCTTCTGCCAGGATACGCTCGACCAATCCAAATTCTTGCTTGAACCAACTGACCATCCAGAAACCGCGATAAACCTGTACTTCCAGGCTGTAGGCATCCGGTACGGCAGAGGGGTAGGGTGGGATCAGTGGGATTACTTCAAGGTAGCGCTTATGGGTGGTGTTGATGGTGGCGGTTGTCCCGTAGCTCAGGCAGCCGATATGGGGCGCATAACCGCCCGATCCGAGTACCTCACAGGCTTTATCGGCGGCGGCGGCGATCAGCGGCAGCCCGGCGGGAATCCCGGTCGCGGCGCTGGCTTCCGGCGTGATCTCACCAAGCGGCTGCCCCGGCGGGATCAGGTCAGGCAGCAGATGTCCCTCCATCTGGATGGCCTGCCATTTCCAGTTAGAGGGCTTTGCCCAGGTCTTACTCTTGTAGTCGAAGGGGACGTACCCCACCTGTCCGCCGACCGAATCGACAAAGTGCCCGGTCAGATGATGGGTGAGATAGCCGGATAGAAACAGGTATTTGTAGGTCCGTTCCCAGATATCCGGCTGGTGGGCCATCAGCCAGTTGGCTTCAGCTTCGGCCTGGAGATAAGCGACCGTCTCACGTGCCCCGGCCACTGCGAACAGCAGGCCCCACCACCCGCCGACCGGTTTCAACCCGGTGGTGCGGCGCTGATCTAACCAGACTATCGCCGGGCGGAGAGGCTTACCTTCCCGGTTTACGTTGATCAGCGTGCTGCGCTGAGTGGTCAGGCTCACCCCGGCAATCGATTCACGGGGGATATCAGTTTGCTGCCAGATTTGTTGACAGGCTTCACACAGTGATTCCCAATAAACATTCGGGTCTTGCTCGGCCCAGCCCGGCTGAGGCGAGACATATGGCTCGATGTGTACCTGTGACCGGGCGAGCAGGTCACCACGAGGATTAAACAACAGGGCACGTACACTCTGTGTACCGCTGTCGATGGCTAGGAGCAAATCTTTGGACATGCTGACCTTTCCAAGTGTGATGGTGATGTAGGGGCGACGAAGACCGAAGGTCTGGGCCAGTCGCCCCTACAGAACAAAAAATAGGGACGCTCCACCACTTCAGGGGATTGTCCCTACACTATGCCACTTCCTGAGGAGGTTAGCAAATCTGCAATTGACCGGGATAAGCACTTACCGCATCGCTCTCAGGCTGATCGGCTGGGGAGCCATAACATGCCTGCCAGTGGGCTAGATAATCGGCGGCTTCCTGTTCCCAATGGTTATCATCCCAACCGAGTTCAGATTGCACCCGGCGGCGAATTTCTGAGAGGTAATCCAACCCGCCGCGGCGGGCCAGCAGCCCGATCCGCACCCGGCGGAGCAGCAGATCGTCCAGGTGACGCACCGCCTCATGGCGGGCCGCCCATCGGAATTCCAGCCAATGAACCGGCAGACCGTTGACCCTCCCCC
>JBNKDD010000249.1:0-8488 GCA_050288085.1 Anaerolineae bacterium
GGGGGCTGGCCGATGTCGGTTTTCCTTCTGCCAGATGGCCGTCCTTTCTTCGGTGGAACTTATTACCCGCCAACGCCGCGCTACGGAATGCCCTCTTTTAAGCAGGTTTTGCTGCGTGTGGCGGAGACTTATCGCGAGAAACGTGACCGCCTGGACATGGATGCTGGTCGCCTGATCGATGCTATCAGCCGGGCGATCAACCTGGATGATCAAACCCCTGAACTCTCCCGTGACTTGCTGGATACGACCTTTCAAACCCTGGCTAACGAGTTTGACAGCCTGAATGGTGGCTTTGGAACCCAGCCTAAATTTCCCCCCAGCATGTCGTTAGAACTCCTTCTTCGACTGTATGATCGTCATGGTTGGGAGCAGGCACTTAAAATGGTTACCCACACCCTCGACCGGATGGCCTGGGGCGGGATGTACGATCAACTGGGGGGCGGTTTCCATCGCTATTCCGTTGATGCAAAGTGGCTTGTTCCCCACTTTGAAAAGATGCTCTACGATAATGCCCTGTTGATCCGAATCTATCTGCATGCTTATCAGGTGACCGGTGAGCCGCGTTACCGTCAGGTTGTTGAACAAACCATCGCCTATCTCAAACGCGAGATGACCGCCCCCGCAGGCGGCTTCTACAGCACCCAGGACGCCGACAGCGAGGGCGAAGAGGGGAAGTATTTCATCTGGACTGAAGAGGAGCTTAGACAGGTTTTGGGGCAGGGGGAGTCGATCGAGGCAGTACTTGATTATTGGGGTGTTTTGCAAGGTCCCAATTTCGAGGGACAGAATATCCTCTGGGTTCCCGATCGGCCTGAAGCCGTCGCCGACCGGCACAACATGCAGCCGGGCGATCTGCTGGCAGAAGTCGAGCAGGCCCGGCAGAAATTATTTGAGCAGCGCGAACAACGGCTCAAACCGGGCCGCGATGAGAAAATCCTGACCGCCTGGAACGGCCTGATGATCACCGCCCTGGCCGAAGCTGCCCGCACCCTCAACCGCCCGGACTACGGGGAATTAGCGATCAATGCGGCGGATTTCATCCTTGGGGAGATGTGTCAGGATGGGCGGATGATGCGTTCATATAAAGATGGGCAGGCCAGATTCAGCGCTTATCTTGAAGATTACGCCTTCTTCACCGAAGCCTTGATCGAACTCTACCAATCTACTTTTGATCTGCGTTGGTTCCGTGAAGCCTTGACCCTGACCGAATTAATGGTCGATCTTTTCTGGGATGATGGTGCAGGATTTTACGACACTGCCCGTGATCATGAAGCCCTGATCACCCGCCCCCAGGATATCACCGACGGGGCGACTCCTTCCGGTACATCTGGGGCGGTTGCGGTGCTGCTCCGCATGGCGATCCTCGCCGACCGCCCGGATTGGCGCGAAAAGGCCGAACGAATTCTGGCGCGATTGTCCCGGTCGTTGCAAAATTACCCCCGTGCCTTTGGCTATCTGGCGGTTCAGCTTGATTTCATTCTCAGCCAACCTCACGAGATTGCACTGATTGGCGATCAGGAATCAGGGGATATGCAGGCACTATTGGAAGTAGTCAATCAACCATTCCGCCCAAACAAGCTGGTGGCGCAGACCGATCAAGCCGGTGAAACCGATGGCCTGATCCCGCTGCTGGCAGGACGTGAGCAAGTTGACGACAAAGCCACCGCCTATGTATGCCGGAACTTTGTCTGCAAATTACCGGTGACGACTGCTCAAGAATTAAGCAAGGAGCTTGAACGTTGAGAACCATCTTGCGAATTGTCGCTATCCCTGTTTTTGTGGTTGGGCTAATTTTGAGCTTTATCCCGTTCTTTTTTATCCTGGCTTCGGTCAGTATCGGGGCCTGGTGTGAAGATGTTTTGCGCCGGTTGGGATACCGTGCCCGCCCATCCTGGCTTCCTATGGCGCTGGGGATTGCCGGATATGCGGGTTTAGGGGTTGCCGGACCTGCCTATGCGGGCCGTCTGCTAATCGGCTGGCCGGGCGCGATTATTGCTCCCCTCCTGACATTGGTTGCCATTGCCATTCTGGGGCGGTGGTGAAATAAAAGCGGGGGAAGATCACCTGACCTTCCCCCGCTGCTGCATTCCTATTTGTCCTTACTCTTTTCCTTTTTTTCTTCTTTATCTTCCTTCTTGGCTTCTTCGGCTGATTTTCCTCCAAGGAGCCTTTCACGGAGAGATTTTTTCTCCTGGGTGTCTTTGGCAGGCTTTTCGTCTTTTGCTTTGCCCTTCGGAGTTCCGGTTTTGTCGGTCGGCTTATCGGCTGCCGCGTCCTCTTCCTCTTCGTCTTCCTTACCTTCGGGCATATCCTTTGCCGAATCGACCATGGCTTGCAACCAGGCCAGGGCTTCGTCTTCAGCAACTTCGTGGAAAAAGCGAGCCCGTACATGCTTGATGGGTTCGAGCGGCATAGCCTCGCGTAGGAATCGTTTGGTGAAGGGTTTGATCCCAATCAACGCAAACCGCATCCGGATTGTATCAATGAAATCATCCGGTTCGGCGAGTATCTCCATCAAGGCATCAATTGCATCGGTCGTTAACCCTTCAAGCTCGCAGACATCGATCAGCGCACCACATGCACCCCGTTCCTCATTCTCTTTGATAAATGCTTCGAGTTCCTCACGCCATTTTTCTAGATCGTCCTGATCCAACTTGCCTTTGGCTCGTAAGATCATGATCCCCGGTTTGTGTAGTTCTTTCTCCAAATCACCCATAATCTCTGTATTTTAGTGCTAGGGGGACAATGAGTCCAGTAATTCATGAAGTTCGCCCTCAAGCTCCGGGTATAATCCTGCATAATCCGGGAGAATTTCCTGGGCCTGGAGGTATTCGCCGCGGGCTGCATCCAGTTGCCCCATATCCTGGAAGATTTTACCACGTAGTATATAGGGTTGAGGCCACCAGTTTTCCTCTTCTAAAGACCGTTCGATGAATTCGAGAGCAGCATCGGTCTGCCCGGAGATATAAGCCGCCCTCGCCATATCATAATGGATCTCGTGTCCAAATTCCGTCCGGTGCTCAAAGTAGGGTGATCCCCATTCCCAGTTTGCCAGCCCGGATTCTTCCACCTGCCGGAAATGTTCAAGAGCGGCTTCCCCGTTTCCTTGCCCGATATATACTAACCCAAGCAAATAATGAGCTGCCATAAATCCAGGTTGAAATTCCAGGGCCTTTTCTCCGTTGGTCATGGCCGTATCCAGGTTCCCCAGCCGATATTCAACGTAACCGTTTCCCGTTTCAAAACGTGGATCGCCTGGGAAATTTTCCAATAGACGTCCATAGATTCCCAATGCGCGTTCATAATCCCGGATATGGACACTGGCTCTTGCCGCTTTTTCGAGTAACTCCCCCTCCCTGGGGTCGAACTCATAGGCTTTTTCGTAATCGGCGATTGCTCCATCTGGATCGCCGCCATATAGACGAAGATCGCCGCGCTCTGAATACAACCAGGGCAATTTCCAATCGATTATGTTTATGTCGATAGCGCGATCCATGTCTGCTATCCCACTGCCATAATCCAGGTATTCCCAGCCCCGGATATCAGCCCGATCTTCATAGGCTGCCTGGCAGATGATAATATTTTCCTCGCAGCGCTCGATTACGATACTGTATTGTTCCTCAGCCGCCTCCGGATTGTAAAGTTCCCCCTCTCGCTGGAGTCTTCCCATTCCGAAGTGAACCAGGAGATCGTCATCGTCAAGCGCCTGGGCATGTTGAAGGTTAGCCTCCGCTGCTCCGAAGTCATAATCATTTAGATACAACATGGCCCGCCCGACTAAGGCTCCAACATCTTCTGGATCTTCAGCCAGGGCTTGTTCAAACGACTCGCGTGCGGCTTCGTTATCGCCGTCAGTTAATTGTTCCCAACCTCTCTGGGATAGTGGCTCTAGATCGCTAAATATGACACCGGGTTCTGCATCTTCGCCCTCCGGTATTTCGACCTCGTCTGGCTCCTCCTGCTCAACTTCTGCTGTCTCTGTCTCATCCTCGTTAAATACGCCGCTCAGTGCCAATATGCCCACTGTAGCTCCCCCCAGCACCAATAATGCGACAATCAGCGCAAACACCAGTCCAAACTTTTTTCGTGGTTTTTGGGGAGCAGTTGTCTCGGTTGCCACGGGCGATGTAACCGGCTCACTTGCTGCGGAAATATTCACTGTCTCGGCATTATCTACAACTGGCAGCGACTCGGTACTCACACCGGGGAAGGTTGCATCTTCCTGGATATCGGCTAACGCTCCTTGTAATGCTTTGCGCATTTCTCCGGCAGTCTGATAGCGTTGATCTGGGTCTTTGGCGAGGCTTTTGAATACCAGCCGCTCAACCGCCTCCGGTATGTTGCCAATGATGCTGTGAGGAGGTATCAAGGGATCGTTGATATGCTTGAGAATAACCCCATAAGGGGTGTCAGCGTTGTAGGGTGGGGTACCAGTTAGCATTTCGTATAGCACGATGCCCAGTGCATAGATGTCGCTGCGTTCGTCGGCACGTTCACCGCGCCCTTGCTCCGGTGACATATAAGCCGGGGTGCCGATCATCGCACCGCTGGCCGTCAATCCGGTTTCTCCCATCAACCGGGCGATACCAAAATCGCTCAGCAGCGGTTGTTCGATCTGGGGCAGCAGCACATTGGCCGGTTTGATGTCCCGGTGAATCATTCCCTGGTGATGGGCATAATCGAGTGCGTCGGCCAGCCTGGCAACAATACCCAGCGTGGCAGCGACTGGTAAAGTTTCACCACGGTCTGCCAGTTTTTCAAGGTATTCTTTGAGCGACATCCCGCCTTCGACGTACTCCATGACCATATAATAGTTCTCATCCTGTACGTCAAAGTCGAAGATTTGGACAATGTTTGGATGGCGCAGCTTGGCGACTTCTCTTGCTTCACGTTGAAAGCGGGTGATAAAGTCTGCGTCCTCAGAGAGATGTGGGTGCATTACCTTAATGGCAACATATCGCTCCATTCCGGGCTGAAACGCTTTGTAGACATTTGCCATGCCGCCGCGTCCCAGTCGTTCGATGAGTTGATATTTACCCAGTGTTTGTCCCGATAAATCAGTCATTTTACCCGTCCTCTGTTGTCTGAGAACAAACTCTATGTGTATGATACCATGCTTTGTTTTTTAGGGAAGTGAATTAGAAACGGTGAATAGAGTTTGTGCAAGCGGCTTCTTTCATGGCTAGGAGCTGCGAAGTTTATGGGAAAAAATTGAAGAGTGAGTGCAATAAGATGGGGGACTTATTGCGCCACACTCTTCGTGGGGTGAGGATAGGGATGAGAAACTCTAAAAGAGTTATAAGTATCATACATGCTTTTAAGGAATTGTTTGTGAATTTTTTATGAAAAAAGGTTTGAAAATGGTTTGAATAAAAAATATGTATCTGTTATATGATTTCTTTTGGTGTGCGTGAATGGGTAAACAAACCGATGTTAGGTTCAAACGTAGGTATACAGGATGTAATCTTTCTGTTGTTTTGCCGGGTAAGCCAATGTAGAATTGGCTACCTGACAACCAACCCACCTCAATTGGCGGAATATGAGTAAAAATAAACTGACTGATGGATTAGACGCACTCCGTTCTGGGGACAAGCGAACTGCCCGGCGGATTCTGGGGACCATTGTCCGCCAGGACTCGGATAACCTGGATGCCTGGTGGTATCTTTCTGAAGCTCTGGACGATCCTGAACAGCAGCTAGAATGTCTTAAGCAGGTATTGCGCCTTCATCCATCACATGCTGAAGCGCTGAAGAAGAGACTTGAACTGGAACGACGTGTTGCTCGCCATACACCCGCACAAGGATTGCAACAGCCGACAGTGTATGATACCCGCGATCAGGGTGAGAAACTGGTTGTGGTGGCAGCGGCAGAATCAACCGAGGAGAAAAGCCCTGACGAACCGGTCAAACAATCTTCGAGTGATGTCACAGTAATGACTATCGCTGTCTTAATTGCGCTTTGCGCCATTATCGGCACAGTGGCCCTGGTTTGGACGGGCCGCACCTCGGATTTTTGGGGATTGCAGGGGACGGAGTATGAACCAACGCTTCAACCCCTGGCTTTTGATGTTCCGGCTTGCGCTGCCACGACCAATAACACTACCAGCCTTGTCTTCATCAACAATGCGGGGATACCCTTGGATATCTATCGGGGGCCGTTGGGTAAGGAAAAATTCCTAATCACGCTGTCAGTTGATGCCCAGGCCCCGGTTGAGGTCGAACCGGATGTTACGATCCGGTATGCAGTTGAAACAGAAACGGAAGGATATGTCGGGAGCGGGGCTACGATTGCTGTACCTCAAGGCCATACCTGCCGCGTTCCGATTCAATAGGGATATTATGCGCGTTATCACCGGTAAGGCTAAAGGCCGTAAATTAAAGATGGTGCCTGGCGATTCCACCCGCCCGATCCTGGATCGAATCAAGGAAAACCTGTTCAATATAATTGGGTCGGCGGTACAGGACAGCCGCTGGCTGGACTTGTTCGCCGGGACCGGCGGTGTCGGAATCGAAGCTCTGAGTCGAGGGGCATCTTATTGCCTGTTCCTTGACCGGGATCGGGTTGCCGTTCGCACCGTTGAGGAAAACCTCGCCATAACCCAACTATCCGATCTGGCCGAAATCCGCCGGGTCGATGCCTTTGCTTTTCTGAAAGGGAAGCCCGGTGCAGACCGTTTTGAATATATTTTCATTGCCCCGCCGCAGTATAAAGACATGTGGCGCAAAGCGCTCGAATTGATTGACCAGAAGCCCGAATGGCTCTACCCCGATGGTGTGGTCATCATTCAGATCGATCCCAAGGAATACGAAGAGCTTCAGCTCCAAAACCTGGAACTCTATGACCAGCGCAGCTACGGCAAGACGATGTTATGTTTTTATGAGTGGCCGGGGGAATAACCTGCTTGCTGCTTTGCGAATTGAACAGCCTCGTCACGGGTGGTGATCACTCCGGCTGCCTGTTCCTCAACCAGCGAGTTGATAATCCGCCCTATCTGACGGCCTGGGCGTAGGGCGAGTTCTTGCTTAATCTCATTTCCGTTGAGCAGTGGCCGGGGGGCAACGATCTTGTCATAGCAATGAAAGTATGCTTCAAGGATCGGAGCCACAGCCTGATCGAGCAGTTGGCCCCATGCGTCAGCCTTGAGCTGATATCCTTCCCTGGCAAGATAACTCGCCAGCCCTACCAGTACACCATCGATTCCTGCCTCGCCCATTTTTCGGAAATACCGGTGAATGGCCCGGTTATCGGGTGGCTGATCGATCCACCGGTTGAAACTATCCAGATGCTCAAGCGAAGCCAGCAGCCGTGCTTCGGTATTCGACAGCCGCAGCCACTCGCCCCAGGATTCTTTCACGCCATCCGGTGAAAAAGCTCCCAATAGATTAAGTGCTGCCCTGGAACGTCTGGCCCCATAATCCTGATCGAAGTGGGTCTGTAACTGTGTCCGGTAACGATCCAGCACCATCACCGCAATCCCCAGAGTCAACTCGGCGGCGGTGTCGTCGGTGCGCTCCGAACTGATGATCGTCAATAACTGTTCGAGCTTTTCTACCCGCGTGAATTGGGTATCGATCTCATCGGGTAGGGGGAAGGGACATATCACAGCCAGCAAGCCCAGGGCGTTCATAAGCCGGAGCGCACCGGCCCGACGCTTACCATCCAATATTTTGAACAGCTCGTCGCGGACGCGTTCAGGTTGGTCAAGCACATCCGGCCCAATCCGCAGGGTTGGTCCGAATTCCCGGATGGCCTGAATCGTTTCATGCTCGATGTGCAGCCCCAGTTGAAGTGATTGTCTGACAGCTCTCATCGCGCGGATCGGATCGTTTGCAATGCTGGTCGGGCTGCACTGCCTCAGTACCTTATGTGTGAAGAGATCGTCCTGTCCTCCCAGTGGATCGATCAGGTGCTCAGGGTCATCCAGACGGGCGGCTATCGCATTGACGGTGAAGTCGCGCCCTTTAAGGTCGGCTAACAGGTCATCACCCCGCAGGCTGGCAATATCCAGCATCACCCGTCCCTGTTCCGTTTCCAGGATGATCCGCCCGGTGTGTCGCTCCGGGTCAACCGGGTAATAAGCTCCATCCAGGGCATTCGCCAGCTTTCTCGCGATATGCAGTCCATCATCCGGGGTGGCAAAATCATAATCGTGAATGGGCTGGCCGTGCAGCGCATCACGCACAACGCCACCAACCAGGTACAACCTGGATGGATCGGCAGCGGATTTCGCCAACTCCTCGATCAGAGGCGGCCAATGCAGCGGTCGGATAGGAGGAATTGGATTCAGGTTCACCGGAAATCAGTTGAAGTTAATCACAACGTCGGGTTTGACCACACCGATGAAGGGCAGGTTGCGGTAGTATTCGTCAATGTCCAGGCCGTAACCGTACACAAACACGTTCTTGATCGGGAATCCGATATAGTCTAAAGGTACCGCAACTTCCCGTCGTTCGTATTTGTCGAGCAGTGTACACACCCGTAGGCTGGC
>JBNKDD010000250.1:0-8446 GCA_050288085.1 Anaerolineae bacterium
ACCGCCCCTCGAAGCTGTCCAGCGATTCGAACAGCCGGGTGAAGGCATCCTGTACCACGCACTCGGCCTCGACCTCGTTTTCAAGCATCCCAACTGCCAGCCGGTAAACCCGGTCGGCGTAGGTGTCAAACAAGGTGGTGAAGGCATCCGCATCCTGATCGCGCAGGTTAGCCAGCAACTGCTGCTCTTCGGTCATATATTATGCTTTCTCTTTAGACGGATAACCGGACAAAACGTTACAACCTTTTGTACAGGCAGAGGATAACAAGATCGATGTGTGTACGTCAACCAATCATCGATTGCTCTGTCTGTTTTGCTCAGAACCCGGTTATACTGGCAGTTGATGACGCAATTAGTCACACTAATGGGGGATGGGATCATGTTTAGAACTATTCGATGTTGTGCTGTGGCATTGTCTGCTCTGCTGTGGATTACGGGCTGCACCCCTGAACCCACTTCAACGGCTGCCCCAACAGCTCAAAACACCCCAACATCTCAAGCGGGCCGGATATTCCAGAGTCTTCCCGAACAGATCGATGATCAACAGCGCCATGTGATCTATTTGCACGGGCGGATCATCGAGGATGAGGGGACACGTCCGGTTTCTCCTGTTTACGGTGTATATGAATACGAGGAGATTCTTAACAGCCTGGGCCAGGCCGGGTTGCAAGTGATCGCTGAGGTGCGTCCCCCGGATACAGACGCGGAGCAATATGGCAGCAAGGTGGTCGTTCAGGTTAATGGCTTGATTGATGCTGGTGTGCCTGCCGAGCACATCACTGTGTTCGGGTTTTCGAAGGGCGGCGGGATCGCAATCTTCACATCGTCTCTTCTGCAAAATGAGCAGGTGAACTTTGTGCTGATGGCTATCTGCGGGGAGTGGGTTTTCGAATGGTCCAATGTTGACTTGAGTGGGCGGGTGCTCTCCATCTATGAAACCAGCGATGAACTCGGCGGATCGTGCCGTCCGCTGGCAGAGGCTTCTAGCGGTGTGTCTGA
The DNA here is from genome assembly GCA_050288085.1 of Anaerolineae bacterium. Taxonomy (GTDB): domain Bacteria; phylum Chloroflexota; class Anaerolineae; order Aggregatilineales; family UBA3940; genus JBNKDD01. The sequence goes on from JBNKDD010000250.1 coordinate 1,000, forward strand.
TTTCGAGGAGATTGCGCTGTCAACCGGGAAGCAGCATGGCGCATTTTATGCCGCCGATCCTGCCTGGCTGGAGCCGGTGACGGAGTGGATTCTATCGGTGCCGTAAGAGATATTAACGATATTATTGCTTTTGAGATAAAATAAATTCTTTCCACAAAAATAACTGGACTTCTTTATAGTAAATCCCTTATAATGGATTGTGATGGGGGATACCTTCCCAAGTAGAAACTCAGTGGATCACAATTTAAACTGGCAGGTTACTCTTGATTCTCACTCTTATCTGCCCCTTGCCTAATCGGTCTTGCTGATCATCAGCTTGATTGATTCTGCGTGGGTTGGACAAAGCCTGGCATGACAAATGACAAATTGTGGTTTACTGACACCGGATTATCAACATCAGTCAGTCTTCACAAGAAAGTAGGATAATATGGCTAAGTACACGAGTTTTGATCCGAATGCCGAGATTATCGGTCAGAACATGATGGCTTTCATTAACTGTCTCCAGCAGGGCAATATTGTCCCGATTCTGGATAAGTATGATCTTACTAATATAGAACCGGATAAATGGTATCCTTTGCAAGCCTGGTTGGATGTGCTCAGTGATATCTCTGAAAAAGGCTCTGCCATGTTTGACTTTGTGAGCATTGGTATGGCGATTTCGGAATCCGCCGTCCTGCCGCCCGAAGTTGATAAACTGCCATTTGAGGTGCTTATTCTTGGCCTCAACGATACTTACCAGATGCAGCATAGGAATGGTGATGCCGGGTTCCTTGAGGTCGAAAAAGTCGAGGATAAGCACATCAAGATTACTGTGAATGTGCCGTATCCCGATGATTTAGAATATGGGGTCGCTTATGGATTTGCGCGGCGCTTTTTGCCTGAGGGTACGGTTTATAATATCAAATACGATGAGGAGAAAACCCGGCGCGAGCAGGGTGGAGAGGATGATACAGTTATTCATATCAGGTGGAAGTAACGCTTACTGATTCAAGACCCGGCCATGAAAATGATCAAGTGCCGGGTCTTTTGATTCTTTATCGATTATGGTTGGTATTCTTCGTGTATAGATTCATACAGGGGTTCACCTGATGCGGCTTTCGCTACATAGTATTCTACGAACTTATCCGACCACTCCTGGGCGCGGGCCATGATCGCCTGCTCGTCGAGATAAAGGAGTTCCCTATCTCGCATCAGAATCTTGCCATCAACGATCACATCGGTTACGTCATTGCCTGACCCGTTTACGGCGATAAAGGTCAGAAGCACCTGTGGGATCAATGGGAAGAGACGGGTGTTATGGGCAAGATCCAGCGTGATGATATCAGCTTTTTTACCCGGCTCAAGGGTCCCGATTTTATCTTCCATGTTGAGGGCGGCAGCGCTGCCCACCGTTGCCAGTTCATAAGGCTGCCAGGGAGCCAGACCCCGGATCTGTCGCGGCATAATCGCATGGAATTGGCTGGCGGCTCGAATGACGTTAAACATGTCATTAGTCGGCATGTCGGTTCCCAGGCCAACGGTTACCCCGGCCATCATCAAATCGGGTACCCGTGCGACATTCCCTAACATGGCATTGACAATCGGGTTGTGAGCTACTTTGGTTCCTGTTTCGGCATAGATGGCGATGTCATTATCATCCAGGGCGCAGCTATGATAGAAAAGACTCTTCGGTCCCATCAGGCCCAGGTCCCTGGCACGAGGAATCAGACCACCTGGCCATACCTCGCGGGCACGATCCGCCTCATCACCTGACTCGGCGACATGGGTTCCCAGCCCGATGTCGTATTTCTGGGCCAGGGCGACACATTCCTTGAGGAACCATTCATGGCAGTTGTAGGTCGCTGACGGGTGTATCCGGTAGGTGATGCGTCCGTCGGCAGCGCCATGCCACTTCTGGATAGATGCTTCGGCGATCTCCAGGTCTTTCTCCGGGCCTTGCGAGTCTTTCAGACGGAGGCTGGTGATGAGGGTAGGGGCCAGTTCCACGCGTAGTCCTGAATCGACGGCGGCCCGCCCTGATTCATCGACCCACATGTAAGAATTACACAGAGTGGTCGTGCCGGTCTTGAGCATGTTGAGCAGCCCGAACATCTCCAGATCATAGGCGGCTTCTTCCGGTATCCAGGCCCAGGCAGGCCAGACGACTCGGTGGGCTGCATCGCCGATCCCCGTAAGCGGCGAATCCAGGAACCCAAACAGGGTGAACATGTGGCATTCACCGATATGGGTGTGTGAGTCGATCAGGCCGGGCATGACGATCTTGTCGCTGGCGTCGATTACTTCGTCTGCCGAACCGTGATCTTTTTCGATACTTGATGTGTCGCCGATGGCTTTGATGAGATCATCTTCGATGAAGATTGCACCATTTTCTAGAATGTTGAACGGCGAAGCAATCAGGAAGCGAGCATTTTTGATCAGTACCGAACCCATTTAGAATTTCTCCTATTCTGTTGTGACTGGATGGAAAGGAATATAGTCTCAGTATAATGTAGTTTTGAACCTGGACAAAGCCGATCTGTGCCGATTTAGAACAACTTTACCCACCGGTTACCATACGGTGGTCTGGGGCGCATGCATGTGCAGACCAAAGATTTGATGCGCCCCATAGCCAGGTTGGTCAGGTTCGTTGCCGGTATTATTCGGCGTTTGCCGGTTTGGTGGGTCGCCCGGCCTGATCCCATGTCGCAAAGGGAGTACGCCAGTCGGGTTCGGGGTCGTTACGTTCGTCCCAGGTTCTGCCCGGCAGCCTGGTTCCATCGGGGAGGGTTGCGCCTTCGAAGGTTGCACCATCGATGATGGCATTCCGAAGTTCTGCCCCGGCGAGATTGGTGTTCCACAGGATGGCCCCGGTAAGGTTGGCTCCGCTCAGATTGGCCCCGGTGAGATCGGCGGCCTCCAGGCTGACGTTTTCGAAATTGGCTCGCCACATCCTGGCCCCGGCGAGATTGGCTTCCCACAAGTTTACCCCTTTCAAGGAGCCATCTTCCAGCCAGCCTTCGGCCCTTGATATGCGGACGGCTTCGAGGGCAAAGCCATTATCCGGGCTGCCCATCTGCTGAATCAACCGTCGTTTTTCCTGTGCCTTTGTGCGTTTTTCGTTGAGTGCATCAATTACCAGAATGGTCAATAAGATGCTGCCCAATTCTGCACTGACATTGGCATAAAAGGCGAGCACAAGCGTCTGTACCGGTTTGACGAATGTCCATATCCCCAGATCGGCCATATAACCGATGAAGCCGATCAGCACAGCCAACGCGATCAGGACAATGGTTAGCTGGCGAATAGGTGTAAGCCAGACTTTCATGTTCTCAATCATGGTTCCTGCCTCGGTCGCCCGGCCTGATCCCATGCCGCAAAGGGAGTACGCCAGTCGGGTTCGGGGTTGTTACGTTCTTCCCAGGTTCTGCCCGGCAGCCTGGTTCCATCGGGAAGGGTTGCGCCTTCAAAGGTTGCGCCATCGATGATGGCATTCCGAAGTTCTGCCCCGGTGAGATTGGCGTTCCACAGAATGGCCCCGGTCAGGTTAGCTCCGCTCAGATTGGCCCCGGTGAGGTCAGCGGCCTCCAGGCTGACGCCTTCGAAATTGGCCCGCCACATCCTGGCTCCGGCAAGATTGGCCCTTCGCAGTTTTGCCTCTTTGAAAGAGCCATCTTCTAACCAGCCCTCGACCTGTGCCAGACGGACGGCTTCGAGGGCGAAATTATTATCGGGGCTGCCCATTTGCCGGATCAGCCGGTGTTTTTCTGCTGCGATTTGCGCCTGCTTCTCGCGGTTCCCACGTACCAATTCCAGCAGGATAAAGGTCAGGAATGCACCGAGCAGCTCCGTCCCGGAGTTTTGCAGGAAGCCATCCCACCAGGCGAACCAATCGACACCCGCGCTGGCTGCATGGGCTATCCGTGATCCGATCACCGCCCCGATAAATAAGGCAATCAATATGCCCATGATGATCCAATCAAACGGGCCAATAAAATCTAATCGCTGTTTGAGTGTTTTGAGCATGTCATAATCCTTTCGCTGTCGTGGGAGATAATTAATTGTCCCCTCATCATTGTATGTCTCGACTTTGAAAAAACAAACCATACACGACACTCTCACCTTGCATACACAATTCCTACATAATTGTTCGCTATCATGATGGCATCAGAATAATTTTGTCAGGAGTGTGAGTACAATGGTAAAGAATAAATGGTTCAATGCACTGATCTTCGTGGGGATTGGAATCATCATCGGTATTGGGATTGGCGCGGGGGCATCGCAGAGGATGTTTGCTCGTACGATGCCGGTCAGGATGATGGCAGTTCACGATCTGGAACACATCGAAGCGTTTGAGTTTGAGGGGGATGGCCCTCGCTTTTACGAATATGGCCAGGCTGAGGTCGAACTTCCGCCGATGCCGGAGAGATGGGATCAAAGCCGAAGTGGACGGGTTGTGATCGAACGGGTAGACCGCTATCCACGCATGCCCTTTATGATGATGCGGCGACCGTTTGGATTTGGGCGGGGAATAGTGGCGTTTGGTTTGATCGGGTTGGGGATTGCCCTGCTTTTGATGCGCAATAAAAATAAGCCGTCTGCTCCGGTGGTCGAGGAAGCTCCTCCGCCATCTGGTGAAGATAAATAAACTGTTCACCTGACACCGACATACAGGGCATTGTGCTACAATGAGCATGATGCCCTTGATGTGTTCTGGATAACGTTGAAGCCATGAAACAGAAAATCCTGATCGTGGAAGATGAAAAGAAAATATCCCGGTTGGTGCGGCTTTACCTGGAGGAAGCCGGTTTTAATGCCATCGAGATACATGACGGATCACAGGCGCTTTCGGCTTTTCATTATGAGCAGCCGGAATTGGTGATCCTTGACCTGAACCTGCCGGGTAAGGATGGCCTGGATATTTGCCGGACGCTGCGCCGTGAATCGAATGTGCCGATCATCATGCTGACCGCCCGTACCGAAGAAATGGACCGGCTGATCGGATTAGAGTTGGGGGCGGACGATTACATCATCAAGCCCTTTTCCCCGCGAGAAGTGGTCGCACGGGTGCGGGCCGTGCTCCGGCGGGTAAGGGGACATCTGACCGAACCGGATATGCTCCGGGTGGGTGATCTCAAGCTCGATCTGCCCGGCTATCGCGCTTTCTTAGACGAGCGTCACCTGCCGCTGACTCGCTCGGAGTTTGAGATACTCTCGGCGCTGGCCCGCAATGCCGGTCGGGTGTTGAGCCGCCAACAACTGCTTGAGGAGTCACAGGGCATTGCCTATGAGGGCTACGAACGCAGCATCGATCAGCACATCAGGAACCTGCGACGCAAGATCGAAGACGAAGCCGGGCATCACCGGATTATCTGTACGGTCTATGGGGTGGGCTATCGATTAGATCTGACGCAAGGAGGGGACGATGTTTCGTAACCTGAGCCTGTGGTATAAGCTGGTCGGGGCCTTAGCTGCCGTGATTATGGTGACCTTGCTCGTCACGGTCGGGTCGATTGTCACCGGGATGCGGCAGGCGTTTGGGCAGTTTATGGCCGAAGACCTGGAATTCAGACGGGTGAACGGTCCCCGTCTGATGCGCAGTGGGCCTGATCAGATCGTTGTTGGGCCTTTCCCTGAAGCTCCTGATGTTTATCAAACCTTTACGATTGAGGATCTGCCGCCTTACTCGGAATCGGTGGAAGGGTTCGTGGTTGACCCGGAAGCAGTCATCGCGATTGAACGATACCCGGTAGAGCTGCCGGAAGATGTCGTGGTTGAGGCTGCGGCGACTGCACGGTCCTCCCTCTCACAGCCGACCCTTTACATGTGGGGCGGCACCCCGACGATGATCACCACGCCGGGACGCCAATTCCTGAATAATGTCCGCCGCCGGTCGCTGATCGCCGTTGTGTTCACCGGGAGTCTGGCATTGGTGCTGGGTACGTTACTGTTCCGGGGGATAACCCGTCCGCTAAATGGGCTGCGCCACGCGGCGCAATCGCTGGCTGACGGCGATCTGAGCGTGCGGGTTCCGGTCAAATCGAAAGATGAGATCGGTAAGATGTCCGAGGCTTTCAACTACATGGCGGAGCAGATCGAATATCAGGAGGTGCTGCGCAAGCAGATGGTCGCCGATGTTGCGCACGAACTGCGCACGCCGTTGACCGTCATGCAGGGGAGCATCGAGGCGATGATCGACGGGGTGCTCGAACCCAGCCAGGATGAGTTGGCGGTGCTGCATGGCGAGGTTCGCTGTTTAGGCCGCCTGGTGGAAGACCTGCGGCTGCTCTCGCTGGCCGATGCCGGGCAGTTGACCCTCTACAAACATGAAACCCGGATGGGTGACCTGGTCGAAGGGTTGGTCAGCCGGATGGCTCCGCTTGCTGAAACACAGTCGATCATCCTCAAGGCGCAGGTCGAGTCGCCGTCTACGATCTTCACTGCTGATGAGCACCGGCTTCAACAGGCCCTCGCCAACCTGATCGATAATGCCCTGCGCCATACACCTCCCGGCGGGCAGGTGACGGTCGGAGCGACCCGGATCAATGGGAGTGTCAGCTTTTCCGTTACGGACAGCGGGCCGGGTATCCCTGCCGATGAACTGCCCTACCTGTTCGAGCGGTTCTGGCGTGGGGATAAATCCCGGAGCCGCAACAAGGGCGGATCGGGGCTGGGCTTGTCGATTGTCAAGCAGCTTGTCGAATTGCATGGTGGGACGGTTCAGGTTGAATCGGCGATTGACGCGGGCAGCACGTTTACGATTTCGCTGCCGGTGGATGCTGATTAACTGGTCTGGGAGTCAGGTTCCTGGGCATTGACTCGCGGCTGCATAACTATTGCCGGTGCAAATAACAACAATGCCCACATGCCACATAGCAGCAGGTCGCCGATTAAGCCCGCTATCGTGAAGTAACTGTCGAGCACCCCTGTGTTGTATTGTAGAACATAGAAAGCTTTCCCCTCCACTAGCGGCACCAGGGTAATATTCCGAAGAGAATTCTCCGATGCTCCCATGTGAGCGATGGCCCTGTACACCCCGGTAACTATTGGAATCCAACGCCAATTCGGCTTGAAATAAAACCATGCGACTACTGAAGGAATCAGCGTATATAAACCAATCCCAATGGAGAGGTAATGCAATAACTGGCGAAAGGACTCAATGTTCCCGGTTGTCATATAGTCCGATTCACCGTCAACCGAGCCTGTAAAACCGATTACAATAGCGCCGATTAAAAGAGCCAGAGAAATTGTATAGACAGCTCGAAACCCTCTACCATATTGACTGGCATCGGGATACAGGGCGGCAAGGCCGAGTAGGCTTAGCAGGTTTAAAGCACCAGCACACCATAAGTCCATATAGCTGGCGGAAAACGTTCCGACGGCGGTTATGCCTCGTCCACGAAGAACAGATGGAAGGTCTAGAAGGATAATTATGAGCGCTGGCAAGGTGCTAATCAGCAAGATAATCAGC
>JBNKDD010000251.1:0-8440 GCA_050288085.1 Anaerolineae bacterium
TCCTTTATGCCCTGATTTTGGCGACGAGACCGCAGTACCGCAAGTAGAAGAACCGGAGGCTGCCCCGACGGAAGCCATCCCCGCCGCGCAGGAGCAGCAAGGACAAACCGGAGCCGATGCACAAGAACAAACCGGGGCCGAAGAACCCGCTGTCGCACGGGCAAGCAGCGGTGTTGAACCGTCGAAGGGCGATCAGAGCGTGCCGATGCCGGACGGCCCGGAGGTGACAATCGCCTTCATCAATAAGAGCGACCTGGATATCTGCCGCATCTGGGTGACGCCCACCGCGGAGCCTTCCTGGGGGGCAGCGATTGAGCTATCAAAGCCGCTTTCGAGTGGCAGCAGCTACAGCGTGACCGGACTTCCGGCGGGTTATTACGATATCAAAGTTGAGGACTGCGCCGGTAACGTGCTGGCCTGGAATCAGGGGATCGATGTGCCGGAGTCTGGGGTGCCTGTCGAGGCGGATGTAGCTGTACCGGTGGCGGTCGCCAGCTTCAGGAACGATCTTCAGGACGATATTTGCGCGGTCTATATGACCCGCGTGGAAGACTTCGCCCAGGATGGCTGGCGGCGCAACCTGATCTCCAGCAGCAACCGGTTTGTGCCCAGCCAGATTCGCTATCTCAAAGCAGGGGAAGGCGATTGGAACTTCCGTGTTGAGACCTGCGGCGGCGAAGTCTACGAGGGGTCTAACCTATCGCTGACAACCGGCGACAACATCTTCGATGTGTCAGCGCTTGAGTGGTAGCACACTGTTCTGATTCGGACAGCTAATATACAGCCTCATCCCAGCCCTGGATTGTCAGGGTGGCGATGAGGCTTATTTCATTATTGATTCTTAACATTCGCCATTGTATAGTGAAGGCAGACTAATAAACGGGCCATAAAGGGAAATACGATGCTTAGTCATGAGGCGCAAACGAAAAAAGCCTGGGCAGAGGAGTTAACCTCCTATGAGGATATACCGGCGGCTTTTTTACCGTTCCTCGACCGCCTTCCGATTAAATCAGACAGCTTACCGCCTATGATTCTGACGCCTACGTTTGAGGGATTTCTGCGACGGCGATTAGCACAAAACCTGGTTACCCAGATCGGCAGCAGCATTTACGTCATTGAGCAAAAGTCCTCCGGGTTGGAGATCATCGAGCACAAGATAGAGGATATCAACTGTGTTGAAGAGGCGACGTTTTTGCTGCGATCCTGGCTCAAAATTTACAGCACCGGAACGACAGCCTTTTTTGAATTTAGCTCTGTGTCTATGAGATTGTTCCGACCGATGATCGAGGCCATGCGGCGCGCTTCACCTGAACCGACAGGTGGGCCGAATCCAGAACGTGACAAGTTTAACTACCTGCTTCATCAGGATTACAAGTTCATGAATTATGCCCGCAAGAGCATCCTGCCTGATGAGATTGTCCGCGCATCGATTATGCAGCAGGAGATCCTCAAACCATTGATCAAGGGTTGGGGCATCGAACTGACTCAAACGATTGTCCCCAAGCACATCTGTATCCTGACGAACAAAGAGCTGATCTTGATCCGGGAAACCATCAAACCCTGGTGGCATGTTGGCTCCAATTATGGGGGAATCTGGCAGTATATCCCGCTCTCCCGGATTTCCTCCCTGGAGATCAAAGACCAGGACGACGAGATGACAGCCCTATCTGTGAACCTGCCCGGCGATCTGGTTATCGAAGCTGTTTTCTCTGCCACTTACGGTAAAGAGCTTCAACACCTGATCGCTGAATTTGAGTCGATGGCGGCTCAGGTATCAGGTATCCTGCGCTAACATAACGAGATAACCATTTCCTGGGGGCGACCGAGTTGGTCGCCCCTGCTGTTTACACGAAAATATGATAAACTTTGTTCCAAATGGAAGCATTTATGTTTTTTATTAAATTGAGCAGCTTAATATGTTGGATAGCGTTAGTGAACTTGAGATCGAATTGGAATCGTCTCAGGATGCCTTTCGCCGCGTTGACCTTCTGAATCAACTGGCATCCGAAATTCAATACCATGAAACGGCCCGTGCCATCGAACTAAGCACCGAAGCCCGCCAACTCGCCGCTGATCATAATTACCAGGCTGGCCTGATTGAAAGCCTGCATAATCTCGCGACCTTCCATCTCCTCACCCTGGATTATGCGACTGCTTTTTCCCTGGCCTTTGAAGCATTATCGCTCACCCCGGCGGAAGACCGGGTCAAACATGCCCAGATCATGCAGGTGGTGGGCAACGTCCATTATCACCTCGCCAACTACCCGAATGCGCTGGAAGTATGGCTCAAGGCGCTCAAGGTCAGCGAGGAGGTCGGCGATAAGCTGAATGAATCGGCCCTGCTGAACCAGATCGGGTTGTTGTGCATCCGCCTGGATGACCTGCAAAATGCCCGACGCTGCCTGGATCAAAGCCTGCGGAATTATCGCAACCTGGATGAGCGAAAGGGAGAGGCCGATTCGCTGGTTCAATTGTGCACCGTCTATCGCCTGCTGGGGAATACCAAACAGGCGGCCAAGTATGGCTCCAGAAGCCTGGAGTTATACCAGGAAATCGGGCTGCGGCGGGGTGAATCCCTGGCATTTTTCAACCTCGGCGAGGTGTTCATCGCAACAGAAGATTACCGGCAGGCGCTGGCCTATTTTGAGCAATGCCTAGCCATCGCCAGGGAAATCGGATACCGGCAGCAGGAAGCCGCCGCCCTGAGGATGATCGGGGTAACTTACGGCCTGCAAGGGGATACGCAAGCCGCCCTCCCCTACTTGAACGATGCGCTAGCCGCCACCGAATCAAGCCGGGGAGAGGTATTCAAGATTTACGAGAGCCTGGCCGACGTTTATGAGTCGATGGGCGATTCCGAGCAAGCTCTGAAGTATTACAAGTTATTTCTCACCTCGCGAGAGGAAGTCTTCAATATTCAGAGCGATGCCCGGCTGAAAAGTTTACAGGTCATCTATGAGTTGGAAACAGCCCGGCACGAAGCCGAGATTTTCCAACTTCGGAATGTCGAACTTAAAGAGGAAATTGAGGCCAAAGAACAACTGATCGCTGAGTTGGATGCATTCGCTGGGACGGTAGCGCACGATCTGCAAAATCCGCTGACGGCGCTGCTCGGTTTTGGTAATATCCTGGAACACGATCTATCTGTGCTCGATAACCCTGAACCCATGTCGCTGCTGTCTGAAATGCTTCAAATGGCCGACAAGATGCAGCGGATCATTCACGAACTGCTGATTCTTGCCAGGGTGCGACGTAATGAGATAAAACTTGAGACGGTTGATATGGGGCAGGTGATCCAGGAAGTAGAAATCCGGCTGCATCTGCTGATCAAGCAGTCGGGTGCGGAGATTATCAAGCCGGAAGAGTGGCCGGTCACGATGGGGTATGCCGCCTGGATAGAAGAGGTGTGGGCCAATTACATCAGCAACGCGATCAAATATGGGGGCAATCCACCTCGAATCGAAATGGGGGCAACCGTCCAGAATGAGATGACCCGCTTCTGGGTGCGGGATAATGGTAACGGCCTGTGCCCGGAAGAACAGAATAAACTGTTCACCGAGTTCACCCGGCTGGATACTATCCGCGCTCAGGGACACGGGTTGGGGTTGTCAATCGTCAAGCGGATCATTGATAAGCTGGGCGGTGAAGTCGGGGTGGAGAGTGAGGGCGTGCCAGGGAAGGGATCTACATTTTATTTCACACTGCCGTCAGACCTGGATAGGACTTACGCAAAACCAGTTGATTCTGCGACCGGGCAAGGGGCTTAAGCCCCTTGTCTGCCTGCTCAACTGCGTAAATCCTGCCTGGAATAACGGCAGACTCCAGCAGCACGAACTAATCACAGTCCCCTAGTTTTAGATTATGCACCTGCCTGGGCAGGGTTTTGGCATTGATTCGGGTATGCCTGGGCATTACTCAGAATCGTTTATCCTGAAGAGACAAGAGTCTCGTTTCATCACGGGTGCTTACCTTTGGAAACAACATGTGGCAGTTCACACCGATCGCCTGGCTTTACGTTATTTCAATACTGCTTTCGTTTACGTTAGCCGTTCACACCTGGCAGCTTCGCCCGACACGCGGCGCAGCCCTCCTATCAGCCTTATTGGTGTCTAATGGAACCTGGGCATTGGGTTTCCTCCTGGGATTCTTCAATACCCTCCTGAAATGGAAGCTCATCTTCCTGCGGGTGGAGTATCTGGGGATCATCGGATCGGCCTTCTTTTATGCGCTGTTCGTGCTCACCTATACTCACTACGAACGATGGGTCAACCGCCGCACCGTCGCTGTGTTGGCGAGCATTGCGATTGCTGCATTTATCCTGGTTCTGACCGCGCCGCATCATGATTTTTTCTATCGCTCTTATGGGATAAAGAGCGAAGGTGGCCTGATTCTCTTTACCAAGGTATATGGCCCCGGTTTCTGGATTCTGGCCGGATATGACTACACCATCGTCGCGCTAGGAGCCTTGATCCTGATCCAGACTATCATTCGCTTCCCGGACCTGTTTCGCGGGCAGATCGGCATCCTGATCCCGGCGGTCCTGATTCCGATGATCCCGAATGTTCTTTATGTAGCAGGGCTCAATCCCTTCAAGCCTTACGACCCCTCCTCCATTTTCTTCGTGTTTACCGGACTGATGGTCGTGGTCAGTATGGCGCGCTATCACTTTATGGATATTATCCCGGTCGCGCATGACCTGGTGTTCAAGAATGTTAACAGCGGTGTTGTCATCCTGGACAAAAACCTGCGCATGGTAGATATGAATTCGGCAGCAGAGCATATTCTGGATTACCCCTGTGATAAGGCTCTGGGCAAACCGATCAAGTCAGAGCATCATGATTTGCTGCTGGATGAGAACAACACCGAGATCCAATTGGGAGAGCACGTCTACGAATTGCAGGCCTCGCCGCTTACCGACCGGGCCGGGCGACCGTCGGGCCGGGTCATAATCCTCCATGACATCACACAGCGGAAAGAAACCGACGCCGAGCGCGAACAATTGATCGCTGACCTTGAAGCCTATGCTCACACCGTCGCCCATGACCTCAAGAACCCAATCGGAGCCATACTTGGCATTGCTAACCTGCTGGTAGAGGACGCCGATAAAATCCCGCCGGAAGAAGCCGGTCTCTATCTGAAGCAGATCATGCAGGGCAGTGAAAAAATGAGCAACATCATTGATGAACTGCTCCTGCTAGCCAGCATCCGACGCCACGAGGAGATCAAGACCAGCCGCCTGCACATGGGATACATTGTAGATAGATCCCTGGATCGGCTCTCCTTTCTGGTTGAAAAATACCAGGCTGAGATTATCAGGCCGGAGGATAATGTCTGGCCCGATGCCCTGGGTTATGGGCCCTGGATTGAAGAAATCTGGACCAACTACATTAGCAATGCCATCAAGTACGGGGGCATACCTCCGAAGCTCTCACTAGGGGCGACCGTTCAGGATGACGGCATGGTGCGCTTCTGGGTGCAAGACAACGGTGCTGGCATCACCCCGGAAAAACAGGCCAGGCTGTTCACCCAGTTTACGCGATTCGATGAGCTGCACGCGGAGGGACATGGCCTGGGATTGTCGATTGTCAAGCGGATAATCGATAAGCTGGGCGGCGAAGTCGGTGTGGAGAGTGAGGGCGTACCGGGGAAGGGGTCTATCTTTTATTTCACGCTGCCTCCAAACCTGGACGATTGATTCTCCTGCCTGACCTGCCTCAGGCAATCGCTTCAAACCCACCACGAATAAACTTCGTGGCTCCCCGACTTTAAAAAGAGGCCACTTGTACTGAACATAAGCCTTAATTTTATTAATCTGCTCTATGTTATTATATAATTGTATAGCCTGTCGGCTCACGGAGGAGCACCATCCAGATGTATTTAGACTGCGTCCTCAAAAAAATCGGTGATGGTGCTTTAGGCACGTCTGCTCACCGGGATGGATAAAGATATGCAAGCCAAATCGAACAGGTTTCAAGATACTCACTTAGATGCATTCGACCAGACGGTATTTAAAGCCGTGTTCGACAATGCACCCAGGGCTATGTTATTGATCAACGATAAAGGTCAATACATTGAAGCCAATCCCGCTGCCAGCGAATTGACCGGTTATAGTAAGGTTGAACTTATTCATAATCGGGGATGGGACCTCTGCCAGGAACTTGGGGCCAAACAATGGCAGGACTTCCTCAGGGAAGGACGGCAGAACGGCGAGTTGGAACTCATGACAAAGGCTGGCAGCAGTGTCAGGGTGGAATATTCAGCAACAGCCAACATCACAACAGGCACTCATCTAATCATTCTTCAAGATGTTTCTGACGGTACATCTGGACAGGTATCTACCGATCTGGCCAATAAAGTGGTCAAGCACGCCATCAATGGCTTATTAGTGGTTGATTCCCAGGGGATAATCCGTTTTGTCAATCCAGCCGGGGAAACACTTCTGGGACGACCGGTTGATGATCTGGTGGGGACGAAGTTTGGCTATCCACTGGCTGCTGGCGAAGATACCGAGTTAGATGTTATTCGCGGTCAAAATGATATCCACACCATTGAACTCCGCACAGTTGCAATTGAATGGGAAGGCAAGCCCGCCATTTTAGCCTCGCTGTGTGACATTACCAGCCGAAAACAGATGGAAGAGTCTCTGCGTAAGAGTGAAACACGTTATCGAGAGTTATTCGATACCATTACGAGCGGGGTGGCGGTCTACGAAGCAGTTGATGCGGGTCAGGATTTTGTATTTCGGGAATTCAACCCGGCAGGAGAAAAGATCGAAGGTGTCAATGCCCAGGATGTGTTGGGAAAACGAGTGACGGAGGTCTTTCCAGGGGTCGGTGATTCAGGCATCCTGGCGACCTTTCAACGCGTCTGGCACACCAGCGAAGCAGAATATGAACCAGAAGCCATGTACCAGGATGATCACCATGAGAAAACCTGGCGAGAGCATTCAACTTATAAGCTGCCCTCCGGGGAAATCGTGGCAGTCTACAATGACATCACCGAGCGGCGGCGCTTTGAAGAGACCTTACGTGAAAATGAGCAGCGCTACCGCCGGATGTTCGAAAAGCACAAAGCCATTATGCTGCTGATCGATCCTGATACAGGAGATATTTTAGAGGCTAACCAGGCAGCCTGTGATTACTACGGTTATAGTCAGGAAGACCTGACGGCTATGAAGATCAGCGACATTAATACCCTGAGCGAGCAAGCCATTAAAGAAGAAATGAACCGCGCTCGCCAGGAAGAGCGCAATTACTTTGTCTTCCGCCACCGATTAGCCTCTGGCGAAGTGCGCGATGTCGAAGTGCAATCCGGGCCAATTGACTTTCAGGGTCAAATCCTGCTGTATTCCATCATTCATGATGTCACCGAGCGCAAACAGGCAGAAGAAGCATTGGAACGCGGGCGCGAATTTCTGTCTGCCGTCCTGGACACCATGCCGGTTGGGGTCTGCCTCTCTGATGAAGCAGGCTGCTACCAGATGATGAATAAAACCTACGCCCAGACATTTGATCTTGATCGGGAAGAAATGCTCGGCCAACACTACACCGTGGTCCTGCCTCCCGATCAGGTTGAATCGGCGAACAAGTTTTTTGAACAACTATTAAATGGGGAGGAGGCTCATCTCCCCCTGGAACGCAAACGTCAGCGCAAAGACGGGAGCATCATCTATGTTGCGGCGGCTAATGCATTGGTCAGGAGTGTAGATGGTCGAAAGATGGTGATCACCACCGTCAGGGATATCAGCTTGCGGAAGCAGGCTGAGTTGGAGCGTGAACAATTAATCGCAGACCTTGAGGCTTACGCTCACACCGTCGCCCATGACCTCAAGAACCCGATCGGGATCGTCCTGGGTTTCGCTAACATGCTATACGAAGACAAGAATATGTCTCAGGAACAAATTGATGAAAGCCTGAGTCACATTATGCAGGTCAGCGAAAAAATGCTCTGCATCATTGACGAACTGCTCCTCCTGTCGAGTGTCCGTCAAATGAAGGAGGTCAAAACCAAACCTCTCGACATGGAACACCTTGTGGAAAACTCGCTATCCCGCCATTATTTCACGATTGCCCAAAACCAGGTCGCGATCACTTTACCTGATGCCTGGCCGGTTGCATTGGGACATGGGGCCTGGATCGAGGAAATATGGAGCAATTACATCAGTAATGCGATCAAGTACGGGGGCACGCCTCCGAAGCTCGAATTAGGGGCGACCGTTCAGGATGATGGCATGGTACGTTTCTGGCTGCGGGATAATGGCCCCGGCATCGCTCAAGAAGAACAGGAGCAATTATTCACCCAGTTTACGCGATTTGATGAAATGCGTGCGGAGGGGCACGGCCTGGGATTGTCGATTGTCAAGCGGATAATCGATAAGCTGGGCGGCGAAGTCGGTGTAGAAAGCGATGGGATACCGGGGAAAGGGTCTATCTTTTATTTC
>JBNKDD010000252.1:0-8394 GCA_050288085.1 Anaerolineae bacterium
CCAATGGCTCAATCTGGTGCAACTGGACAAAAACCGGCGGTGGTGTCAGCCGTCTCAATGCCTCAGTCTGATGATGAAATCGGGCAATATCCGCTAATGGCGCTCGAACTGTAAAACTGTAATCAAAAATTGGCATATTCACCCTACCTGTAATGCAAAAAACCAGGATCAATATATCAATTTGTTAATATTTTGTCAATATTATATTGACATTTCAGGTTAATATTGCTACATTCTGCCCAGATTTTGTTGACAAAGTGGGGCTCAATGACAAAAAATCTGGTGATTATAGGGGCAGGAATAGGCGGATTGACCACCGCCGCAGTGTTAGCGCGGGCAGGATTAAACGTAACCGTTCTGGAAGCCCACATTTATCCGGGTGGCAGCGCCGGAACCTTCTATCACAAAGGCTACCGGTTTGATGCCGGGGCCACGCTTGCCGGGGGATTTTATCCCGGTGGCCCAATGGATCTGGTTGCGCAGGCAGCAGGCATCGAAGCATGGCCCGTTCGCGAGGCAAATCCGGCAATGGCCGTCCATCTCCCGGATGGGGCGATCATCACACGTCGGGCAGATGAGCAGCGATGGGAAGCACGCCGGGAGGCATTCGGCACACAGGCTGAATCCTTCTGGCGCTGGCAGGAACACACCGCCGATCAGTTGTGGAATCTTGCTTTGAGGCAGCCCACCTGGCCCCCACAAACTCCTGACGAAGCTGTCCGGCTGGCAAAAACCGGCCTCAACTGGCTGGCCGACAACCCCGGTGAACGTCTCCACCCGGAGCTAATCGCCGACGCCTTTCGCCCAACAGTACATCATCTCAAGAACGCGTCAGAGCGGCTCCGGCAGTTCGTCGATGGGCAGCTTTTGATCTCCACCCAGACCACCAGCCAATATGCTAACGCCCTATACAGCGCCTCCGCCCTGGATTTACCACGCCGGGGTGTGATTCATACCAGCGGCGGGATGGGTGGAATCGCCGAGACATTGGTACAGGCCATCCGCGCTCACGGGGGGCAGGTTCTCTACCGTCAGCAGGTGGATCGAATCGTCATGGAAAAGAATAGACCGGTCGCGGTTGAGACTAAACGCGGTGATACTTTCCCAGCCGATATTGTGATCGCCAATCTCACGCCCTGGAATATCAGGAAACTCTTAGAGGATAATGCCCCACCCCGCCTGCGTCATCTGCCTGAGCGGCCACAAACCGGCTGGGGCGCGTTTATGGTCTATGTGGGGATCGATGGCAGTATCATCCCCGGCGATTCTCCCCTACACCACCAGGTGATTGTCCGGGAGCCGCTCGGCGAAGGGAACTCTATCTTTATCTCGATCAGCCCGGCCTGGGATCATAGTCGCGCCCCAGAAGGACACCGAGCCGTGACGATCAGTACACACACCGATCTGAATCCCTGGTGGGATTTGTTTGAACTTCACCAACCTATCTATGAAGCTCGCAAAGCCGCCTATGTTGATCGCATCCTGACTGCTGCTGAGACCGCCCTACCCCGGCTGAGGGATGCCGCAGAATTAGTGATGCCCGGCACGCCAGTCACCTTTCAGCGATTTACACGGCGGCAGTGGGGATGGGTGGGAGGTTTTCCACAGACTGACCTGTTTCAGGGTTGGGGGCCGAGGATCGCCCCGAACCTGTGGATGGTCGGAGACAGCATCTTCCCCGGCCAATCGACGACGGCTGTTGCCCTGGGTGGCTTGCGAGTAGCCGACACATTACTACACGAAGTCACCAAGGAAAACCGGGGTAGACTCGACCGGACATCAACGCACCACCGGCGGCGGCATGATCGCTTCCAGCGCATCGGTTAACGCGGCCTGAGATACCCCCAGGTCGGCTAACATATCAAGCGCCGTATGCCGGTCGGCGCGCGCTAATCCCATCGCTAAGTGGGTCGGTGTGACGGCCAGATGTCCCCGATTCCAGGCTTCACCAATTGCATAACCGAGGATTCGCTGCACATCGTCGGCCAGTGGCAGCCGTCCTCGTGCAGCACCCACCGATGCCTCGGTCTGACCGGATAAAGCCTCCAGGTTGAGGTTAAACTTTGTCGCAAGCATCTCCTGTACCGGGCTGTCAAGTGATAACAGCGCCATCAATAAATGTGCGCTTGTGACCCGCCGCTTCCCTTGCTGCCGTGCTGCATCCATCGCCAGGCTGAGAGTCCAGGCGCTTTCCAACGTCAGGCGGTAAGCATGAGCAGCCTCATCACGGATAGGCGCAGATGGAGTTGACTGCTGGATGGCATATAAGCGATTGAGAACATCATTTGAGTTGACGCCAATTGACGACAGCATCTCGTCGGCTGAGGTTCGTGCAGCGACGATTCCGTATAACAGGTGCTCGGTATCGAGCGTGCGATGCCCCCATTCCTGCACCGACGCGACCGCCCGTTCAATTGAATCACGGGCCTCATCCGCCAGATCGATCCGCCCGGCGGCGGTACGGTCATGGGTTGCTGCCGCTTCGACCAGGACATCGTGCAGCATATCCGGCGTAACGTTGACCGCATCAAAGACCGCACTCGCCAGACCTTTGCTTTCACGCGAAAGCGCATAGAGCAAGTGCTGGCAGGTCACAAACCCGTGACCCAATCCATCAGCCTCATCCGAAGCAAAGGCCAACACGCGCTGGAATCGCTCGGTTGGCCTGGGCAGGTTATCAGAATTGCTCATTGAGACTATCTATACATGGTAGCCAATCCGGGCCTGGTATTCCTCAATGTCTCCCCGGATGGATTTCCGCTGCGCAATTGCATTATTGACAGGGCTTGACAGCTTTTCCTCGTAATCAGTCTGGAACTGCTTTAACTCGGCCAGTACATTTTCTGCCGGTTCAATGATGTGATTATTGATCGGATCAAGCAGGATACCGGCCAGATTGCCATCATCATCCTTGCTGAACCAGACCAAAAGCGGATCGAAAATGTCGTCCGTAATTCCATCGACCAGTTCAGGTAGATCGGAAACAATAAGCTGCATGGCTTCCATCCCGGCGCGGGCCTTATTGCCAATACCAAAGGGCAGCTTGTCCAATACCCACAGCACAAACTCAGCAACCTGGCTGGCAAGCTTCCCTGATGCTTCGACCGCTTCCTGAACCTTCTCGCTCAGATCATCCAGGTTAATACCCAGCGCCTTGATCTGTCCTTGCAGCCAGATGAAGCCAGCCTGCGGGCCGGGCAGCGCGGACAGGAAACTCGAAATAGCCAACTGCCCTTTTGCCAGACCGATTCGGAGCAGATCGACAACTTTCATCGCATTGACCAGGGCCGTACCGACTACCCCAACGGCTGATGCCACCAGCGTATCCAGCCCGACATCATCAAGCGCTTGCCATAGGCTGTTCAGCGATGAAAGGTCATCATTCTGTGTTTCTAATTCTTCGATCCTGGCTTTGAGCTGCTCGATCTCGCTGCCTGATGCGGTCAAATCACTGACACACTGATCCCGTTCTGCCGTTATCGACGCAAGCTGATACTGCAGGTCAGCAATCTGGTCGACCAGAGTCGCAACGTCTCCTGACTCATCACCAACTTCGAGCTCTGTACCGTTCGGCAAAACGACAACCGTTTCGTCCTTTCGCCGCCCGTTCGCAATCAGGGCTATCCCGCCGCCAAAGGCCAACGCCGCCGCCCCACCGACCAGCAGTTGTGACATGAACCGCCGCCGGTCAACGCCTTCAACCGGTTCCGAGGTCTCTGACTCGTCCTGATCATCAACCTTCGGAAGATGCATCAAGGTATCAGACCGGAACTCTCCAACGATCTCTCCGTTTACAATACCGTCATCGTGCTCTTGATCATGTTCGTCTGCCATACTTAAGCCTCCTGGCCCAATACCAATTTCATCCCCGCCGGTGTTTATATCCCAGGCGGTTTAATGCCTGCTCATCTTTGCGCCAATTCTTCAATACTTTGACCCACAGGTCAAGGTATACTTTTGTACCCAGTAGTTGGGCAATCTCGACACGAGCCAGTTTGCCCAGCTTTTTAATCATCTGCCCATTCTTGCCGATGATGATCTGCTTCTGACTATCCCGCTCAACGTAGATCGTCGCCGCAACATAGGTCATATCTTTGCTGCGCTCTTTGAACTCATTGACCACCACCGCCGCCGAGTGCGGAATTTCCCGCTCGTAGAGATGAAGCACTTTCTCCCGGATGACCTCCGCCACGTTATCGCGCAGGTGGGTATCCGTTAGCTGCTCCTCCGGGTAATAGCGCGGCCCCTCTGGCAGCTCATCAATGATCAGATCAAGCACCGCCTCGACGTTCTGGCCCTCGGTGGCGCTGACAAGAATCGGCGTCGCTTCAGGCACCAAGGCCTCATACGCCTCGCGGTGCAGGGTTTCCTGCTCGGCATCTAATAGATCGCACTTGTTCAAAACCAGGATCGCCGGAACACGATCATTCCTGTTCACCAACTCAGCAATCGCTTGATCGGCTGCATTCGGCAGTTCCGATACATCCGCCAGGAACAGAATCACATCCGCATCGGGGATCGATTGGGTTGCCACATCAACCATAAACTCGCCTAGCTTAGACCGGGCAATATGGATCCCCGGTGTATCGACAAATACAATCTGAATGTTCTCCCGCGTCAGGATTCCTAACTGTCGTTCGCGGGTGGTCTGAGGTTTGGGCGATGTGATCGCCAGCTTCTCGCCAAGAAAAGCATTCATAAGGGTCGATTTGCCGACGTTCGGCTTTCCGACAACGGACACAAACCCCGATCGATGATCCTCCGGTAGATCATTCGCCTCAATAATATCCTGGAATTCTTCCGGTTCCTGCATCATACACTCAACTTAAATGGGTTAAAGTCGGTATCGTAATCGTAGTAGTCTTCCTGTTCGACCCGTTTCAACATCCCGACAATCTGATAGGTCAGCGGGGTGAAAATCGCCTCGATTCCAACTTTGAAAATATAGTTAGCAACGATCAGGGATGGGGCATCGCGCCATGAGAATACGCCCATGACTACGGCAACCAGGATAAACAGAACGCTGTCAACCCCTTCGCCAACCAGGGTTGAGCCAATCGTGCGCGCCCATAAGAAACGGCCTTCCGTCCAGATTTTCATCTTCGCCAGGACAAAACTGTTCGAGAATTCCCCGGCACAGTAAGCGATCAGGCTGGCAACGATCAGGCCGGACACACCGCCCAGGATCGAGTCGTAAGCCTGCTGGCCTACGTCCTGTTCCCAGCCCTCAGCACCGGGCATGATCCCGACCAGCCACAGCGTAAAGGCCATCAGCGCCGCCATGGCAAATCCGATCCAGATCACACGGCGCGACCGCCGGTAGCCGTAAACCTCGGTCAACACATCCCCGAAGATATAGCTAATCGGAAAGAGCAGCGTCCCGGCATCAAAGAACAGTGGCAGGGGGCCGATGCTGGCCCGCCAATCGACCAGTTTGGCCGACGATGCAATATTGCTGATCAACAGCACGCTCACAAACAGCGCCGTAATCAGATCGTAGTAGCGATACCCCAATCGATCTTGTTTCTGGTTATTCATTAACTTACTAGCCTTCAAAGTCGGGGTGACGCCCTTCTCCGAAGACCTTAACCTCGTACGATACGTTGGTCGCATCACGC
Organism: Anaerolineae bacterium; assembly: GCA_050288085.1. GTDB lineage: Bacteria > Chloroflexota > Anaerolineae > Aggregatilineales > UBA3940 > JBNKDD01. Next base: position 5,619 of record JBNKDD010000252.1, read on the forward strand.
TTGGCAACCTTCACGTCCATGTGCTCGACATAGCCATATTCGTCGTTAAAGCGTAGGGTGATCGCCTCAGGTCCGGCTTCCGCTTCCGGCAGAATCTTGGTAAGCATATCCCGTGCCCAGGCAAAAGTTCCCGGCACCGAAAAGAGCCAGTAATCCTTGCCCGTTTCGATCTCCCGCCATTTACCTTTCCAAAGATGATGCAGCTTCCCATCCGCAACCGTGAACGTATGATCGCCCACCCGGTTGATGTCGCCGCCCAAATATTCGGCCTGAATCCAGTATTCTTCAATTTCCTTAGAGCGCCAGAGATTGATGCCCTCCACCAGTTTTTTTATATACTCGTCCATGATTATCCTATTCTTCTGTTGATTTCCTGTTATCACCTAGATTTTAACCACCAGCGATGGCAGCAACCAGTTCACGGCAGAAATCAGGAATGTCGGCCACCACCCGACCCCACACGAGGTTACCATCCCGAAATGCCGCCTCATCGACCCATTCGGCTCCGGCATGAACCAGGTCATCACGGATACCGGTGCTGCCGGTAGCCTTATGCCCCTTCAGAATGTCCGCCGAGGCCAGCACCCACCCACCATGACAGATCGATCCGACGATCTTCCCGGCCTGATAGGTATCCCTGACGATGTTCAACACTGCATCATAGCGGCGCAGTTTATCCGGGCACCAACCACCGGGTACAACAATCGCGTCAAATTCAGCCGCGCTAACCTGATCCGCCGTCACATCAGGGATGGCAGACAGGCCGCCTTTACCACGATATTGAGAACGGCTCCCCGTCCCAATCGTGACCACCTCGGCCCCTTCTTCGATCAGTCTCATTTTAGGGACCCAGTATTCCAGGTCTTCAAATTCCTGTTCGATAAAATAGCCGATCTTTTTTCCTTTGAGCAGCATCGCCCATTCCTCCTAATAGGTCCGTCACTCCGTTTATTATATTCAAGACTTTAACAGACGGGTATTAAACCCTGGTCATATCATACAAAAAGCCGGGAAAACCCCGGCTTCTCAGTCAGTCGGTAAAAGATGGACCCGGTCAGGCAGTCGGTTTTGTACTCCGTGACCGCACCTGATCCCACATCCGGCAGAATACACACTCTCCGTCAGCCGTGGTTGGCTGGCCGCAGGTTGGGCAGGAGAGCAGGATGAGATGCTCCCTGGCCTGGCTGAGCAAACCATCCTGCTTGGCCTGCAAAAAGTTCAGATAGAATTGCAGCTTCGTACCGGGACGTTCCTCCTCTAACTGGTTAAGCACTTCCTTGTAGTAGATCGTCTTAGCTCCAACCGCGTAGGGACACTCATCATAGATATAGTCAATCCCGGAGATCAGCGCATAGGCTGCAACTTCCCGTTCATAGAAACGGCAGAAGGGTTTGACCTTCCGCACCAACCCCTCGTGTGAAGCAGGCAGCACCGGACCTTGACGCACTAAATAATGCACCTGCCAGTTTAGGGTATTCCCGAACAGCACCGCTGCCTCATCATCGAGATTATGGCCGGTTGCCAGCACATCATATTCCCCATCGCGGGCAACCCGATTCATGATATGGCGCTTGCTCAATCCACACACTGAGCAGGGACGCCCCCTACCCCGGTAGGTGTTCTCCGCCGCAACCGGGATTGTCGCCCCATAGACATCCTTAATATCAACGACCTCAAGATGCAGATGCGGACGAGTCTCCATGAATTTGTCGATCATCCGGTGGGATTCATCTGAATAATCGATCCCACCGTCAATCCCCAGGCCAATGTATAACCCATCGGCCTGATAGCCCAGCTTATCCAGCACATCCCACAAGGACAGGCTGTCCTTGCCCCCCGACACGGCTACCAGCACCCGTTCGTGACGGGTAAACATTTGGTACTTACGAATGAATCGCTCGGTCTGTTCGGTGATCCACTCGATATAGTGCTCTTTACACAGGGCCAGCTTATGCTGGCGCATATTGATGACTGCCCTTTGCTGGCATTTACGGCATTTCAATGACTATCTATCTCCACCAGAAATGACCATCACCAGCTTGATCACTTCCCCTTCTTTGAGAACGGCATCATCGGTAAGCAGCTCGCCATCCCGTACTATCAACACCGATTCCGGCGAGATGTCACACTTCTTCAAAGCGTCCCGGATCGTCATTCCGGCGCGAACTTCATATTCTTTATTGCGGAGAATTAGTTTTGATGTCTTCTCACCCATGCCCGAATTGTAGCCAGCCTATCTATCCGAATCAAGGATTTCATCGTTCTCGCAGTTGAAGGCAAAACAGAGCATTAGCCGCGAAGTTTAGTCGCGGCAGCTCTGATAGATTTGTGGACTTCGTGGGCTATTCATTGTTATCAGATGGTGGCGCTTCACCGGGAGCAGCCGCCGGGGCATCCAGGTCGGTCACGTAAATATCATACGGCCCGGTTGTCCCACCGAAATTCCACAACGTGAGTGCATATCGTCCCGATTCGGGTAGTTCCAGCCCATCCATTACCGGGTCTTTCCCAACCACATCATCCCGTGAGAGGAGCAGTTCCCCGTCAGGCGTATACAGGTCAAAGCCGAGGTCCAGATCAGTGCTGCCGGTCGCATGAGCATCGATCCCGATCAGATCGTCTGCCTGAGCATCGAACACGTAGGAGTACACCGTGCCGGGGCCAACCATCTCCCCCTCATGCCCGAATCGCCCCGGTATAATCAGGCCGCCCTCTTCGATGTCTACACTGCGCCGGGGACGTATAAAATATTCGATTGTCCACCCCTCTTCCAGCG
>JBNKDD010000253.1:0-8331 GCA_050288085.1 Anaerolineae bacterium
TTGGTCATGCAAGCAAACGGTGGTTATAGGCTACGCGGTCCATGCGCGCGTGCGTACCTTGGCTCTCGCCGTCCCACCGCTGCCGGTCTCTGACGACGCTCTGTGCCTCGCTTCCCCTGCCTTATCCCTGGCACGCCAGCCCAACGCCACAACGATCACCGTCCAGGCCGCCGTCAATATCGTTCCAATCGACCGGGCCGACAAACCCCATAAGATCGGAGCGGTATCTGGTTGGATCAACCGGGCCTTATATGCCCAGTTCGCCGCTCCACCGGTAGCGAGATACCAGCCGTTCAGCGCATTGACGGTGATCCACCCTTCCCCGGCAGCCACCGCGATCAGCCGCTTATAGACAAATACCCCCTGCCCCGCAGCCACATATGGCCCCATAAACACCAGCAGCACCAACAATCCACCCAGCGCCGCCCACACCAAATTTTTCACCCGTTGTAGGGGCGACTGGCCAGTCGCCCCTACCTCCATCCCCGCCAGTATCGCCAACACCACCACCGGCCCGGCCACTGCCGCCTGCAGCTTGACCATCAACCCCGCGCTGATCGCCGCCCCGGCCCAGAACGGCTTTCCCCGGATCGCGAGCAGCACCGCCACCAACGTGAACACCATGTACACGCTCTCGTACTGGCCCCACCAACCGCTCAGGTAGACCAGGGCCGGATTGAAAACCACTAGCACCAAAAGAAGCGCCCGCTGGAAAAACCATTCGCCGTCCGCCTCTCCACGATTAGACCAACCGGTCGCCTTCCACACCGCCCACCCGATCCCCAGATCGGACAGAATCGGCGGGAGCTTCACCAGGATCAACCATAGATCGTTGACCTCGGCAGCACCGCCGGTAAACAGGTGATACAACCAGGCCATCGCACCGAGCAGTGCCATCGCCAACGGAGGATAATTTGCATCTGATATTTGATAGACCGACAGCAGGCTTTGACCGTTCATGGCAGCGGCCCACCCTGTGATGGTGTGGATATCGCCAGGATGTCCGCCCATCGGGGCAATCACCAGGCGCAGCACCAGGCCGGTAAAAAAAACGAGGGGGGGGGAGAAACGTCTAAAAAGAGGACTATTATTTTCTCGCATTGTACCTCAACTAAAAGGTGTCGTTCCTCACATATGTTGATTACACTCGACATTATAACCCAAAGGGGGGTTGTGCTAAGCTACCATCCGGCCAGTGTCATGTGCAGTCAGTCGGCCTTCTCCAGTGACTGCACGGTAACAAGGAGGAGTCCAGGGGGAATCCAAATTATAAGATGGGCCAGATTATCATTTATTGGCCCAGACACATCCGACAGAGGGGATATGTTCAAGACTCCCGGCACATCCGGAGATTTACTTCAAAGAAGCCCACACCAACATCAGAACTTATCCCTCATAAGAAGTTCTTTTTATTAACCGGCCCCGTGATGCTATAATAGCCTGACTTTTTCACGCAAGTCAGACTCACTTCGCGGCACAAATATTAAGGAGATCGAATCACCCATGCAATACATGAACGTAACCACCTTTGAGTGGGTCATGGTATTGATCGTACTTGGTACGGCTTTCATGGCGATGGCATACGCCTGGTGGCTGCGCCAGCAGATCATGGCCTACGATAAGGGTACAGACGCCATGCAGCAGGTCTGGGAAGACATTAAGACCGGCGCAAATGCTTACCTCAACACCCAGTTCCGCGCCATCCTGCCCATGATCCTGCTTCTGACGATTGCTATGGCCCTCAGTGTTTACCTCGTGCGGCCTACGCCTGAAGCCATTGAGTTGATCGAGGGCTGGGGCGGAACCCCACAAACCGCCCGCATCGTCATCGCGATTGCCCGCGCACTCGCCTTCGCGATGGGCTCTACCTTCTCGCTGTTGGTAGGCCGCTGGGGCATGAACATGGCCGTCCAGGGCAACGTCCGCGTGGCAGCCGCTTCCCGCGTTAGCTACAGCGAAGCCCTCAAGATTGCCTACCGTTCCGGCACCATCACCGGTATGCTGACCGATGGTCTGGGTCTGCTGGGCGGCACCCTGATTTTCATTATTTTCGGTAAAGCTTCCCCGGATGTCCTGCTCGGCTTCGGTTTCGGCGGGACGCTGATCGCACTCTTCATGCGTGTCGGCGGTGGTATTTACACCAAGGCCGCTGACGTCGGGGCCGACCTCGTTGGTAAGGTCGAGGCCGGTATGGAAGAAGACGACCCGCGCAACGCTGCCGTGATCGCCGACCTCGTTGGCGACAACGTTGGTGACTGCGCCGGTATGGCTGCTGACATTTTCGAGAGTTATGAAGTTACCATTGTTTCCAGCCTGATCCTCGGTCTGGCATTGTCCGAGATCACCGGCAACCTGCACTGGATCATCGTCCCGCTGTTGATCCGTGGTGTGGGTGTAGTCAGTTCCATTATCGGCACCTACGCGGTTTCCCTGTGGAAGAACACCGACGCCGAAGATGCCATGTACAAGAGCTACGAGTTATCGAGCGCGATCACGATCACCTCGGCGTTCTTGATTTCCTTCTTCTACGCAGGCGACCTGCGGATGGGTGTCCTGAACGCTATCGGTGTAGCATTAGCCGTAGCCTTCAACCCGCTCACCGCCTACGCCACCAGTGCCCAGAGCAAGCGCGTCCAGAACATCGCCGCCGCCACCCGCTTTGGCCCGGCGCTGGTCATCCTCGAAGGGATGAGCCTGGGCTACCTGTCCAGTGTATGGGCAGTGCTGGTCATCATCGTCGCCCTGTCGGCCACCATCCTGATCTACTCGGCTGGTCTACCTGAAGGCATTGCACAGATCGCGCTCTATGCCGCGATTGCAGTCGGTATCGTTGGCGGTATCTGGCAGTGGATACGCCACAAGGCCTGGGTCGACGGCCTGATCTTCACCATGTGGACCCTGGTAATCGGCTTCTTCCTATACAGTATGTCGCCGGTTGAAGGCAATGCTTTCACCTACGTCTTGTTTGGCGTCAGCATGGTCGGCGTCGGGATGCTCTCCCACACTGGCAACAACGTCAGTATGGATGCCTTCGGCCCGATCTCCGACAACGCCAACGGTATCGGCGAGGTAGCCGGTATGGAAGCCGAGCAGCGCCAGATCATGGCTGACCTCGATGCTGCCGGTAACACCACCAAAGCTATCACCAAGGGTGTGGCAATTGGCTCCGCCGTGATCGCGGCCCTGTCGCTCTACGGCGCATTCTTCACTGACATCAAGCGCGTTTGGCCTGCCGAACGCGGCGCTTTCCAGGAAGTCGTCAACCTGGCCGACCCGACCGTCTTTGTCGGTCTGCTGATCGGTGGCATGCTGCCGCTCCTGTTCGGCGGCCTCCTGATCAAAGCCGTCAACCGTTCCGCCTCCCAGATTATGGCCGAGGTTCGCCGCCAGCTCCGCATCCCCGAAATTTGGGAAGGCAAGCAGCGCCCGGACTATGCCCGCGCCGTTGAGATCAGCACCAAGTCAGCTCAGACCGAGCTGGTCCCGATTGGCCTGATCGCAGTGTTGGCCCCGATTGTCGTTGGTTTGCTCCTCAAGGAACAGGCGCTCGGCGGTTTCCTGGCCGGTATCATCGTCAGCGGTCAGCTTCTCGCCGTCTTTATGGCGAACGCCGGTGGTGCTTGGGACAACGCCAAAAAGTACGTTGAGGATGGCAACTTTGGCGGCAAGGGTACGCCTAATCACGCAGCCAGCGTCGTCGGCGATACGGTCGGCGACCCGCTCAAGGATACGGCAGGCCCGGCCCTCAACCCGATGATCAAGGTGATGAACCTGGTCGGATTGATCATGGCCCCAATTGTGGTCGAATTCGCCGGATTCAACTGGGTGACAATCGTCATCATCGCTGTTGGCGTTGCGACTATCCTATGGGCAGTCGGACGCTCCGACCGTGAAGACGAGTTGATCGAGGACGAAGCAGGCGCAAAGGCCCTCGAAGCGGCCTCCGCCGACTAGTCGAATCGAACAATACAACGTTACTTGCAGGGGCGATCTGGTACATCGGGATCGCCCCTTTTCCTTATCGCTGGCATACCGGGAGCAAAACATGTCACCGATTGCCCAATCGATCCTGATCATTGGCCTTCAGGTAGTGATCTATATCGTTTTCCTGCGCCCCAGAATCTTAACCTGGGGAACATCCAAGGCTGAAACGAGCATGCCGTTATTCGGCGATGACCTTGCATCAGGCAGCACCTCCACCCGCGCCATAACCATCAACGCGTCCATTGCCGAAGTCTGGCAGACGATCATCCAACTGGGCGCAGACCGGGGTGGCTTCTTCAGTTATGCTTTTATCGAGAAACTGTTAGGTTATGAGATGCACGAGGCAGAGGATCAATCCACCGATATGGAGATGGGCCGGATTGTACCCGGATCGGTGGACGAGTCGAAGAGCGTCATCAAGTACAATTTCCGAGTCACCGCCGTTGATCCGGGGAAGGCTTATGTCCTGGAGGATTGGGGAGCCTTCGTCCTGATCCCGGTCAACGACCAACAAACCCGCCTGATCCTCCGCAACCACAAGCTGGAACAACCCAACCTGCTCGGCAGAATCGCCGATTTCTTCATGGTGCCGCTGCATTACATCATGGAACGCCGGATGATGATCGGCTTCAAAGCCCAGGCCGAAGGGGTTCGCTTATCCGCAGCCGCTGATAATGCGTGGATCCTGGGGCTTATCCTGTCAGGGATCGGGATCGCCAGCATGATCTTTATCAGCACGAACATCCTGACCACCGCCCTCGCCACGATCTACAGCACCCTCTGGCTGTTAATCCTGTTGATCTTTGCCCCCCGCCCCCGATACAGTCTAAGCCTGCTGCTGTTCATCGCCGCGACAATTGTGTGGTTGCTTATGGCAAACTGATGTCCCCATCCTGAATAATATAATCGATGGGAATAACCGCCGTAGTCACCCACTCATCATCCGGCGACAACCGCCGCTTCACAGAGTACGACTCATCGCGGTCGGCTTGTTCCAGCTTCCATTCACAGCCATCCCCGGTTTGATAAGGTACCCTTTCTTCCTGTACCCCTTCTCGCCAGGAATTACGTAGCGCTTCCCTTTGTTCCCGGTCGCCCTCCAATGGAATGAAAGTTTCCTGTTCCCAGGTAACAGCGCCATCATCCGTTACAAAGGCATAATAGCCAGCATGTGGAGGACCAGTCTCGAAAATAAATTCGATTTGACCATGCTGTGCATCCATCATTTCAAACGAAAGCAGGGACCAGAATGTCCCCCCAACAATAGAGAGTTCATCCCACGTTTTGCCATAATCGACCGTATGAAACACTTTCGAAGCCCCTACGGATTCGCGCGTCCAGGTAACAAGTGCCCATCCCTGACCGTTGCCCACAAAATCAATGTCTTCGATTACGCTTCCGTATTCGGGCGGCATGACCTCATGCCAGTTTTTCCCGTCGTTATCGGAACGCAGCAAAACAGAACGATAATCGCTGACATGCGACTGCATAGAAATTTCCCCGGAAAGAAAGACTACATTCTGGTCGATAGCGTCCATCCGCCTGAGTATCAATTGAACGTCCTCTTCGCCTTCAACCCAATGCTCCCGCCATATGATCGGGTCCGGCTCATATTTGACAAACGTCACCACCGGATCATCTGGCTTGCAGCCCACCAAAAGCAACAAAGCTGCCATCAGCAATAGCTTGTGTATCTTTCTCATCTATTCACCCTCGCTCGGAAAATACCCCATCTGGATCGACGCCGCCCCCTGATCCTCGAAATACTCGACCGTCAGCCGGTGCCGTCCGGCAGTCATCCGCCGCTCGACGCTGATCCAGTCATGCCCACCGATGTACCAGTTATTGATCATCAACTCCCCATCGACATACACCCGCACGCCGTCGTCACTCCGCACCGCGAAGGTATATACCCCCTCGTCAAATAATGCGCTGCGCTCCCACCGAGCCGAGAAGCCATCCGCCTCCCACCCCTCGAACGGCGGATTCTCGCCCCAGTCAAAGGTCACCACCGGATCATCCCGCACCACCGTCGGTTTACCCGCCAGATCGATATTCTGGTAATACTCCCCCCTCCACACCTGGTCAACCCACAGATGCTTAGCCAACCCCGGCAGGAACGGGATCACCACCAACCCTGCCACCGCCATGAGCCGCGCTGCCCGTGACCGCGAACGGACAATCTCGTCAACCAATGTGAAGTACAACAGCGCAGACACGATCACAAACGCCGGAGCCATGACAAACACATAGCGCGGCCTGGGGAACAACCCGAACACCGTTACCCCCGCGTGATAGCCGATAAACAGCAGGCACAGCACCAGCACCGACCGGCTGCGCGGCTGCGATTCAAGCAGCAGGAAAGCGCCCAACGCCAGCATTGCCCAGAACCGTGCCCAGACCGATTCGCCCTGCAACCGGTAAGGCTGCATCAGGTTAAGCGACAGTCGGTAAGCCCCCTGCATCGACTCGTCGGACACCACATTCACCTGATAGGTACACGAATAGTCCGCCCAGCTATCGATAGTGCTCTGATCAAATATCTCCGGGCGCTCCCCCTCACAGGCATCGACATTGGCAAAGCTGCGGACAATGTAACGCTGCGGCTCCATCCGATCCTGGGCCACCGCGTCGGTATCGCTGTGAGTCAGGTACAGCCGCATCTCACGCCACATCCCCCCGATAAACTTTCTGGGCTGTGCCCGGATCGCCTCGAAGTACAGGTCTTTTGTAGATAGCTCCGCCCCGGTCGCCGCATTGTAGGCCACCGAGCAGTTATGCAGAATATGCGGCCAATGCTCCGGCAGGTGCCCCCGATCCGGCGGGAAAGTGTAATCGCATCCCTCCCACTCCACGATCATCCTCTGATAGCTCTCGGCAGCAGGCCCATTATCCACATCGAACAGCCCCAGGTAAACCAGCGGGAAGGCATAATAAGATTCATCATCCGTCCCAAACCGGAAGTTCCCATCAATCGAAAGCTGCCCGAAAGCCAGCACCACCACCATCACCGCAAAGCTCCCGGCGATCACCAGGGGCCGTTTCCACGACCGCCCAAACCCCGCGACAACCGCAATCACCGGGACGACCAGCAGCCGCCCCGCCGGTCGAAACAGCGACACCCAGCCCAGCAGAACCCCAATCCCGATCAGCGCCGCGAGGTACAGCCGCTCATTCCGCTGCGACGCGACAAACGCCAGCAGCGCGATCACCGCCACCAGCCCACCGTAAATACTCTCACTCAACAGCGAATGCGCCTGAAACGCCGTAATCGGTGACAGCGCCAACATCAATCCAACGCCAAACGCCATCCATTGATTGGCTCGCCGCAGACACCAGAAGATCGTCAGCGCCACCGCCAGCCGCACCACATGTTGGAGCAGCGTTATACTGACCATCGTGTCGGCCAATAAGCGAGTCAAGGCGATAGTGAACGGATAGGGATAGGTGTACCAATCGAAATCAAACGGGGCGCGCCCTAAAAAGCCCTCACTGCCATAAAAGTACCGATACGAATCCGAGTGCCCATAGCCGAGCGGCGGCGCATACAGCCACATCCACACACTGACCGCAAACGCAGCCAGGACGATCACCACACTCAACAGCCAGGGAGTCAGGCCAGCCTTTATCCTCCCTCCCGATGCCCCCAAAGCAAACGGCTTAGGGCCGTTTGGTCTGCATGAGGGGGCGGATGATGCGAACACCGGGGGTGGAGCATCACGGGGGGCATCAGGCCCATAGACATGCCGCGCCAGCAGCAGTCCCACCGCATCTACAAACGCCGCGACCCCAAACATCTCCGCGCCATGCGAAAACAGCGCATGATGATCAACCGCCTGCCCGAACAGCACCCAGAACTCGAACAGCCCAAACGCCGCCACCCAGGCGCGCAGCCGGTCGGCAAACAGCCAGCGCATCACCGGCCTGAACACCGCCTTAATCGTCCTGAACCCGATCAGGCTGAACAGCCAGGCCAGCACCGTGATGATCGCCAGCGACCAGACCGCGACCTCCCCCCGTACATGAGAGGGAGTCGTGATCCACTCGCGCTGAATCTGCGTCAGTTGGATCACCATCAGCAGGGCATTCACCGCCAGGATCAGGCGGACGTAGAAACGCGGTTGTATCTCAGGTGAGTCTGTTTGCATTGCATCAAGTCTTCCCGGTTTGCGTTTGTTGTAGAAATTTGCATCGACTATCACCCTCGCCCCCTTCAAGAAAAGCTGTTCTCTTAAGTCCCTCTCCATGAGGGAGAGGGATTTAGGGTGAGGGCTGAAGTCACGTTGCCAGAATCCCCATAAACGGGTAATCTGCATGTCGGGGCACATTATACCAGCAGAAAGAAGC